>NZ_CP041238.1:2487500-2825833 GCF_013488225.1 Sinorhizobium mexicanum | reverse complement strand
ACCGGTCTTGTCTTCGTCTCGCTCGGTGAAAGCATGGCGACCACCTCGGAGGCGCCGGGCAGATCCGGCAGTTTCGCCCGATGGTCATAGGCCGCGATCCCGCCGATCATAAGGACCGCCGCGACATACCACGGCACCATGCCGCCGCCATTGCCCTTCCGGCTCGTGCCGCGCTTCCGCCTTTTTGAACTCGCCTTGGCCATCCGATTCGGTCCTCGATTGCGCCGGCATTATCAGCACTAGGGGTTGCTGAAAGGTTGCCATCCCGCCCGCCGAAGTGGGCGATGGAGCAGGTGCGCGAAAGCCACACGGAGATCCTCTCGTGCGTGTGTCAGCTGCGAATTCTTGTCTAGGCTGCGTAGCTGTGGGATAGTCCGGCTCTGTGATTTGCTGGATCGAGCGCGGGCCTGCCGAGAAAATCATCCAGCAATTCAATGCGTTGCATCGGCCTTGCGAATCGTCGGAGCACGCAACGGCTCTCTACAGCGCCGCGCGTCTTATCCGACGTGCGAAGTACGTTGTGGTACTTTGAGTTGGTGCATGTTTTTGTCCCTGAGTCGGCTCAGATTTAAGGGAACATGCAGTAGAGGGAATGCCGCCGCTCCCCCTGGAGGGCGGTCACGCAGCGAAAGCGCCAAGCGGCGCGGGGGGAACTGTCATGAGAGTTGCGTCAATCTGCGTCCTTGCTCCGTTTCTCGCGCTGGCAACAAGCGGCCCGGTTCACGCGGCGGATATCCTGCCGGCGCTGGCGCCTCAACCTCAGCCCGAAGAGAGCCCCGAAGGCTGGACCTTCTCCTTTGCGCCCTATTTCTGGATGGCCGGGCTCGAGGGAGATACGGCGTCGTTCGGCCTGCCGACGGTCGAGATCGACCAGAGCTTCAGCGACATCATTCCCGACCTCGATTTCGGCCTCATGGCGGCGGGCGAAGCGAGATACGGCCGCTTCAGCATCTTCACGGATCTGCAATACTCGAAGGTATCGACCGATTCGGCCACGCCGCGTGGAATTTTCGCCGACAAGGTCGATGTGAAAACGTCAACCTTTTCCGGTCTTCTCGGCGCCGGCTATAATGTCGTCGACGACAGCAGCGCCCGTCTCGATGTCATCGGCGGCGTCAAGGTCTGGTCGGCGGACACGGAGATTTCGTTCAGGGGCGGCATTCTGGACGGTGTTTCGAGAGAAGACAAGGAAACCTGGGTCGACGGGCTGGTCGGCCTGCGCGGCCTCTATTCGTTCACGCCGGAGTGGTACGTTACCGGCTGGGGGCTCGTTGGCGCCGGTGAGGCCGACCTGGACTGGGACTTGGTCGGGGCGATCGGCTACAACATCAACGACCGGATCTCTGCCCTTGCCGGCTATCGCGCCATGGGCGTCGACTACAGCAATGACGGTTTCACATACGACGTGATCGAGCACGGGCCGATCATCGGGGTCGCTATTCGTTTCTGAAGGAAGTTCGTAACGAATTTTCCTGGAAATCGCGTCGTTTCAAAGGATTGGTCTCACTGTCAACGGCGCGGTGAACCACCGAGAACCTGTCGGTCGTGGCCCAATGCGAAGAGGCGGTCTGGTGTAGCACACCGATCTCCCGATCCGCGCATGACCACTGACGATCGTTGATTGCGGGCGTTTGCGCGCATCGCAAGAAATGTCGTGGGTCTACGGGGACGACCACTCCGCGGTTTCCGCCGGTATAAAGAAACCATCGCCGGATGGATAAGAGCGAAAAGAGGCGGGCCCTTGTAGCCGTGCGTCTTTCCAGTCGCATGAAGGCTACGGGAACCCGCCAATCTCGGCAGATCACGCCGCATTCAGGTTAGGCCTGAAAGCGGCGGGATTTCCTGCCGCGCGCGCTTTTATAAAGTTATAGAGTGCGCAGGTTGCACGGCGCGTTCATTGGAACGCGCCGTGCGTGCATCAACGGTTGTCGTCGCTTTGCTCGGAATTGCCGGGAATTCCGTCACTGCCGCCGTTGCCTTTGCCATTATTGGCTTGCCCGCCTTCACCTGCGCCGTTATCGCCGCCTTTGCCGGGTGCCTTGTCATCAACCTTGCCAGGTGTCTTGTCAGCACCCTTGCTGGGCGCCTTGTCATCGCCTTTACCGGGCGCCTTGTCGCCGGCCTTGTCCTTGTTCTTGCCGCCGGGCTTGTCCTTGTTCTTGCCGCCGGCCTTGTCCTTGCCCTTGCCGCCGGCCTTGTCCTTGCCCTTGCCGCCGGCCTTGTCCTTGCCCTTGCCGCCGGCCTTGTCCTTGTTCTTGTCGCCTGCCTTGTCCTTGCCCTTGCCGCCGGCCTTGTCCTTGTTCTTGCCGCCGGCCTTGTCCTTGTTCTTGCCGCCGGTCTTGTCCTTGTTCTTGTCGCCGGCCTTGTCCTTGCCCTTGCCGCCGGCCTTGTCCTTGTTCTTGTCGCCGGCCTCGTGCTTGCTCTTGCCCTCGGCCTTGTCCTTGCCGCCGGCCTTGCCTTTGTCGTCGCCCTGGTTGTTGTCGTCCTGGTCGCCGCCCTGATCGCCGCCGCCTTCGTTGCCGCCGCCGCCCTCGTTGCCGCCGCCGCCTTCGTTGCCGCCGCCGCCTTCGTTGCCGCCGCCGCCCTCGTTGCCGCCGCCGCCTTCGTTGCCGCCGCCGCCTTCGTTGCCGCCGCCGCCTTCGTTGCCGCCGCCGCCTTCGTTGCCGCCGCCGCCTTCGTTGCCGCCGCCGCCTTCGTTGCCGCCGCCGCCTTCGTTGCCGCCGCCGCCTTCGTTGCCGCCGCCGCCTTCGTTGCCGCCGCCGCCTTCGTTGCCGCCGCCGCCTTCATTGCCGCCGCCGCCTTCGTTGCCGCCGCCGCCTTCATTGCCGCCGCCGCCTTCATTGCCGCCGCCGCCTTCGTTGCCGCCGCCGCCTTCGTTGCCGCCGCCGCCTTCGTTGCCGCCGCCGCCTTCGTTGCCGCCGCCGCCTTCGTTGCCGCCGCCGCCTTCGTTGCCGCCGCCGCCTTCGTTGCCGCCGCCGCCTTCGTTGCCGCCGCCGCCTTCGTTGCCGCCGCCGCCTTCGTTGCCGCCGCCGCCTTCATTGCCGCCGCCGCCTTCGTTGCCGCCGCCGCCTTCGTTGCCGCCGCCGCCTTCGTTGCCGCCGCCGCCTTCATTGCCGCCGCCGCCTTCGTTGCCGCCGCCGCCTTCATTGCCGCCGCCGCCTTCGTTGCCGCCGCCGCCTTCATTGCCGCCGCCGCCTTCGTTGCCGCCGCCGCCTTCATTGCCGCCGCCGCCTTCATTGCCGCCGCCGCCGCTGTTGCCGCCGCCGCCGCTGTTGCCGCCGCCGCCGCTGTTGCCGCCGCCGCCGCTGTTGCCGCCGCCGCCGCTGTTGCCGCCGCCATTGTTGCCGCCGCCATCACCGTCGTCAGGAGGGGGAGGGCTGCTGCCGCCGCCACCGCCACCGCCGCTACCACCGCTGCCGCCAGTGCCGCCGCTGCCACCAGTGCCGCCGCCTTTTCCACCGCCACTGCCTTTGGGCGGGCTGGCGTCGCTGCGCTCATCTCCGCCCGTCGCGGCACCCTTTATAGTTGCTGTCGACAGTGGAGGGCACATCTTGATTTGTGCGGGAGTGAGGATTTTTGAGCGGTTAAGCGCTACACAACAGGCCGCGAAGTTATCTTCCGTCAGCGCGCCGCATTGTTTTGCAGTCATACGCTGTCTCTGTACCGCATGCGCGTCCGGCGTGAGAACTACTGATGCTATTGATGCTGTTGAGAGGATAAAGAAAATTCTTAATACGGACTTGTTTAATTTGGACATTACACAACTCCAACAAATAAATATTTGAAATAAGTAGTAAATAATTCGCGTAAAGCGCTAACGGGTCAAGTTACGAATTATTAGTAGTTGGGCCATAACATCGCCCAATTTCGGGTTAATCAACCTTGAGTTAATCCCCATTGATTATGTGTAGTTGGGCTCGGGAGCGTTACGCCCGCCGTTGGAGGGAAAATTCATGAAATTGTTCATCGCTCAGGCCGCATCTCTGTTGCTGTTCGTGATGCCGCAGGTGGCCGATGCCGGTACGACAATGAGGACCGGCGGCAAGGCTTTTGCGCCACCGGCCTTTTCCTCGTTCTGCACGCGCGAGCCGCGCCTGTGCAGCACCGGCGGCGGAAGCAAGCTGGTCGTCCTGCATCCGGAAAAGGCGAGCGAGTTGCAGCAGATCAACCGCGCGGTCAATGCGCGCATCAGGGAGCGAAGCGATCTGGCAAATGTCGGCCGGGATGATGATTGGCGCGTGCCCACGGCTTACGGTGACTGCGAGGATTTCGCCATTCTGAAGAAGCGCGAATTGCTCAAGCGCGGCTGGCCCGCCTCGGCGCTGCTCTTGACGGTCGCCCGCTATCGCGGCGAGGGGCACACGGTGCTGACCGTGCGTACCAGCGAAGGCGACCTCGTCCTCGACAACATGACCAACTCGGTTCGCGACTGGTCGAGGACCCCTTATGATTATTTCGCCCGCCAGTCTCAATCGAACGGCCGCCGCTGGGAGCGGATCGCCGGCGCGCAGAGGATCTGAGGCGCTACAGCGCGCGCGTCTCATGAGACGCGCGAAGGGCGCTGTAGCACTTCGAATTGCTGCATGTTTTATCCCTGGATCGGCTCCGATCTCAGGAGACATGCAGTGGCCGCTTCTCTCGGCTATCGTCGTACGGCGACGACCTGTCTTCGGCTGAACTGCGACAGCTGAACACGCCCCGATTGGTTGCCGCCGATCAGTTGTGCGGTCGACCTGGATAGGGCGGAGAGGATCCCGACGTGGTAGCCGCGACCGGTGCGCACGACGATGACGTCGCCTGGACGCGCATAGGCGAGGCGCACCGGTGCGCCGAAGTGCAGCCAAGAACTTGCGAAACTATAGGCTTTGGGCGGCTGTCGGCCGGACTTCCGGGCAATCATGCCCATAAAATGGCCACACCATGGCGTGCGGGCGGGGTTTATGCCGAGGGCGGCGCGCAGCCGCCTGTTGTTCTTGACTTCATGCAGTCCGGTAAATTGCTGGGCCTGGGCCAACATGCCGGCGGTAGCCGTATCCGGCATTGTAAAGGCGACATACATTGCGGCGAGAAACGCTATAACCCTCATGGCTTGAGTCTCCTTGCCATCTTTCGGTGTGCGTTCACTGCTAGATCCGTCCGCCTCTACGCGGAGACACTGGAAGCGAGTAAAGTGCTTTGGAATCAAAGCACTAGAACGCCATTACGCGCTCGCTCGAACGCGCAATAAGACACCGTCGGGCTCGGCCGAGCCGAGTCCGCTCTTGTTCTGTTTCTCTATCCAGCGCGCAGAACGGTGACGTTCCCGTATTGCGTCGAACGCTGCAACACGGCCCCAACAGGCGGGCGAACCGCGAGGGTTCTGGCCCAACTCTAACGAAACAAAAATTCGGTATTCCCCTGCCATCCGCTGGATAGCGAGCGAACTTTGCCGACTGCGTGAAGCAAAATTGTGGCAATGGCGCCATTCGCGCCATTTCTCCGCGTCGCGAGCACCACAGAGCCCGCCTTGGTGGCCGAAGCGAATCTATCCAGGATTGCGCCGATCTGTTCCGATACCCGGATATGTGTTATTTATTTTCGATTGTTCGGGGGCGCGATCATGGAAAGCGCGGAGGGGAAAAAATCGCGGAAGGCGGGCGGCAAGGCCGCCGAGGCAGATGTGGGCGAGGTCAGCCGGAAGGCGGCCAAGGAGGCTGCCGGCACCGCGTCGGTGTTCCTCGAGAAAGACCCCGGAATCTGTCTCGTCTATCACGTCAAGGATGCGCAAGGCCGCTACCTGACGGACGAACAGGCCGTGCGTGCGCTACAGTCTTCGGCCTTGCCCGCAGACACGATGGCCGCGCGTAAGGCGAGCGGCATCCGCATCTGCGCGGATGGCGATTCCTGGATCAACATCCTCTGGCCGCTGTCGGCTCTGGCTGGCTACGCGCCGACATTCTTCGATATCCTCGAGGGGCGCTACTACGCCCAGAACGTCGCCTATCCGGGGGATACTTTCGAGCAGATGCGGCAGAAGAAGGATTACCGCCAGCTGGTGAAATCCGCCTCCTTCGACTTCTTCATCTTTTCCGGAGGCGGCAACGACATCCTCGGCGGCGGCGCCCTGACGGAACTGCTGCGGCCGCGGACCTCCGGCACGCCCGGCGATCCGAGAAGTTTTCTCCGCCTGGATGTCCTTGACCGGAAGGTGCGCTCGCTCGAGGACGGCTATAACGAGATCGCGCGCGACGTTGCGATCCTGTCGACTCCAAAGCGGACGCAGATGCTGGTCCATGGCTACGACGTTCCAAAGCCGGTGGCGAACGGACCGTGGCTCGGCCAGCCCTTCACCCGCCGCGGCTTCAGCCTGGGGGGCGACGACGCGCTCATCGAAGGCATTCTCACCTATCTCGTTGACCGCCTCTACGACATGCTCGAGCGGATTGAACGCGCCCAGGACAATGTCACCCTCGTCAACCTGAAGAACGTCGTGCAGGGGCGGTGGAACGATGAGCTCCACCCGCGGAAGGCGGCTTCACAGGATCTGGCGCAAAAATTCGTCGCAGTGATCGAACCGTCGGTGTGAGGCGACAGGTGTCCTCGCGGCTCCGGTGTCCTGCGCTGTGAGTGGCGTGCTTTCTCGTCGCCGGGAGGCAGATACAAGGCGCCATGCGGGCGGAAGCGCCAGCTTTCCTCATCCGGATTAATCCGCGCTGAGAGCCACCGCTGGCTGGAGGCGGGAGGCGTTGCGGGCGGGCAGGAAGCCGAAGAGCAGGCCGGTGAGGAAGGAGCAGGCGAAGGCGAGCGCCACGGGGCCGATGGTGAAGCTCACCGGCATGCCGAAGGTCTTGGCAAGGGCGCCGGTGCCCAGTCCGGCAGCGACTCCGATCGCTCCGCCGATCGCGGAAACGACCAGCGCCTCGACGATGAACTGCACGAGGATGTCGCGCTCGCGCGCGCCGGTCGCCATGCGCACGCCGATTTCGCGCGTCCGCTCACTGACGCTGACAAGCATGATGTTCATGACGCCGATGCCGCCGACAAGCAGGGAAATCGCCGCGACCGACCCCAGGAAGAGCTTCATCGTGTTCGACGTCTCGGTGAAAGCCTCGCGTACGGACGACATGTTGGTGATCTGGGTGTCTTCCTTCTTGTGCCGCTCGTTGAGCAGCGCCTGGATGCGATCCTGCGTCAGGTCGATGGCGGAAGAGTCCTTCACCTCGACAGTGATCGTGCGGATGTTGCGCTGGCCGAAGATGCGCATGCTGCCGGTCGTCAGCGGTACGAGGACCACGTCGTCCTGGTCGTTGCCGCCGGCGCTGGCGCCCTTTTCGCTCATCACGCCAATCACCTGGAAGGGGATCTTGTTGACCAGCACATATTGGCCGATCGGGTCGGACCCGTCCGCAAATAGCGTCTTCACCACGGTTTCGCCAAGGACGGCGACCGGTGCGTAGCTTTCCATGTCGTTGCGGTTGATGAACTCGCCGCGACCTATGTTCCAGGATTTCGCCGCCGTGAACTGCGGCACCGTGCCGTTCGCCGTCGTCTGGTAGTCGACATTGCCACGCCTGAGCGTCACCGTGCTTGTCATTTCCGGCACGGCGAAGGCGACGTTCGGTAGCTCCTGGATCGCGTCGGCATCGGCCGGCACGAGCGTGACGTTGCTGCCGCCGGCGCTGCCGCGGAAATTGGCCATGCTCGGGCGGACAAGCAGGAGATCGGATCCCATCGAGGAGATGCGGCTCAGGACGGAGTCCTGCGCGCCGGTGCCGATCGCCAGCATCGCGACCACCGAACCGACGCCGATGACGATGCCGAGCAGGGTGAGGATGGTGCGGAAGAGGTTGGCGCGCAAAGCCCGCATCGCCATCTTCACCGCCTCGGAGACATCGGCGATCGCGGCGAAGCCTTCGCGCGTGCGCTGGGCGAGGCCGATTGCAGCCTCCGGATTGCTGCGCCCCTTCTTCGTCCGGTCGGCGATGATGCGGCCGTCGTGGATTTCGATGAGCCGGTCCGCCTGCTCGGCGACCTCACGCGAATGGGTGATGACGATCACGGTGTGGCCGTTCTCGTTCATCTCGCGCAGGAGCGCCATCACCTCGTCGCCGCTCTGGCTGTCGAGCGCGCCGGTGGGTTCGTCGGCGAGGATCACGCGGCCGCCGTTCATCAGCGCCCGGGCGATCGAGACGCGCTGCTGCTGGCCGCCGGAAAGCTGGCTCGGGCGATGGTCAAGCCGCTCGCCGAGTTTCAGCGATTTCAGCAGGTCCTCGGCGCGGTCGTGCCGGTCGCGCGCAGGCATGCCGGCATAAACGGCCGGCACCTCGACATTCTCCCTGGCGCTCGCGGTCGGGATCAGGTTGTAGGCCTGGAAGACGAAGCCGAAGGTGCGGCGGCGCAGCGCCGCCAGCTCGTCGCCGTCGAAGCCGGAGACCCGTTCGCCATCGATCAGGTATTCGCCCGAGGTCGGCTGGTCGAGGCAGCCGAGAATGTTCATCAGCGTCGACTTGCCGGAGCCGGACTGGCCGATGATCGCGACGAATTCGCCGGCCTCGATGTCGAGCGAGATATCGTGCAGCACCTCGACGGCGAGATCGCCGTTGAAATAGGTCTTGCTGACGTCCCTGAGCGAGAGAAGCGTGGTCATGGGCGCGCTCAGAACATCGGCGGCATGCGGATGCCGCGCGCACGGTTACCGCGGGCGCTGTCGCCGGTCGAGGCGGACGCCGCGTCGACGACGACGCGGTCGCCTTCCTCAAGACCGCTGACGATCTCGGCGCTGACGCGGTTGCGGATGCCGACCTCGACTGCGCGGTTCTCGGTCGCGCCCGAGGGCGTGACGACGGTCACCTGCGCCCTGCCTTCGCCGTTCGCATGGATCGCTGCGCTCGGGACGACGAGGACGTCCTTGGCCGCAGCCTCGACGAAGAAGACCTGGGCGCTCATCGACATCATCAGCTCGCCCGTCGGGTTGGGCACGTCGAAGAGGGCGTAATAGAGGACGACGTTGTTTTCCGTGTCCGGCATCGGCTGGATCTGCCGCAATTTGCCGGTGAAGCGTTTGCCGGGCTGGCCGAGCAGGGTGAAATAGGCGTCCATGCCCATCTTGAGCTTGCCGACATCAGCCTCGGAGACCTGCGCCTTCACCGTCATCGTCGAAAGATCGGCGATGGTGACGATCGTCGGCGTCGTCTGGTTGGCGTTCAAGGTCTGGCCTTCCTTGGCCGGATTGGCGACGATCGTGCCCGCCATCGGCGCATAGATCTTGGTGTAGCCGAGATCGACCTTGTCGCCGGCGAGCGTCGCCTTCTGCTTGCGGATCTGCGCCTCGATGGCTTTCACATCGGCGCCGGCGGCAGCATGATCGGCGACCGCCTGGTCAAGCGTCGATTGCGAAACGCTGTTGGTCGCGACCAGATTGCGCTGGCGCTCGATATTCGCCTGCTTCAGCACGAGCTGCGCCTTCTTCGAGACGAGCTGCGCCTCGAGATTAGCGAGTTCCGCCTGGTCGATTTCGATGCGGTTTTCGATCGTGGCCGGGTCGATTTCGGCGACAAGCTGGTTTGCTTCGACCTTGTCGCCAATCTCGACATGGAGCGATTTCAACTGGCCGGAAACCTGTGCGCCGGCATCGACGGAGTTGATGGCGTCGAGGGTGCCGACGGCCGTGACGTTGTCCTCGATGTCGCCGCGAGCGACGACCTGCGTGATCATGGCGGTCGTCGGCTCTGACCCGTATTGGCTCCAGGCATAATAGCCCGCGCCGAGCACGGCGAGGATAACGGGCACGGCGATCCAGAGGCGCGAGCGGCGCTTCCGGCGAACCGGCGGCGCGGCTGCCGGGATGACACGCACATTGGCGGGGGTGGGCTTGAGCGCCGTCGCCTCGTCCCTGATCGTCTTCGCTGCCTTGCTCATGGCCTCACCGCTTCGCTTGCGTTCATTGCTTCTCAAAATAGAGATGAACGAGATCAGCGAAAAGCATTGAGATCATTATATTTTTGTAATGTGTCCGATGCGCCGGCGGATGGCCGGCGCCCGAAATGTCATCTTCACCAACAGCTTAGGCTGCCTCGCCTTTCCGGAGGGTGAGTGTCGCGACGTCGGTGACGCAGGCATGGCGATCGGCGAGTGCGGCAAGTTCGGCGATATGCAGTTCACGCGCCGTGACGGGGCCCGCCGGCGAAGGGAGGTCGCGGGTGGCGCAGGCATCGCCCGCGATAGTGATCTCGTAACCGAGATCGAGCGCGGCACGCGCCGTCGAGGACACGCAGTTGTGGGTCATGAAACCGGCGATCACGACCTTCGTGCCGGAGGGGCCGACGAGATCGGCAAGGCCGGTGCCGGAGAAGGCGTTCGGACGCGGCTTTTCGACGATCGCCTCGGAGGGAAGCGGTTTCAGCGTGTCGATGAACGCGCCCCGTTCGGCGGCACGATCGAAGGGCCCGCCAGCCGCACCCTTGTGCGCGACATGGATGATCTTCGCGCCAGCCTGCCGCGCGGCGGCAAGCAGGACGCCGGCGTGCCCGACGGCGGCTTCCGCGGCGACGAGCGTCAGCGGTCCGGAAAGATACTCGTTCTGATAGTCGATAAGGATCAGCGTGGCTTCGCCAAGCGCCGGTGGCACGGGCTCGCGGCCGGCGAGGGAGAAGAGGGTGAAGGGCGAGGTCGTCATGGCGGGCTCCATTGCCTGTTCGGATGCTTCACCCTATGCTCCGCGAAAACGCCGATGAAGTCGAAGTTTTCGGAGATGAACCTGCATGAATGCAGAGAGCTGGGCTGACCTCGAATTGCTCGACCACATCATTCGGGGCGGGACACTGAGTGCCGCCGCGCGCACTCTCGGCGTTGACCAGACGACGATTGCACGCCGGCTCGCGGCGCTCGAGCGGCGGATCGGGGCGGCGCTTTTCGACCGCATCGGTGGACGGCTTACGCCGACACCGGTGCTTGCCACGGTGCTCGACCGGCTGCAGACAATTTCGGAGGAGGCGTCGCTGTCGATGGCAGCGCTGAAGCGGGCGACGGCCGAGCTTCACGGCCATGTGCGCATGACGAGCGTCAGCTTCGTTCTCGCCCACATCATTGCGCCGGCGCTTGGCGAGCTCGAGCGCAGCCATCCCGGGATCACCCTCGACCTCGTGGCTGACGACCAGGCGCTGAGCTTCGAGCGCCGCGAGGCCGACATCGCCGTGCGCCTCGGCCGCACCGGCGAGGACACGACGCGGATCAAGCGCATCGGCGCGATCCGCTTCCGGCTCTGCCGCCCCGCCGGCCTTCTGCCGGGCGAGCATCCGGTCGTGCGCTACCGCGATACGCTTGCGCATGTACCGGAAATGCTGGCGCTCGATCGGGCAAGGCCGGAGGCCCGCGTCGTGCTCACCGCCGATAAACTCGAGATCCTGACCGAAGCCGCGCTTGCGCTCGGCGCCGAGGTGATGCTGCCGGAGCTCTCCGTCCGGCACGATCCGCGCTTCGAGATCGTCGACGAGCCGGCCACCGTGGCTGATCGGCCCGCCTATCTGATGATCCATCCCGAAAGGGCGCGCGTGCCGAGCGTCGCTGCGGTCGCCGCCTTCGTGGAGGCGGCGGTGCATGGCTGGCGACCTTGAGACGGCGATGAGGTGACTACAGCGCCACGCGTCTGCTCATACGCGCAAAGGAGCAGCACTTGAGGATTACTGCGCCTTGCGGTCCGCGCGGCGGATGTAGCGCCCGAAGGCTTCGAGCGTTTCGTCGCTGACGTGGTGCTCGATGCCCTCGGCATCGATGCGGGCGGTGGCTGGGCTGATGCCCAGCGCGAGGAGAAACGAGACGACGATCTCGTGGCGCGCCTTTGACCTTTCGGCGATTTCCCGTCCGGCGGCCGTCAGGAAAACGCCACGGTACGGCCGCTGGACGATCAATTCTTCGGCGGCCAGCCGCTTCAGCATTTTCGCCACCGTTGGCTGGGCAACGCCAAGCCGCTGCGCGATCTCGACCTGCCTTGCCTCACCGTTGTCATCGATCAGGTCGGCAATCAGCTCGACATAGTCCTCGACAAGCTCCGTCCGCCGGTTGCTCCGGGTCTGGCGGAAGCTCTCGACCTGGGTTTCCGGGTCGATGAGGGGCATCGTGATCTCTTCAGATCTGGCTGTCTGGTCGGACATCGTATGGCTCCTTGCGCGACATCGTAGGCCTCTGTCGAAATCATAGCAATGGCTAAAAATGTCTCACCCTGTGAACTCCCGCGCATCGAACCGGACCCTGTCTCATGACTTAGCCATTGCTATATTTCCTGTCTTGTGCTTATTTTATTTGATCGTACTAACGATGGAGTGCCCGCATGACCAAATGGGGGCCGTTTGAAATCACCAGACGTGGACTGCTCTGGGGCGGCGTTTCGGCTGCCGGTGGGAGCGTGATCTGTGCGAGTGGATCGTCGCTCGCTCAATCAGACTATTCGGCCGGCCATTCAGCGCATACGGCCGCTTCGCCCTTGCTGGGCCATGGTTCGGCCCACGGAGCGATGATCACCGTCGGTGACGTCGATGAAGCGCGCAATGGTTTCGAGACCGCGAAGCTGCTGACGGAGTGGGATACGGGTACCGTTTCCCGGCTGCCCGACGGCCGGAACCTTCGTACATTCGAAGTGGAGGCGATCGACAGGGAAATCGAAATTGCGCCCGGGATCATGTTCCCGGCGTGGACCTATAACGGGCGCGTGCCCGGCCCCTCGCTCCGGGCGACCGAGGGTGACCGGCTACGGATCGTCTTCAGGAACCTGGGTTCGCACCCTCATTCAATGCATTTCCATGGCATTCACGCGGCGCGCATGGACGGCGTTCCCGGCGCGGGCCTGATCGATCCCGGCGACGAGTTCGTGTACGAATTCGACGCGCGGCCGTTCGGCTGCCATCTCTACCACTGCCATGCGCTTCCGCTGAAGCGGCACATCCAGAAGGGCATGTACGGCCTTTTCGTCATCGACCCCGATCCCGCCAGGCATCCAGAGCTCACCGACATTGCCCGTTCCCGCCTTCTCGGCACGCCGGAAAACGCCGAGTGGCAGGAATTCGCCATGGTGATGAACGGCTTCGACACCAATTTCGACAACGAGAACGAAGTCTACGCGGTGAACACGGTCGCGCATGCCTACATGAAGCGGCCGATCCGGATCGTGCGGGACAGGCCGGTTCGCATTTATCTTGCCAACATCGTCGAATTCGACCCGATCAACTCGTTCCACCTGCACGGCAATTTCTTCGATTATTTCGACCAGGGAACGACCCTGGCACCGACCCTCAAGACAGTGGACCTGATCACCCAGTGCCAGGCCCAGCGCGGCATCATCGAATTTTCGTTCAAGGACCACGAGCCCGGCCTCTACATGTTCCATCCGCACCAATCGGAGTTCACCGAACTCGGCTGGTCGGGCATGTTTGATGTCGTGGAGGCGATCGCATGAACGAGGTCTCCCGCATAACGGCAGCCGACCAGACCGCCGGCCCGGCGCGCAAATCCCGTGCGGCGCTGCTGTGGCTCATTTTGCCCATGGCCGCACTTGGCCTGGCGATCGTCTGGCTTGTGGTTACCAATCCGTTGCAGCGCTTCGGCAATGGCGCCCCACCTGTCGAAACCCTGACCTTCGAGCGGACGATCCTGTCGGATGACGGTATCCGCGTCCTCGTCCGCGCCGGCGGTTCGGAGCCGATGACGATCGCCCAGGTCCAGGTCGACGACGCCTATTGGCAGTTCACGCAGGATCCGCCCGGGCCGATCAGCCGTGGGTCGACGGCCTGGATTCATTTGCCGTTCCCGTGGGTGCTGGGGGAGGCGCACGCGATCAACATCGTCACCAACACTGGGGCGACGTTCGAGCATGAAATCGCAGTCGCCGTGCCGACGCCGGCGCACAACGCCACGAGCCTTCTGTCGCAAGCGCTGCTCGGCGTCTTTGTCGGGTTCGTACCCGTGACGATCGGAATGATGTTCTATCCCGCCCTCCGTGGCGTCGGCCGTGACGGCATGGATTTCCTGCTCGCACTGACCGTCGGGCTGCTGGCGTTCCTTCTCGTCGATGCCACGGCAGAAGCGTTCGAGCTGGCGGGCGAGGCGGCGGCCATCTTCCAGGGGCAGGCGATGGTCTGGCTTGCGGCGGCCGCCAGCTTCCTTTTGCTGATGGCAGTCGGCAGACGTCAGGGCGCGCCGAGCGGGGTGGCGCTTGCAACCTTCATCGCGCTCGGCATCGGCCTCCATAATCTCGGCGAAGGGTTGGCAATCGGTGCGGCCTTCGCGGCAGGAGCGGCGGGTTTGGGCTCGTTCCTGGTGCTGGGGTTCATGGCGCACAACATCACCGAAGGCATCGGAATTTCGGCGCCGCTGCTGAAGAAGCGGCCGGCGCTCTGGATCTTTGCGGCGCTGGCCTTGCTCGCCGGAGGACCCGCCGTCGTCGGTCTCTGGATCGGCAGCCTTGCCTACGCGCCACAATGGTCGGCCCTGGCTCTGGCAGTCGGAGCGGGAGCCATACTGCAGGTCATAGTCGAGGTCGCCGCCTATCTGATGCGGTCCGACGGACGTGGGACAACGGCGCTCCTCGCGCCGGCCACGATCGCAGGGCTGACGACGGGCGTCGCCTTCATGTACGGGACGGCGATGCTCGTGAAGGTCTGACCTCGTCGAGACGCATGGCCGGCCACCGGTTGCTGGCACTTTCCCCGCCGCATTCATTTCCTCACAAAATCGCCTTGACGCTCCCGCGCCATCGCACTAAAAACATGCGAACCGTACCGTACGGTACTGACGGAGCGATGGCGAAGTGCAGGGTGTCTTGGAGAGCAGGGGGGCAAGTGCCGGAAGCGGTCTGACCGAGCGTCAGGGCGCCGTGCTCGAACAGGCGCTGAGACTGCTCGTTGACGGCGGCGAGAAGGCGCTGACGACGGCGGGCATCGCGCGGGCCGCCAATTGCTCCAAGGAAAGCCTCTATAAATGGTTCGGCGATCGTGACGGGCTGATTTCGGCGATGATCGGCTACCAGGCGAGCAAGGTCAGGACACTCGACGTTTCCGCCGGGGCGCTCGATGCGGAGGGCCTCCGCCGGCATCTCGTCGCCTTTGCCAGGGACCTTCTCGACGTGCTCGCCGGAGATGTGTCGCTGGCGCTGAACCGGCTGGCGATCGGCCAGGCGAGCCGCGAGGGGTCGAAGCTCGGGCACATGCTGCAGGAGCGCGGTCGTCGCCAGATCGGCCGGCGCGCCGCCGCGTTGCTCGAAGCCGGCCGGAAGGCGGGGCTTCTCGCCTTCGACGATGCCGAGGAGACCTATGGTGCGCTCTACGGTCTCGTCGTTTCCGACTGGCATTTGCGGATGCTGCTCGGCGAGGAGCCGAGCGAGATGAAGAAGGGTTTCAGCCGCAGGGCGGAGCGGGCGGTCGACGCCTTTCTTACGCTCCACGGCAAGAAAGGGTAGCGGCGGGTCTCAAACGGACGCATAAGCCTTTGCGAAGATCAAGGGGATCTTCCGGGGTGCGTTTGGGCCAGCCAGTGGAACAACAGACCAGCAAATGGAAGGAAAATTCGATGCGCGTCTATTACGATCGTGATGCCGATCTCAACCTGATCAAGTCCAAGAAGGTCGCCATCGTCGGCTATGGCAGCCAGGGTCGCGCCCATGCGCTGAACCTCAAGGACTCGGGCGCCAAGGAAATCCGCATCGCGCTGAAGCCGGGCTCGGCAACCGCTGCCAAGGTCGAGGCCGACGGTCTTTCGGTTCTCTCGGTCGCGGAAGCCGCCAAGTGGGCCGACCTGATCATGATGGCGACGCCGGACGAGCTGCAGGCCGACATCTACAAGGGCGAGATCGCCGACAACATCCGCGACGGTGCGGCGATCGCCTTCGCGCACGGCCTCAACGTCCATTTCGGCCTGATCGAGCCGAAGGCCTCGGTCGACGTCGTCATGATCGCGCCGAAAGGCCCGGGCCACACGGTTCGCGGCGAATATCAGAAGGGCGGCGGCGTTCCCTGCCTCGTTGCCGTTCACCAGAACGCTTCCGGCAACGCGCTTGATCTCGCGCTCTCCTACGCCTGCGGCGTCGGCGGCGGCCGCTCGGGCATCATCGAAACCAACTTCAAGGAAGAGTGCGAAACCGACCTCTTCGGCGAACAGGTGGTTCTCTGCGGCGGTCTGGTCGAACTCATCCGTGCCGGTTTCGAAACGCTGGTCGAAGCTGGTTATGCTCCGGAAATGGCCTATTTCGAGTGCCTGCACGAAGTGAAGCTGATCGTCGACCTGATCTATGAAGGCGGCATCGCCAACATGAACTACTCGATCTCCAACACCGCCGAGTGGGGCGAATACGTCACCGGCCCGCGCATCATCACCGAAGAAACCAAGGCCGAGATGAAGCGGGTTCTCAAGGACATCCAGACCGGCAAGTTCACCTCGGAATGGATGCAGGAGTACCGCTCGGGTGCCGCCCGCTTCAAGGGCATCCGCCGTGTCAATGACGCTCACCAGATCGAGGAAGTCGGCGCGAAGCTGCGCGGCATGATGCCCTGGATCGGCAAGAACAAGCTGGTCGACAAGGCAAAGAACTAAGAGGACGCGCATAACCCCGAAAATCGCATCGATTTTCGGGGTTATGCGCCATTTGCAAGCGTGCCGCGTCCCTTGTGCATCCTGGATGCGTGGCGCGGCATGCCCCTACCTCCCAAGAGGCAAAAGGAAGCCGGGGTGTTTTGCCCCGGCTTTCTTCTTTGGCGGCCAGTTCGTACTCGATTTCAATGGCTTAAGCGGAGTACGAGTGGAAAACCGCTCACGCCTTCCTTCCGCGCCAAGCGCTGAAATTGGCCACATCCCGGGAACAAGCCCGGCGCATGGTCCGTTTTCTGCTTGCCAAGAGCATTCCGACTGCAACTTGGTCGAGCCATAGGGCCTCCGTGTGTGCGTTGCATACGCCAGGCTGCTGCGACGCAACTTATGGGCGGAGCCTCTGATAGAAGACTTCCTGCTGTTTGCGGTAGTCGGGTTTCTGGCCCAATTGGTCGATGGTGCTCTTGGGATGGCCTATGGGGTGATCTCTTCGACGGTGCTCCTCGCCTTTGGGGTGCCGCCGGCGCAAGCGTCAGCTTCAGCGCATGCCGCGGAATTGTTCACCACCGCCGCTTCGGGGTCGGCTCATCTTTATCATCGCAACATCGACTGGAAGCTGTTTCGGCGACTGATCCCGTTTGGTGTTGGCGGGGGTATGCTCGGTGCTTTTGTCCTTACCTCGTTTGAGGGAGATCAGGTCAAGCCATTCGTCACAGCCTATCTCGCTGTCGTTGGGAGCTGGCTGTTGTTGCGGTCGTTTCGTCGTATTCCCACCAATCCCGTGAAGCTGAGAGTTGTAGCGCCGCTCGGCGCAATCGCCGGATTTCTGGATGCGGCGGGCGGTGGCGGCTGGGGGCCTGTCGCCACCACCGGTCTGCTTGGCGCCGGTGGACAGCCGCGATACGTGATCGGAACGGTCAATGCGACCGAATTCCTGATCGCACTTTCAGTGTCGCTGAGCTTCCTCGCCACGATTGTAACCGGCCATTGGGAACAAGCCGGTGAATCCCACCATTACTTCACGTCTGTTGGCGGCCTGATCATCGGGGGTGTTTTTGCGGCGCCTCTTGCAGGATGGGTCGTCAAGGCGTTGCAAGAGAAGACGCTCCTGCGGCTCGTCGGATCCCTGATCACGCTTTTGGCCGGCTACCAGACGCTCGAGCTAATCGGATGGCTCTAGATCATTTCATTGTTTCATTGAAACAGTGAAATGATCTAACTCTTTGAGACCACGCAATTCCGGACGGAAAACCGTTACACACTTTTCGTGGAACTGCTCTCAATGTGCGAGGGAGCGCCGCCTCCGCAGAGGGTCGCGCGCCCTTGCGCTTGCCGGCCGCTACATCGGCTCGTTACCCTTCATCGCGTTGGACATGTGCGTCTTGCACTTGTCCATCTCCTTGGCGTTCATCGCCTTTTTAGCCATGGCGAGTTCCTTGTTGGCGTAGTCCTTCTTCATCGCATCGGTGATCTGGCTGACGTCGGTCTCGAGCTTCGTCATCCCCGCCTGATCGCACTTGATATCGGCCTGTGCAAAGACGGGCGACGCAACAACCGTGAGCATCGCAGCCGCAACCAACACTCTGTTCAACATGGTGGAACCTCCAATGTTCTTCTCTGCACTTCGCGTGCAATACGTGGAGTTCCAACCATCATGCGCCGCTTCCGTTCCCTCGGGACGGGCTTGTCGTGAGCGTAGGCGCGGGCCGCGAGCGTCCGTGGGGCGCCGGCGGCCTTGGGAAGGCGGTTCGAGCGTTGCGAAACGTCGATCGAAGGTTCAATCGCGATAGAAATTGCGCGGCCATTTGTGCGCGCGCAGTCTCTCCTGCTGCTCGGCCGGAAGGCCGCGTCCGTCGCCGATAGCGCAATTGCGCTCGACATTGCGCACCGAGCGCATGCCGGGGATGACGGTGGAAACGGCCGGGTGGCTGAGCACGAAGCGCAGCGCCATCTCGGCGAGCGCGTCGGGGGCGATCGCCAGGTCATCGACGATCTTGCGCGCGCGCCGCTCGACCTCGGCCTTGCGGTCACCGCGGAAATAATTGGCCCTGAAGTCTCCCTCCGGAAAGAAGGTGTCGGCGCGGATCTGGCCGGTGAGGCCGCCCTCGTCCAGGGCCACCCGCACGATCACGCCGACATTGTGGCGCTCGCAGGCCGGAAACAGCTTTTCCTCGGGCGTCTGTTCGAAGACGTTGTAGATCACCTGCACGCTGTCGACGACGCCGCTTTCGATGAGGGCGAGGGCGTTTTCCGGCTCGTAGTCGTTGATCGAGACCCCGAAGAAGCGGATCTTGCCATCCCGCTTCAGGCGCTCGACCGCCGAGAGCCAGTCGCCACGGCCGACCCATTCGTCCGACCAGACGTGAAACTGCTGCACGTCGATGGTGTCGACGCCGAGATTCCTGAGGCTCGTTTCAGTGCAGGCGATGACGTGGTCCGCGGGGAACCCATCCTCGACCGGCGTGCCGGGGCGGGCCGGCCACACCCGGTTCCTCGGCGGGATCTTGGTTGCGACGTGGATCGTCTCCGAGCGTTCCTTGAGCAGTTTGCCGACCAGCCTTTCGCTGTGGCCTTCGCCATAGCCGAGCGCCGTGTCGATGAAGGTGAGTCCGAGGTCGATCGCCCGGTTAAGCGCGCGGCCCGACTCCTCGTCGTCGGCGCCCCGCCAGCCGCTGTTGCCGATGCCCCAGGCACCATAACCGATTTCGGAAACGCTGAGGCCGGTACGGCCGAGTGTTCTGTAGTGCATCGCTTTTCTCTCAGATGGGATTGAAAGGGGCAGGAGCGATCGGTTTTGCAGGTCGCCTTCTACCTAGGTTTCGGCTACGCGAAGTCAAACAAGACAGCGGCTCGCAATCGAGGGCTGTTCATGGGGCCGGGCTAGTTCCTGTCCACCGGCTTCGAGCGCATGCGCGAGACGGTTTCACGTTCGGCGCGCTTGCAGCGCAGCGGCGGCAGGCCGCGGTCCATCAGGTCCATGTCCTCGAGCACCATGTCCCCCATGCGCTTGAAGGCGACATCGAGGGCGCCGGCGCGGTGGGCCGAGCGCAGGAAGCCCGGTAGCGTGCGGACGGGATGATCGAGGCTGAGCGGCTCCTCCGGAAAGACATCGCTGGCCGCAATGATGTGCTTCGTGCCTACAGCATCCATCAATGCCTCGAAATCCACGACGCCGGCCCGGCTGAGCAGGATGAACGCGGCGCCTTCGCGCATCTTCGCGAAGGCGTCGGCGCCGAGGAACCCCTGGTTCTCGCTGGTGACCGAAGCGACGACGAAGACGTAGTCGCTCTCGGAGAGTACCTCGTCCAACGAGGCCGGCTCCACCCCGTGTTCTATCAGCATCGATGGCGGCAGCCACGGATCGAAGACCCGTGTGCGGGTACGGAAACCCGACAGCAGGCGGTTCAGCGCCTTGCCGAGGTCGCCGAAGCCGATGATGCCGACATCTGCGCCGGATATGAGCCGCGCCGTGCGGTTGCCGTCGCCGCCCCACAATTCCTCGCCTTCGCGAAACGCGAGATCCGCATCGACGATCCCGCGCGCGAGATTGATCGCCATGGCAAGGCCAAGCTCGGCCACGGGCTCGGCAAAGACCGCGCCGGTCGTCACCACGTGGATGCCGCGCTCGAACAACGTCTCGTAGGGCATGTTGTTGATCAGGTTGGTCTCGACGTTGAAGACGCAGCGCAGCGACTGCATCCGGTCAAGCAATTCGCCCGAAATCGGCGGTTGGCCGATGATGTAGCGGGCCGCGGCGAGAACGTCGGCCGGCAGCGCGGCAATGTCCCGGTCGGTCGTCTCGACGATCCGGTAGCCGGCATGAAGCCGGGCAAGCGAAGGCGGGGTGAAAATGAGGTCGAGCGTACGCGGTTCCGGCGCGCTGATCACCAGCGGCAGCGAATTGTCGGACATGGCTTCTTCCTCCCGGTCGGCTCCTTCCGATGCATTCGGTACATGTACCGCTGACGCACAGGTTGTACGCCGAATGAAACGATTTACAATACGGAAAAATCGATTTATCGCTTGTTGTGCGACACTCGGCAGACTGCTTGCTCTCGGGAGGAGAGGATGGTTCATCGGGAAGCGCATGCGCGGCGGCCGTCGATCCACGACGTGGCGAATAGCGCCGGCGTCTCTGCCGCGACGGTGTCGAAAGTCCTGCAAGGTGTCTCGACGGTAAAGCCCGAGAACGTTCAGCGCGTGTTCGACGCGGTGGAACTGCTCGGCTATCGCGTCGATCCGCTCGCCTCGGACCTGAGGCGCGCCAAGCGCCGCATCATCGGCGCGATCGTTCCGGAATTCGAAAGCGAGTTCTTCGGCTCCGTGATCACGCAACTGGAGCGGCTGGCCGAACAGCGCGGCTATGCGCTCGTCGCGGCGTCGAGCCGGGAGTCGGAAACGCGCGAAAAGGAAATCCTCGCCCGCATGCACGACTGGCGCGTCTCCGGCGTCGTGCTGGCGCCGGTGCGCAACGAGCACGGACCGGCGGCAGGGTTCATGAAGAAGAACGGCATGACCGGGGTGCTGATCGACCGGGTGCTTGCGGACGACTCGTTCGACACTGTTTCGGCCGACAGTGTTTCGGCGAGCGCCGAGGTGGCCAGCGAGCTCGTCGAGAGAGGCCACCGCCATATCCTGGTGCTGGGGCTTGGCGAGCAGGCGGCAACGGTGCGCGCCCGGCTGGACAGCTTTCGCGAGCGCGCGCAGCAACTCGCCGCCGATACCCGCGTCGACGTGATCCTTTCCGAAAGCGACGTCGAGCCGCTGCGGTCTTCGCTGCGAGATTATTTCGCCAAGGGCGAGCGGCCGACCGCCGTCTATTCCCTGTTCCTGAGGGGTACGCTGGTCGCGCTCAGCGAATTCCGCCGGCGCGGCTGGCATTGCCCGAACGACATTTCCCTCGTCGGCTTCGACGATGCCGAGTGGATGCAGGTGACGTGGCCGGCGATCGCGGCGGTCGTGCAGCCGGTCCGGCAGATCGCCATCGAGGCGATGGACGTGCTGTTTCGCCGGATCGAAGGGGAAGGGGGGCCGCCGATGGCGCGGCTCGAACCATGCAAGGTCTTGATGCGGGAATCCGTTGGGTCGCCAGGTAGCGGACCGCATTCCGGGGGAGGAAAACGGCAATGACCCCGATTGTCGAAGACGGAAGGCAAGCACCGTATCTGGCTGGAACTCACGGTGCGTGACATCAACTGGAGGAAACGATGCAACCATTTGTCGCAAAGATAAATCGATTTACTTTGGCGTTGGGCGTTGCAATGGCCTTCGCCGCGCCTGCTATCGCCGAAGACGGCGAATACGGCGTCCTGATGAAAACGCTCGCCAATCCGTTCTGGGGCGCCATGAGCCAGGGGGTCGAGGACGGCGCCAAGGAAGCCGGCGTGAAATATTTCCTGCAAGCCGCCGAGAGCGACCAGGCAGCCGAGCCGCAGCTCAATCTCTGCAACACGATGCTGGAACGCAAGCCGGTGGCGATGATCACCGCCGCCATCAACTCGACCAACCTCCTGCCGTGCCTCAAGGCGGCGCAGGACGCCGGTATCAAGGTCGTCGATCTCGACGGCAACCTCGATCAGGCGGTGCTCGACAAGGAAGGCATCAAGATCACCTTCCGCATCGGCTCGGACAATGTCGCGGCAGGCGCGCAGGGTGCCGATTATCTCGTCGAGAAGCTCGGCAAGGATGCCAAGGGGCCGGTGCTGGTGATCGAGGGCCTGTCGGGCAACGTGACCGGGCAGAGGCGCGCGCAAGGCTTTGCTGCACGGCTGAAGGAACAGGCGCCAGGCCTCGAGGTTGTGGCCTCGCTTCCCGGTGACTGGGACCGCGGCAAGGCGGCTTCGATCACCAACGATATCCTGACCCGCAACCCGGACCTCGTCGGCATCTTCGCCGCCAATGACGGCATGGCGCTCGGCGCAGTCGAGGCGGTCTATGCCGCCGGCAAGGGCGACCAGGTGACGATCATCGGCGTCGACGGCAACTCCGATGCGGTGAAGTCGATCAAGGACGGCAGGCTCAACGCCTCGGTCGCCCAGCTTCCCTATCTCGTCGGAAAACAGGCGGTCGAGAACGTCAAGAAGGCGATCGCCGGCGAAAGCGTCACGGCGGACATCGCCGTGCCAACGCTGGTACTGACCAAGGACGTGCTCGATGCCGGCAAGGAGCCGATGCTTCAATACGTCAAGTGAGCTTTGCCGAACCCGGCTGGCGCGCCATACTGCGCCAGCTGCCTCTTGTAGTGGGTGGGAACGATGACACATGAAACGGCGCAGCCCGGGCTTTGGGCGCGGGCGCAGCGAACATCGGTCGAGCAACTGCACATACGGCTGGAATCCTTCATCGTCCTGATCGTGCTCAGCGCCGTCATGGCCGTGCTGTCGCCGTTCTTCCTGTCGCTCAGCAATTTTCTGAACATCCTGCTGGCCACCTCGACGATCGGCGTGCTGGCGATCGCCGCGACCTATGTCATCGGGTCCGGCGGGCTGGACCTGTCGCTCGGCTCGGTGATGGGGCTTTCCGGCGTGGCGGGCGCCTATGTCGCCGTCAATCTCGGTGCGCCTTCGCCCGTGGGGCTTGCCACCTGCATTCTTGCCGGGGCGGCCGCCGGTTATGTCAACGGCCAGCTGATCACGCGCGCCTTCGTCCCGGCCTTCATCGTCACGCTCGGCATGCTGGGCCTTGCGCGCGGGCTTGCGCTGGTGATTTCCGACGGGCGGGTGATCTATGGCCTGCCGGCCGTGATGGTCTATGTCGGCCAGGGGCGACCGCTTGGCATTCCCATGCCGGTGATCATCTTCGTCGTCACCGCGATCGTCGCCCATTGCGTGCTCGCCTATTCGAAATTCGGCCGACACACGATGGCGCTCGGGGATTCCGAAAGTGCTGCGCGCGCCGCCGGCATCCGCGTCGAGCGCCATAGGCGTATCCTCTACACGCTTTCCGGCGCGCTCGCAGGGCTTGCCGGCATGCTGTTCATGGCGCGCATCAACTCCGGCGATCCGACGGCGGGGCTCAATTACGAACTGACGGCGATCACCGCGGCGATCATCGGCGGCACCAATCTCTTCGGCGGCCGCGGCTCCATACTCGGCACCATGATCGGCGCGCTGATCATGGGCGTGCTGCAGAACGGGCTCAACCTGCTCGCGGTGCAATCCTATTACCAGCAGATGGCGATCGGCGCGGTGCTGATCCTCGCGGTCTTCATCGACCAGTATCAGGTGCGCAGGGAGAGCCGCGTATGACCCTTCTCACGCTTTCCGGCATCCGCAAGAGCTTTGGCGCTGTCGACGTGCTGCATGGCGTTGATCTCTCCGTCGAGAAGGGCGAGGTCGTCGGCCTCGTCGGCGACAACGGCGCCGGCAAGTCGACGTTGATGAAGACGATCACCGGCATCTACCGGGCCGACGCCGGCTCGATCGAGTTCGACGGCAGGGACGTACTGCCGCTCGACCCCGGCGCACGGCGCGAACTCGGTATCGAGATGATCTATCAGGACCTGTCGCTGGCGAAACAGCAGGACGTGGCGAGTAACATCTTCCTCGGCCGCGAGCCGACGCGGAAGCTGTTCGGGCTGTTTCCGGGCTTCATCGACAAGGCCCGGATGGACCGCGAGGCGGCAAGCATGATCGCGCGGCTCGGCGCCCACCTGCCGTCGATAAACCGCTCGGTCGGCTCCTTTTCAGGCGGCCAGCAGCAGACCGTGGCGATCGCCCGGGCGCTCACCTTCAATCCGAAGCTCGTCATCATGGACGAGCCGACAGCGGCCCTTGCCGTGCGCGAGGTGCAAAGCGTGCTCGATCTCATCCGCCGGCTGAAATCGGAAGGCATTGCCGTGATCCTGATCTCTCATCGCCTGAACGACGTGCTTGCGGTCACCGACCGCATCGTCGTCCTGCGTCACGGGCGGGCCGACGCAAATCTTGCCACCGCCGGAACCAACATGAGCGAGGTCGTCAGCCGCATCGTCGGCGGCGGCGACCTTTCGGCTGCGGCCATGCACGAACAACGGGGCTGACTTCATGAATACCTTCGGACTGCACACTTTCGCGATCGCGCCTGTCTGGGATCTCTCGCGCATCGAGCCGCAAATGGATCGCCTCAAGGAGCTCGGCGTCGGGCTCCTGGAAATTCCGCTGCTGAGGCCGAGGGAAATCGACACCCGGCGGACGCGGTCCTTTGCCGGCCATTATGGCGTCGAGCTGATACCGTCGCTCGGGCTGCCCCGGGCGCTCGACATCGGCGCGCACCCACAAGACGGGCTCGATTTCCTGGAGCCGGCCTTCCGGGTCTGCGAGGAGGTCGGCAGCTTCGGGCTCGCCGGCGTCACCTATGGCTCGATCGGCAAGACCACCGGCCGCGCCGCGACGACCAGGGAGATCGACGGCATGTGCCGGTTCCTCGAGCGGGCGGCGAAGGCGGCAAGGTCGCACGGCGTGAAGCTCGGCATCGAGCCCTGCAACCGCTACGAGACCCATCTCATCAACCGCGGCATCGACGCCGCGCGGATCATCGAACGGATCGGTGCCGACAATATCTTCATCCATCTCGACACCTATCACATGCATATCGAGGAGGAGAGCTTTGGCGCCGGGTTCGAGGCAGCGGCGCCCTATCTCGGATATGTGCATGTCTCCGAGGCCAACCGCGGGGTGCCGGGGCGCGGCATGCTGAACTGGCAGGCCTGCATGAAGGCGATCGCCGACATCGGCTACGAGGGCCCGATCACGCTCGAGAGCATGAACCATGTCGACCAGGACATCGCCGGCGGGCTGGCAATCTGGCGACCGGTCGCCGAAGACCCGCGCGACGTCATCGAGGTCGGCTTGCCGTTCCTGCGCGAGACGGCCCGGGCGGCGGGCCTGCAACTGGGCTGATGGCCCGGGCAGATTGAAGCCCAACCCCTGCGGCGCACCGCCGCCGCTTGCGCCCGTGTGCTCGCGCCGCATCTCCCAACCGTGAGTGGCCGACGGTCGCGAGGATGGTCGGGTTCCAAAGATTTTCAGCACTCCCTGTCCCGGGCACGACTTCAAAAACGCGGCTGCTACGTTACTTACAACGGTGTCCAGTTGCGCTGCCCAACGGGAGACGAATGATGAGTGCCGGTCCCTGGAACGAATGTGTCGTCGTGAGGTCTGGCGAAGGCGGTTTGGCATTTGTGTCGACCACAAGCGAGGCTCTCGCCCTGCTGCAGGAGGCTTGGCCGCAGCGGAGGGGGCCTGCCTATCACACTGCTGTTGCCGCATGCGAGGAGGTGTTGAGCGGCCATCTCCCGGCTTACGTCGCCCGGATCACTTTTCTTGATGCATCGAGGGAGGCGGGTATTGCCGTTGCGCCGTAGGAAGCCGATTTCGCGCTTAGGCCCTTCGGAAAGATTTGAAAATGTTCGGCATTTCCTGCATCTTTCCTCCTCTCAGACAAATCCGTCAGGCAGAAAGTGCTTTCGTTTCTCCCGCAACAGGTGGAGGCCAAAATGCGCGCCGATGAAATCATGACAACAAACGTGGCGACGATCAGTACGGCAAGCAGCGTACGTCACGCGATCGAAACCATGGTGACGAAAGGGCTGAGCGGTCTGCCTGTCATCGACGACGATGGTGCGGTCGCTGGCATGCTGACGGAAGGCGACCTTTTGCGCCGTGTCGAACTCGGCAAGGGCGGGGGCACTGGCGCGGCCGAAAGCGCCCTCGTCGACCTCGACCGCTACATCCGCAGCAACAGCTGGCGCATCACCGATCTGATGTCGACCGAGGTCGTCACCGTCGGACGCGACGCGCCGATCGGCGCCGTTGCCGAACTGATGTTCGAGCACAAGATAAAGCGCGTGCCGGTCGTGGACAATGGCACGCTGGTAGGCATCATCAGCCGCGTCGACCTTTTGCGTGCGATCGTCGACGTTCCCGGTGAGGGCGCGGTCAGGGGAGACGAGGCGCTTGCCGTCGCGATCCGCGCGCGCCTTCGCTCCGACCTCGGCCTGGATCTGCGCAACATCACGGTCACCGTGGAAGCTTGCCGCGCCGTGCTTGAAGGCAAGTTGAAGAGCGAGCTGGAGCGTCGCGCGATCAAGGTGCTGATGGAGAATATCAACGGCGTTGAAAGTTATGTCGACAGGCTGGTCGTGGAACAGGAGATTTAGCGGCCCACGTTCTTGGTCCTCTATTGTTCGAGCTCATGATCCTCGCTGCGGCGATCGTTGTGCTCCTCAAGGGCCAACGGGAGCGAGGAATCCCAAAACTCAGCAACGATAAGTTGACGGATGGGAAGAAGCTGGTGCATCCTGCCGACCGTCAAGATATGCCTGTATAGTACTCCGGGTCGCCTCGACCCGCAGTCAGATCAAGTGCGTGCATACGCGTAGGTCGCGTCCGACATAGCGCGACGTTCCAAGTTTCGACTCGACTCATAGCATTCATTCACAAGACATCAGCCGCAGCATTCGGGGAATCTGTTCGGAGGGCACTGTGAAGAGAAGCATGAAATTCCGCGTGGCCGCCTTCGCAGCCGCGCTCGCCGCAACTGTTGCTCTGCCGGCTGAGGCGGCCGACCTGGTGATCGCCATGCCCAATTGGCCGTCCGGACAGGCAACGGCCAATATTCTCAAATTGAGCATCGCCAAGAAGTTCGGGCTCGAGGCCGACGTGCGCGAACTCGGCACGATCAGCGCCTTTGTCGGGCTCGAAAAGGGCGAGGTCGACATCCAGCCCGAAGTGTGGCGGCCGAATTTCGAGGATCTCATCAAGAAATACGTGACGGACAAGGGTGCCGTCGTCCTGAGCGGGCGCGCCGTTCCGGCGTGGCAGGGCCTTTGCGCCACGCCCGAGGCAGCCGCTGCCGGCCTCAAGACGATCGCCGACCTCAGCGATCCGGCGAAGACCGCAGTGCTCGACACCGACGGGGATGGACGCGGCGAAGTGTGGATCGGCGCGCCGACCTGGCTTTCGACGGGGATAGAGCGCGTACGGGCGAACAGCTACGGCTATGCCGCAAACCTGACGCTCGTCGAAACCGAGGAGGAGGTGGCGATGGCGGCGGTCGATGCGGCGGTCGCGACCGCCCGGCCGATGGTGTTCTATTGCTATGCGCCGCACCACGTCTTCGAGTTGCACAAGCTCACACGTATCGAGGAGCCGGCACATGACCCGGCGAAATGGAAGATCGTGCCGGCGGACGATCCGCTGTGGGTCACCAAGTCGAGCGCGGCCACCGGCTGGGATACGGCGCATTTCCACATCGCCTATGCGGCGGCCTTCGGCAAGAAGCATCCCGATATCGCGAAGTTCCTGGAGGAGGTGGATTTCTCGCCGGACGAGGTGACGGCGATGAGCTACGCGCTGGAGGTGGAACGCCAGACGCCCCCCGACTACGCCAAGAAATGGGTCGACGGCAACGCAGCACGCATAGACGGGTGGGCAAAGCAATGACGGTGATCCGGGACAGCCTCGAGGGCGACGTAAAACGTGGCGGGACGATGCGGAAAATCGGCTTGATCGTGCTTGCCGCCGGCCTGTGCCTCGGGCCGCTGGCGGCGCTCGCCGCGACGCAGATCTACGACGCCCGCACGAAGAAATGGGTCGACTACGACAAGCGGAAGGCGCGGCAGTATTTCGCGCGCAACAAGCAGGTGCCGGAGGCCTTTCGCCGCCAGGTCGTGACGTTCCGCACCGCCGAGCCGCCCGGCACGATCATCATCGATGGCAACCAGCATTTCCTCTATCTCGTCCAGCCCGGCGGCCAGGCGATCCGCTATGGCATCGGCGTCGGACGCGAGGGCTTCGGCTGGGCAGGCATCGTTCGCGTCGGCCGTACGGCTGAGTGGCCGACCTGGACGCCGCCCGCCGAGATGGTGGCGCGTGACCCGAACGCGGCAAAATGGGCGGCCGGCATGCCGGGCGGGCCGGACAATCCGCTGGGGGCGAGGGCGCTCTACCTCTACGAAGGCGAGAACGACACGATCTACCGCATTCATGGCACGGTGGAGCCCTGGACGATCGGTCTCGACGTTTCCTCCGGCTGCATCCGGATGAACAACGACGACATCGTCGATCTGCATTCCCGCGTCAAAATTGGCGCCAAGGTCATCGTGCTGATGCAGGGGGCGGCGCTCTACAAGGGCGTCTGAACAGGGCGTCTGAACAGGGCGTGTGAGCAAGGGCGTGTAAACAAGGGCCAGCGAAGGCGACATCTGGAGGTGAGGATTTGTCGACGACCAAGTTGAACGCATATTCGATCGCGCGCTGCGCATTTGTTGTCGTCGGCCTCTCGCTTCTCGGCGGATGCCAGTCATCGACGCCTGAGCCCCAGAACATGGCCCGCACAAGCCTGCAGACCGCTCCAGCGGACCTGCAGCTCATCTGCGCCAATGCCGTCGTTGCGCAAGCCAGCGGCGCCAGGGTTCTGCCGATGAGTTCGCGCCAGCTCGATGCAACGACATTTGCCGTCGATGTCGATGCCGGCGGGCGCAAGTTCAACTGCGTCGTCGACAGCAGCGGCAGCGTCAAATCGGTGCAGCCGGCCTGAGATCAATCCCGAGAAAGGCGTAACGGGCTTCCGCCCGCCGCGTCATCATGTTCCGCTTTTCATTTCCGCCAGCGCCCTGTGTAGTGGCGCATCGGAAATCTGGATGGCTCCGCTGAAGGGGATGTCCATGTCGAGGACGAGATAGACGGAAGCGGCGATCAACAGAGCCGACACGAGGAACATCGTGGCGACCACGGTGTTCATCGGCGCCCGATAACCGAAGCTCGCGAAAATCAGCGTCAGCCATGCACCCAGCATCCCGATGAGCGGCATGGGGATTGCGCCCTCCGACTGTTCGACAATCGTCCAGCGCTGTTCGACGATGCGATTGTATTGCTGCCGCGCGCCCGCAAACATGGACTCATGAAAACTGTCGGACGGTGTGATCGCGGCAAGGCTTTCCCCGAGCATATCCAGGCGAAATCGGGCCGTATCCCTTTCGTTTCGGAGCGTGTCGTCCGCGCGTGCGGGACTTGCGATCGCCTCTTCGACGTAGCGAATGAGATGCTGCCTGGCGTCGTTTGCGCCCAGACCGTACGTCCTCAGCGTCCTATCGAGCAGGATAAGATTGGTCGCATAGGAATGAACATTGGCGTCGATGTTTTCAAACGTGTTTTTCGCGGAATTGATCATGAGACCGAAGACCAGCGAGGTCATGACCACGAAAATATTCGCAACGAGTCGCACGACGGTGTTTGTATCGTCGTCCCGGTGCCGCAGCGGAAGTTTCGGGTGGAAGTGCATGGTGGCAAACGACGCAATGCACAAACTCACGAAGACGGCGGACGAAATAATCAACGCGGTCATGTTTGTACCCTTGCGCGCTCGCTGACCGACAGCTTTGCACGCTATGTCCTCAATATTGCAAGCGTGGAATCCGCGGGCTCAGCGGGAAAATATCTTTGACACGCAGTCTCGGCAGGGAAGCCGCGTGCCTTTCCGTGCGCTAGTTCTGGCTAAATCGGTCCATCCTTGCCGCGAACAGTGCATTGTGCGTTGCAGTATTTTATTGTGCGACGCAGTATATACTTTGCTAAACAATAAATGCTTCAAGTATTATTCGGAATTTCTTCTTCCTGTGGAGCCCGATTTGTGTTCTGATGTGTTTGTTGGCGGGAGGAAGCGTAATGACGACGATTCTGCAGCACTTCGCTCTCTTCGATTTCTTCATCCTGGTTGCGATCTGCTTCCTGCTGATCTGCAGCTACTGGGACGAGGGGGAGGCCTGAGAGCGATATCCAGGCTGAAAGCCTTGCTGGCCGGACATGGTCCGGCCGTATTCACTGTTGTTCTGATGAAATCGGTTTTGCGGCCGACACGTGCAGCCAGCGGGTCGGCTCTCCGTCGTAGCCGCCCCCATCCGCTTCCAGGATATCCACGTTCGCCCAACCGTTCCTCTTGAACAGCGGCATCAGCCAGTCCCGCGAAGGATAGTTGTAGTAGCGTCCGAAACGATCGTGGCCTTCGCCGTTTCCAGCCTTGAAACTGGCATGAAGAATCCCGCCGCCTCTCAGTGCGCGCAGGATGCGGGCAAGCACGCCAGCAAGCTCGGCACGCGGCACGTGAAGAAGGCACGCTTCGGCCCAGACCGCGTCGAAAACGTCGCGCCATGCGATCTCGTCAAACCGGACGACGTCGACCTGCCGCCCGAGAAGACGCTCTGCCTCGGCCGCAAGCTCCGGTGAGCCGTCGGTTGGCGCCACATCGTATCCCTTGGCAAGCATATAGGCGCTGTCCTGTCCGCCGCCGCAGCCGAGTTCGAGAATCCGGGCACCGGGCGTGAGCCTTGCGAGGAAGTGTTCAAGGCGCGCCGCCGGCGCCTTGCGCTCCCGATTTGCATAGGCTGCCGCATTGTCGCGGTAGAAGGCATTCGTCTCGTCGCGGAGCGGCGGCATCTCGTTTCCTTGTCGCTATTGGGCATCTGATAAGACGGGCAGTGATGCCGGACAAGCGGCTCACGCGGCCTTGAACCGATGCGCGATCTCTCGAAAGAGCTTAGCGCGCGCTCAACAGTGCATTGAACGTCTTGAGATCGACGTTTCCGCCGCTGAGGAGAATGCCTGCTCTCGCACCGGGGCAGGGCAGCACACCCTGCAATATGGCTGCTGCGGCGAGGCAACCGGTCGGCTCCACGATGATCTTCATGCGTTCGGCGAAGAACCGCATGGTCTCGACCAGTTGCGGATCGGTAACGGTTACGATCTCGTCGACCGTAGGTTTCAGGATGGCGAAGTTGCGCTCGCCGATGTGGGTGACGATCGCGCCGTCGGCGATGGATTTCGGCGCCGGGATACGCACGATCTCGCCCTTCTTGAGCGACTGCTGGCCGTCGTTGCCCGCCTCCGGCTCGACGCCGATGATCCTGCAGGCGGGTGAGAGCGCGCGGGCGCTGAGCGCGCTGCCGGCGAGCAGGCCGCCTCCGCCGAGCGGTACGACGAGCAGATCGAGCTCTCCGACCTCCTCGATCAGCTCCAGTGCGGCGGTACCCTGTCCCGCAATCACATCCGGATGATCAAAGGGCGGGACCAAGACTGCACCACGCTCGGCGGCGAGGCGCCGGCTGATTTCCTCACGATCCTCCGTATACCGGTCATAGAAATGGATCTCGGCTCCATAGGCCTTCGTCGCGGCGATCTTTATCTCCGGCGCGTCCGTCGGCATGACGATCGTTGCCGGAACGCCTTGCAGCTTCGCCGCATAGGCCAGCGCCTGGGCGTGGTTGCCGGAGGAGAAAGCCACGACGCCGTTTCGTCGGGAAGATTCGTCGAGTGCGGCAATGGCGTTGTACGCGCCGCGAAACTTGAAGGCGCCGGCGCGTTGCAGGTTCTCCGCCTTGAAGAAGAGAGACGCCGCAGCCATTCCGTCGGCTGTCCGCGATGTCAGAACGGGGGTGCGGTGCGCGGCGCCGGAAATGCGCTGTCGCGCCGCTTGCACATCCTCGAATGTCGGAATCCTGAGCGAAGCGGACGCTGACGACGTGTCGTTCACGAAAACCTCCCCGAAAGCGGATCACTACGGATTGAAGGACCTTGCACGAGTTCGGAAATTTAGCATAGCCCGCGACATCTCCGAGCGCTATGCGATGTGCCAATGTCTCACGTTACGTCACGCAAGTAACCATGCGGCAGTAACCTGTTTTGTAAGCCTTGGACCACGAAAAAAGAACTGATTTAGGTCAATAACGTTGACATAAAATAGCGGACGTGATCCTGTCGCCGGACAATCGACAAAGAAACGCGGGACGTCGGAAATCCTCTTCTTCCGTGGTCCCGTTGCAAAGATCTCGAGGAAACCGCCCATGCTGAATTGGGACCATATCTTCGCGACGCGTTCGAGCCGGATGCGCGCCTCTGAAATCCGTGAGCTTCTGAAGTTGCTCGATCGTCCCGATATCATTTCCTTCGCTGGCGGCATTCCCGATCCCGAACTCTTCCCCGACGCTGAATTCAAGGCGGCCTATGCCGAGATCTTCGGCGGCCCGGCGGTCAGCGCGGCACTGCAGTATTCGGTAAGCGAGGGTTACCGGCCGCTGCGCGAGTGGCTGGCCAAGCAGATGGCGGCGCTTGGCATTCCGGCGACGGTCGACAACATCTTCATCACCTCCGGCTCGCAGCAGGCGCTCGACTATCTCGGCAAGCTGTTCCTGTCGCCGAAGGATACCGCGCTCGTCACGTGGCCGACCTATCTCGGCGCACTGCAGGCCTTCAATGCCTATGAGCCGGCCTACGACCAGTTGAACCCCGGCGGCAACCGCACGCCCGAAGCCTACCGGCAGCAGGCGGCCGAGGCGGGCGGCCGGGTGAAGTTCGCCTATCTCTCCGCCGATTTCGCCAACCCGACCGGCGAGACGGTGGACCGTGCCGGCCGCGAGCGTGTCCTCGACCTTGCGGAAGAGCTGGACGTCGCGGTCATCGAAGATGCGGCCTATCAGTCGCTGCGCTACGACGGCGAGGCGATCCCGCCGATCCTGGCGCTGGAAATTGCCCGCAAGGGCGACATCAACAGCGCCCGCACGATCTATTGCGGCAGCTTCTCCAAGACGCTGGCACCGGGACTTCGCGTCGGCTGGGTCTGCGCCTCCGAAGCTGTTATCCGCAAGCTGGTGCTGATGAAGCAGGCCGCCGACCTGCATTCCTCGACGATCAACCAGATGGCGATCTGCACCGTTGCCGAGCGCGGCTTCGACGAGCAGGTGGCGAAGATCCACAAGGTCTACAAGCATCGCCGCAGCGCCATGCTGGCCGCACTCGAAAGATACATGCCGGCAGATGTGACCTGGACCAAGCCGGAAGGCGGCATGTTCGTCTGGGTGACGCTGCCCAAGGGCACGGATGGGGCCGCGCTTCTCGCCAAATCGATCCAGACGGCGAAGGTTGCCTTCGTCCCCGGCCGCGCCTTCTTCGCCGACGGGTCCGGCGAAAACACGCTGCGCCTGAGCTTCTCCTGCGCCAACGACAAGATGATCGAAGAGGGCATCCGCCGGCTAGGAGACTTGATCCGCGGTGAGGTCGCCGAGGCGGCCTGAGCCCGAAGGACAAGGCGAGCATTTCAAGGGTCTGGCGGAAACGCCGGGCCTTTCTCTTTGTCGGCAGTACCTGCTCCGCGATCGCCGTGGCGGGGGCCTGCGGTCTCTTTCGCTGTTGCCAGCCGTGGCGATTGACGGCAAACTTGCGAGCCAGCCCAGCCTCTCGCATGACGAGCGGAGCCGGCTGTCATCGTTTCCGATTCATGTGCGTTGTGCAGTAACCGAAAGGGGAGGACTGCCATGACCGATCGAAGCGAACTCGAAAACATCATGCAGGCGATCTACCAGGCGCGGGACGACAACGACCTCGACGCCCTGATGGCCTATGTACACCCCGCCTGCAGCTTCCGCATCGCCGGAAGCGATCGGCTCGGTCCGATGTGCCGGAAGATCGAAGGCGGCGATGCCGTGCGCCTCAACTTCAAGGAATTGATGGACGTCTGGGACCTTTCCAGGGTGGCGACGCTCGCTCTTCATATCGATGGCGAGACGGTTTGCGCCCATCGCGCCGGCGAGGTCCGGTTCGTCCCGAGCGATGCCCGTTTCGAAACCGAATTTATCGACAAGGTCACCTTCAGGGACGGGCTGATGGTGGAGATCATGGAATTTGTCGACACACTGCAGCTGATGGAGGTGGCGACCGCGATGGACACGTCGGTGCCGCTTGCGGGCATTGTCGTGACGACGTAGGCGGGCCTGTAGCACGGCCACGGCGGTCTCGTCGCCATGCGTGGCGATCAGATCCGGGGCGCTGCAGAGCAAGTGTCTCCTGAAGCTCTGGAAGCGCCAGCGACCCGCGGGCGCGGCAAAGTCGCATGTCTCTCTACCTATCTTCGTCAGCGGCAATAATCCCGGGTGCCGCTGAGAGAGGCCCTGCGTAACTGCGCCGAGTCGGGCAGGGCTGCCGGGCGCTGAGTTTCTTGCGTTTTCGACGCGCCGACCCTCCTTTTTTGAGGGGGCGTGTTATTTGGGCAGATCAATCAATGATTGCATCTTGGCGGCGTGGTACCGAGGGGCGCCCGCGCAACAATTATCCGGTTTCGCCGGACGGCGTGAGAGCTACTCGCGAGCGGGCAGCTGCGCAAACTTCAGAAAAATTGAAAAAAGCCCCATATTGCCGCCTCATTTTCGGTCAGGATCACCTCACGACGACGTGCTGCGTTGCGGCGGAGAATGTTGCGTCGCGTCAAGTCACGCCTTTGCCTCCAGGTCTGTTCATGCGATGAATGACTGGGGCGCCTGAGAGAAATACAATCAGCGGTATGAGTATGCAAGCGGCCCCAGGAAGCTTTCGCCCGGACATCGAAGGACTGCGCGCCTTGGCAGTCTCCGGTGTCGTCGCCTTTCATTTCGGCATGACCGGTCTGCCCGGCGGCTTCATCGGCGTCGATATCTTCTTCGTCATCTCCGGGTACCTGATCACCAGGCATCTGCAGCAGGAGATCGCCAGGAGCGGCACGGTCAATCTCTGGCGCTTTTACGCCCGGCGCGCCCGCCGCCTGCTCCCGGCCTCACTGTTCGTCATCCTGGTGACGCTGCTTTTCGGCTACTTCATTCTCTCGCCGTCGGAGCAGCAGTTTTATTCGAAGGGATCGCTGTTTGCTTCGTCCTACATGATCAATCTGTGGCTCATTCGCTGGACCGTGGATTATTTTGCGTCGGACGCGTCGAACAACCCGTTTATCCATTACTGGTCTCTCTCGGTCGAGGAGCAGTTCTATCTCGTCTGGCCTGCGCTTCTCCTGGCCCTTGCGCGGTTTCTTCCGGGCAAGCGCAACCCGTTCCTTCTGCTTGCTGCCGTGGCCGTGGTTTCCCTTGCGCTTTGCTGGCGGATGACTGCGATTTCCCAGCCCTGGGCATTCTATTTCTCGCCGCTGAGAGCCTGGGAGTTCGCTGCCGGTGGCCTTGCTTCGATGGCGGTCTCGCAGGAATGGGCAAGGCGGTTCCGCTTTTCGCCCGCCCTCGGCTGGCTTGGGCTCGCCCTGATCGCGGCGGCCTATCTGACCGTCACGGAGGATATTCCCTTTCCGGGCTCGATTGCCCTGGTGCCGGTGTTGGGCACGGTGATGGTGCTTCTCAGCGGCGCGCATGAAAGCCGCATCGGGCCGAGATCCGTTCTCGCCCTGCAGCCATTCCAGGAGATCGGGAAGCTCTCCTATTCCCTCTATCTCTGGCACTGGCCGGTGATCGTCTATGCGGGGATCCTCGATCTGGACCTGACGATCGCCGATCGGCTCCTGTGTCTGGCGCTCACACTCGTTCTTTCGCTTCTCAGTTATCATTTCATCGAAAATCCGGTGCGCCATAGCGGCTGGCTGGCGGCCAAGACCAGCCGGTCGCTGGGGCTCGCGGCGATGCTGACAGCGACGGGCGCGACGGTCGCCTACGGAAGCGCAGCCCTGGCAAACTACAACCTCGATTCCGAGCAGCGGCAGGTCCTCACAAGCGCCGAGCGGAAGTCGGCGGCGCGGGAATTCGATTCGGCCTGCGTGCTCGAAAGGGACCAGATCGCGCCAAAGGCCTGTGAATTCGGCGCCAAGAATTCGAAAAAGACCATCGTTCTCTTCGGCGATTCCCATGCCGATCACTGGTCGACGCCGCTCAAGCGAATTGCCGAGAACAATGGCTGGCGGCTCGTCACCTATCTGAAGTCGTCATGCCCGGCGGCGAGTGTGACGACCTGGAACACCGTGTTGGCGCGGAACTACAGCGAGTGCGACGAGTGGAGGAAGCTGGTGTTCGGCCAGATTGCCTCGCTGAAGCCCGATGTCGTGATTCTTTCGGAGTATTCCTCGAGCTACGTCCGAAACGACATCAATTACATATCCAGCTATCAGATCGAGGTCAGCGACTGGGCGAAGGGCATCAAGCGTACGGTCGAGACGTTGAAAGACACCGGCAGCGTCGTCGTCGTGCTCCGGGACGGCCCGCTGCACAAATCCTACCTCGACAAATGTGTCGCGCGTGCCCTGTGGCAGGACGACAGCCCCAGCGTTTGCGACACACCGCGCAACGAGGCCGTGGAGGAGACGATCCCGGCAGCGGAACGGAAGGTCGTGTCGGAAGTCGGCCACGCCTCCTATGTCGACGTCGTCGACCTCTTCTGCAGCAAGACCACTTGCCCCGCGGTCATCGACGGCAAACTGACCTTCCGCGATCGTCACCACATCGCCACGCCCTACGCGGAATCGCTCGCGGCTCCTCTGCAACGCGCGATTTTCGGAGAGACGATCGTTGGCGCGGCCCGGAACAAGTAGCTTGTGCGCGAAGTGCGGGAGCCGCATTGTCGGGCGGCACGCTGCCATCTTGGGACGCCTCTAAAGGCCGGCTCTGGCGCCTTCTTCCTGGCTGATCCGGCCGTCCACGAGATGGATGCGTCGATGCATGCGGGCGGCCATGTCGAGGTCGTGGGTGACGGCAACGACCGTCTTGCCGCGCTCGTTGACGAGTGCTTCCAGGATCGCGAAGACCTGCTCCGAACTCTTGCTGTCGAGGCTGCCCGTCGGCTCGTCGGCGAGGATGAGCGGCGGATCGTTGGCGAGCGCTCTGGCGACAGCCACCCGCTGGCGCTGGCCGCCGGAAAGCTGGTCGGGCCGCTTGTCGAGGTGACCTTCGAGCCCGAGCGAAGTGAGCAGTGCTGTCGCCCGCTCGCGCATCTCGCCGCGGGTGAGGCGGGCGAGCTTGCGCATCGGGATCTCGACGTTTTGGCGCGCGGTGAACTCCGGCAGCAGGAAATGGAACTGGAAAACGAAGCCGATATTGGCGAGGCGCGTCGCGGCACGCTCCTTCTCGCTCATCGGTTCGGCATCGCGGCCGCGAATCTTGAGTGTTCCCGCGCTCGGTCGGTCGAGCAGGCCCAGGAGATAGAGGAGCGACGACTTTCCCGACCCGGAGGGGCCGGTCACCGCGACGAATTCGCGCTCGCCGATGCTGAGGGTGACATCCCTCACCAGCGTGACCGGCACCGTCTCGTGGAGAATGCGTGTGAGGTCGGTCGTCTCGATCAGGGTCGTCATGTCGCGCCCCTTATGATGTCGACCGGATTGAGATGGGCCGCGCGCCGGGCCGGCAGGTAGCCGGCAACCGCCGCGGAGCCGACCGCGGAGGCCGTCGCAATCAGGTAGTGGAGCATGCTCCAGGCAATCGGCAGCCGCGTCATTTCCTGGCCGGTCGCAGCGATTTCGAAGTGCACGAGAGAAAGCGCGTAGGTGATCGAGAACCCGAGCGCCCAACCGAGGAGCGAACCGGCGCCGCCGATTGCCAGCCCTTCGAGCACAAAGAGGCGCCGCATGTCGGCTTCCGAGAAGCCGAGCGATTTCATGATGGCGATGTCGCGCGCCTTCTCGTGGGTGATGGTCGAGATGATATTGAAGATGCCGAAGCCGGCGACAAGCATGATGGCGGCTACGACCGTGTACATGATGATGTTGCGGACCACGAGCGCCTCCAGAATGGATTCGTTCGCTTCTTGCCAGGCAACCGCCTTGTAGCCGAGTTCCGCCTCGACGCGTCGTGCAATCGTGGGGGCGGCATTTGGATCGTCGAGCTTGATGCTGATCCGGTTGATCGCGTTCGGCCGGTTGGACAGGATTTGGGCATTCTTCTGCAGCACATAGGCCTCGCCCTCGTCGCGCGCGGTGGTTCCGGTGTGAAACAGTCCGACGATCTTGAAGTTGCGGGTGAGCCCCTCGGACGAGACCGCGGTGATCGTATCACCGAGCCCGGCGCCCAGTCTCGACGCCATCGTATCGCCGATCACGACATTGTTGCCGCCGGCGGTGAGCGCGGCGAAGCTTCCCTCGCGGAAATCCTCGACGATCGGCGAGACGCTCGCTTCCCTCTCCGGATCGATGCCGATCACCACGGCGCCGACCTCGCGGCCGGAATAACGGATGACGCCCTCTGCATGGAGCGTTGCGGCGAACCGACCCGGGATCCATTCATCGAGCCAGGATTGCGCGGCCGTCGGGTTGATGATGCCGCGGCGGTCGTCGCGCGGCCGCAAGCCCGATATGGCGGCGACCTCGAAGACGTCCTCCGCCGGTTGCCGGCGCGCCGAACGCTGCTCGTCGCTCACCTCCACGTGCGGCATGGTATCTACGAGCTGGCGAACGAAATCGTCCTGGCCGCCCTGCATCAGCGCCGCCATCGCAATGGAGAAGCCGACGCCGACCGCCACGCCCACTATCGCGACGACGGTCTGGCGGCCGCGTCCGGCGATATGCGTCCAGGCGATATCGAGGATCAGGTGCATGATGGCCTCAGTTGCTGCCGCCTCCCGCAATGGTCACGCGCGTGCCCTCGGCAAGCTCAGCGGGGAAGGGGGCGATGACCTGTGTTGTCTCCTCAAGTCCTGAAAGAACCTCGACGCCGCCCGTGCCGCGTATGCCGATCTCGATCTCGCGCAAGCGCACGTCGTCGCCCTCGACCACGGCGACCCGCTTGCCGCTGACTGCGCCCGAGGGAAGGATCAATGCGTTCGGCGACTGGCGCACGATCACGTTGACATCGGTGGACATGCCGATCCTGAGCGGCGTGTCGTCGGGCAGGCGGAAACGGACGCGGTAGGTCTTCGTAACGGGATCGCCCTTCGGCGTGATGCTGTCGACGACCGCCTCCAGTTCACGGCCGGCAAACGCGTCAGACCGCAACAGCGCCCGCTGGCCTACCTCGACGCGTGGGATGTCCTCCTCGTTCACCTCGGCCGTGACGATCAGCGGCTTCGGTTCGCCGACCCAGAAGAGCACGGTGCCGAGTTCCGCGACCTCGCCGATCTCGCCGTCCTGGCGCAGCACCTGCCCGGCGCTCGGCGCGCGCAGCACGTAGCTTGCGAGCCGTGCCTGCTGGGCCGCCACCAATGCTTCCAACTGCGCCACTTCGGTGCGGGCCCTGTCGACCTCCTGCACGCTGATCGTGTTGCGCGCCGAAAGAGCGAGCTTGCGGCGATATTCCTCCTGCGCCAGCGACAGGCGCGCCTGGAGTTCGCCGCGCGTGGCGCGCGCCTCGGTGTCGTCGAGGCGTGCGAGCACGTGGCCCTTCTCCACGCGCTCGCCCTCGCAATTGCATTGCTCGACGATCCGCTCGCGCACGGTGGGGGTGACTTTCGCCCAGATACGCGGTTCCACGACGCCGCTGGCATAGACGATTTCGGCCGCATCGCCGCGCTTCGGCGTCACCACTGTCACGGGCGCCGGACGGGAGACGTACCAGTAAGCCGCCGCACCTACCACCGCGGCCATTGCAAAACCGATTGCATAACGCTTCAACCGCACGAAATCTCTCCACGAAACCCGATGCCTGCCTCAGATCGCCTCGATTAAACGCGCAAAGCGCGCATGCGGCTTTGATCTGGAGCATTCACCTCGGGAGCCAGAGGCACTCTAGTAATAGACCGACCGTCGGTCTATTATCAAGTGATAGTTCCACTGCAGGGTTTCGCACGGCTCGATATCACCTATAAGGACGTCGCGGCCCCATTCCAGGACGACCCATGCCCCGAATTATAAAATCGCCGGATGTTCGAACGAACGAGCTTATCGATTGCGCGCAGCGTCTCTTCTTCGAACATGGATACGAGAATACCACGGTCAACGACGTCATCCGGGAGGCGGGTCTCTCCAAAGGCGCCTTCTACCACTACTTCGCATCCAAGGAGGCGCTGCTGGAGGCGCTTGCGGCGCGGATGGCCCGTCAGAGCCTGGACGAGATGCGGCCGCTCATCGAGGATCCGTCTCTCGACGCCGTCGGCCGCCTGAACGCGCTTTTTGCCAATTCGCGGCGCATGAAGGTGGACATGGCCCCGCAATTGAAGAACACGTTCAATGCGCTCTTCAAACCTGAAAACACCGTGCTTTACCATCGCATCGACGAGGCGCTGACCGAGGTCACCCTGCCGTTCATGACGGAAATCCTGAGGCGGGGCCAGGAGGAGGGAAGCCTTGATGCACCCGATCCCGAAGCGATGGCACTGATGCTGCTCAATCTGAGGCTCGGTGTCGCGAAGGTCATGTACCGCGCCCTGCAGCAGGCGGAAGCCGGCGACGTCGAGAGCGCTGCGGCCATGCTCGATAGTTGGATGCAGAGCTATGGTCTGGCTGTGGAGCGGGTTCTGAAACTCCCGGAAGGATCTATTCAGGTCACGGAACCAGGCTTTGCCCGTGCGTTTCTTGCGGCCTAGCTCATTCCGCTCTAGCCATATCGCTCAAGACCCTCGGCACTGGCGAGCCGGTCCATTCGAAGGTGATCGTGCGGCCCTGGCGGATCTTCTGGATGACCGAGGGGCGGAACACGGCAAGGCATTCGCCTTCTGGATGGCGGGCCGAGGGGTAGATCACGCCATTGCCGCCCTCTGCGAGGATGGTGCCGGCGAGCGCCTGGCCGGCCGGATAGGCGATTGCCGGATCGGGATCGAGATAGGCCGCGCCGGTTTCGCCACGCACGTCATGGAAGCGGCAGAGGAAGCCGGCGATCAGTTCGCGATAGTGGCCGATGTCGTGGAAATTGCCGGCGTCGCGTAGCGCCCGCGTGCGGTGGAAGATGATTTCCGCCTGGCAGGTCTCGCTCGCCAACGTCCCGAAAGCACAATACCAGGCGCCGCGCTCCTCGCCATTGAAGCGATTGCCCGGCGGACGGGCATGGCAGAACGCGGCGTTGATCAGCGACCAGCCATAGCCGAAGGATTCATTCAAGAGTTCGGCCGGGCTCACGCCGGACGGAAGCGCAACAGGACTCAGCCGCGCCGAGGTCTGCGCCTCCAGCCGGTTGAGGATCTCCAGCTCGTCCTCGTTGTCGCAAAGCGGCTTTACTGCCGGCTCTGTGATATAGGCGGTCGAGATCAGCCGGACGGTGGCGGGATCGGTGAAGTCGATCTCGGGGATCATAGACCACCGCGCAGGCCGTCGACATAGCGGCGGACGCGGAGCATCGCGGGGATACCGCCCTCGATCATCGTGGCGACCGGCGTCTTGCCGCTGAAGACCGGGCCGGTATTGGCCGATTTCGGCCAGTCATAGGTGAGGGGGCCGTTGAAGAAGAGCCGCAGTCCCTTGAAAATGCCGACGATCAGGCTCGCGCGCGTCCGCTTGTCCTGGTCGAGCTTGCCCCGGAAGTCGCCGGCCTTCATGCGGTTCCAGGTGGCGATCGGCACGTCGAAGAGCTCGGCTGACTCCTTGTTGGTCAGCTTCCAGAACTCGCAGGCGCGCACCACCGCCTTGACGATGACGGCTTCTTCCTGTTTCGCCGCGCCGCGATCCGGGACGATCGCGCGCTGAAGGTTCGACATGATCGTCTCCTCTGACTTGCTTCATCATATCATATGATATAAATCTCGCATTTCAAGGGACGATATTTTTGCCTATGCGGCGGACCAAAGCTGCCGAGCGCTATTCGGCCACTTCAAGACTGCCCTGTGCACGCGTCCCGACCGCTTGGAGGAAGTGGTCGGAGGTCGATGTCCAGCCGAAGAGTATTTCCACGAGCGTGACCGAGGCATCGTGATTGCTTCTCGGGGCGTCGCGAGCGATCGGCTCGCTGGTGCAATCGGTGAGCAGAAGGCAGTGATAATCCCGGAAGAAGGCATCGCGGATGGTCGACTCGACACATACGCTTGTCGTGCATCCGGTGACGATGAGGTGCTTGACGCCCGCCGACTTCAGAACGGCATCGAGCTCGGTCTCGTAGAAGCCGCTGAACCGGGTTTTGTAGAGAACGACATCGCCTGCCGCCGGCGCGAGTTCGTCGACGATGTCCGTTCCCCATGTGTCGCGGATCAGAATGCGGCCATCTTTGCCGTTCGGGGCAGTGATCGTTTCTCCGACCCCGAAGAGATGGAGGTGCCTCAGCCGGTTGGGGGCGTCCGACGAGCCTAGGTCGGAGAGGTCGGGACGATAGCCCATCTTCAGATAGACGATGGGAATGTTCAGATCGCGAGCGGCGGCTATGACGGTCGCCGTCGGGCCGACGGCCTGCCGAATGCCCGAAATGTCGATTCCGGCCCTGTGGAACATGCCTCCTTCGGAGCCGAAATCATTCTGCATGTCCACGACGAGAATCGCGGCCTTTGCGGGATCAATCGAGACCGGTTGAGGCTTCGCATCGACAATGATTGCCTGCATCACATCCTCCATCAAGACGAGGGCGCCGCTTCCTGTTGCTAACTGTATATCATGACCTGCGCTCGGCCGCGCCAAGGTTGTCGCGGCCGCCTTTCTTTTCAACGCCCGCAATCGCGATGCGGACGGCTCTAACCGGCGCGCCGCTGCCGTTGGACGCAAACCTGATTCTGGTGCCGTTCCGGGCTTAAACCTGATAAGTTTCATCTCTCCGAAGGAGAGGCCTTTCGATGAAGCGTCGCCTCACCACGATCCTTTCGGCCGACGTGGCCGGCTACAGTCGCCTCATGGGAGCAAACGAGGCGGAAACGCTCGCGGCGCTGACGGCGCATCGGGCGGAGTTCGTGGACGCCATGGTCGCAGACCATCAGGGGCGCATCGTCAAGCTGATCGGCGACGGCATGCTGGTCGAGTTCGAGAGTGTGGTAAGCGCTGTCGATTGCGCCGCCAAGATCCAGAAAGGGATGCGTGCGCGCAATTCGGCCGTGCCGGCGGACCGGCGGATCGAGTTTCGCATCGGTGTCAACATTGGCGACGTGATCGTCGAGAATGACGACATCTTCGGCGACGGCGTCAACATTGCGGCGCGGATCGAGAGCTTCGCGACGCCGGGTGGCGTGGCGGTGTCGGCGGCCGTGCGCGAACATGTCGGCAACCGGCTCGATCTCATCTTCGAGGATGCCGGCGAACAGCTCCTGAAGAACATCGAACGTCCGGTCAGGGTCTACAATGTCGTTATCGATGCCTCGCAAGCGGCAAGCGACCGATCTGACCGGGTGCCGGCAACGGCGCACAAGCCGTCCATCGCCGTGCTGCCGTTCAACAATATGAGCGATGATCCCGCGCAGGAGTATTTTTCGGACGGCATTACCGAGGACATCATCACGGATCTCTCGAAAATCTCGGGCCTTTCCGTCGTCGCCCGGCACACGGTCTTCGCCTACAAAGGCACGCGGGTGACGGCGCAGCGCGTCGCCGCCGAACTCGGCGTCAGCTTCCTGCTGGAAGGAAGTGTGCGCAAGGCGGGCCAGCGTGTACGCATCACCGGACAGTTGATCGATGGCAGCGACGGGCGGCACGTCTGGGCCGAGCGTTACGATCGGGACCTCACCGACATCTTCGACATCCAGGACGAGATCACCGAGGCGATCGTCACGCAACTAAGGATCAGGCTGCTGCCGAGGGAGAGGAAGGCGATCGAACAGCCTGCCACGGCAAGCGTCGAGGCTTACAACTATTGCCTCAAGGGGCGAGAGCTTTTCCACACGATGACGAAAGCCTCGCTGCAGCATGCCCGGCGGATGTTCACCTACGCGGCGGAGCTCGATCCGCGTTTCGCGCGCGCCTATGCCGGTATTGCCGACTGCGACTCCTTCCTTTGCGGATTCCACGGCGTAAATATCCCGCCGGAATACCTCCTCGAAAATTGCGCCAAGGCACTCGAGCTCGATCCCGATCTACCGGAGGTGCACGCATCCCACGGCTACGCGCTCTCGACGGTGGGGCGCTACGAGGAGGCTGCCCTCGCTTTCGAGCGGGCGCTCGCGCTTGATCCGAACTCCCACGAAGCGCACTATTTCTATGCACGCCACTGCTTTGTCCGGTGCGACTACGAGAAAGCAGTCGCGCATTACGAGCGCGCCGCCGAGATCCGCCCCGACGACTACCGCTCTCCCGTTCTTGCCGGAAACGCGCTGGACCGTCTCGGCCAGTGGGAAGAGAAGGAAAGGCTCATCAGGATTGGCCTGGAGCGTGTGGAGCGGAGCATGGTGTTGCACCCGGAAAGCTCCGATGCCGCCCAACTTGGGGCATGCACATGCGCGGCGCTCGGAGACCGCGAGCGCGCGCTGGACTTGATTGCGCGGGTCAACGCCATCGACCCGGAGGACGCGCGGGCATGCTACAACAACGCCTGCGCCTACGCGCTGCTTGGAGAGCGCGAGCTGGCTATGGAGCTGCTGGAACACTCCCTTCCGCTCGTCTCGCCTGAACTTCACGCCTGGATCTGGAACGATTCGGATCTCGATTCGATCCGCGATCACCCACGTTTCCAGGAGCTTCTAAAGGCGGCGGCGAAGTAGGCATGCCGCAATGTCTCCTCAGACATGCGGCCCGAGCAACGACAGGTCGGCCTCGCCGAGGCGGTCTTTGGCGGTCCATAGCTGGTGCCAATAGGGATAGATCACCGGCGGCAGGCTGACGGCGTCGAGCAATTCGCGCTCCTCGTCGGTGAGCTTGAGGCCGGCGGCGGCGAGGTTGTCGCGGAACTGTTCCTCCTTGCGTCCACCGATGATGACGGAGGTGACGCCCTTGCGGCCGATAAGCCAGGCGAGCGCCACCTGCGCGGGCGAGACGCCGCGCTCGCCGGCAATCGCTACCAGCATGTCGACGATCTTCCACAGGCGCTGCTCGTCGCGGATCGGCGGCTCGTTCCAGCCGGCGAGCTGGCGCGTGCCTTCCGGCGTCTGGCCGCGGCGGTGCTTGCCGGAAAGCAGGCCGCCGGCGAGCGGGCTCCAGACGAGCACGCCGAGACCCTGGTCGATCGCGATCGGGATCAGCTCGTATTCGGCCTCACGGGCTTCGAGGGTGTAGTGGATCTGCTGGCTGACGAAGCGCTGGCGATGCTCGTGCGTGCTGATGCCGAGCGCCTTCATGATGTGCCAGCCGGAATAGTTGGAGCAGCCGATGTAGCGCACCTTGCCCTGGTTGACGAGCGTGTCCAGCGCGGCAACCGTTTCTTCGAGCGGCGTCTGGCCGTCCCATTGATGCACCTGGTAGAGGTCGATGACGTCCGTCTTCAGCCGCTTCAGGCTCGCCTCGCATTCGCTGATCAGGTGATGGCGCGAGAGGCCGCCGTCGTTCGGGCCCGGCCCCATGGAAAAGCGCGCCTTGGTGGCGATCAGCACGCCGTTCTTGCGCTTGCCGCCGAGCACCTCACCGATGATCTCCTCCGATGCGCCGGCGGAATAGACATTGGCGGTGTCGATCAGGTTGACGCCGGCATCGAGGCAGAGATCGACATAGCGGCGCGCTTCGTCGAGGCCGACATTGCCGACCTGGGCGAACTTGCCTTCGCCGCCGATGGTCATGGTGCCCATGGTGATCGTCGAGACTTTCAGGCCCGAGCGGCCGAGCAGGCGGTATTCCATTTCCCGATCCTTCCGTGGTTTTCGACCGTGTCGTGTGCATTCTACCGCATATTGCCGGCGGCGGTGGCACCCGTGAATCAAAGGAAGCGGGCGGGAATCGCGTCGTGGTAAGGAAACAAGGGGAAGTAAGGTCGCGCCTCGGCGAGCGTGCGCTGAAAGGAGGGGCGTTCGAGCAGGCGTTCGAAATAGGCGGCGAGATTGGGATGCGTGCCGTCGAAAGGCACGACGATGCCGGCATAAAAGAGGGCGGGAGCGGCGGCGCAGTCGGCAATCGTGAAGCTCTCGCCGATTGCGAAAGTCCTGTCGGCCACCTGCCGTTCTAGCATGTCATAGGCGACAGGGAGTGCCGCGCGCGCATCGAGGACGCCGCGTCGGTCGTTCTCGCCGGTCGCCCGCAGCTTGTCCGTGACGATCTTCTGCATCGGCACCTGGACATAGAGGTCGAAGAAGCGATCCCAGAGCCTCGCTTCGAGGGCCTGCGCTGCGTCGAGCGGAATAAGCGGATTCCTGCCGGGATAGTGGCGTTCGAGATATTCGATGATGATCGAGGTTTCCGGCACAGTCTGGTGGCGGGCGTCGTCATGCAGCACCGGAATCTTGCCGACCGGCCAGAGGTCGAGGAAGCGGGCATGCTCGTCCGCATCCGCGAGGTCGACCAGCTGGTTTTCGAAGGGCGTTCCGGTCTCGTAAAGTGCAATCAGCACCTTGTGGCAAAAGGAGGCGAGCGGATGGAGATAGAGTGTAAGCGCCATGTCGAAATCCCTCGTGTTCGGGCCGATGCCGTCGCGCCATGACTATAGGGCGCAATCGCGGTGGGAAAAAGGGGAGCCGGAGGGTTCCAGCCGCGGCGCGTCTCGCCGTCAGCAACCAGGGGGCTTTTATCCGCGGCTTCCCCTTGCTCCGTCATCCTCGGGCTTGACCCGAGGATCCAGAATCCAGCGCCACTTCAGCCTCGCGAAGATTGTCGGCTGTCCGTGTTCTGGATCCTCGGGTCAAGCCCGAGGATGACAGAGGAATGCGAAGATGACGGAGGGAGAACCGATGCCTTCATGGCCCCGAAGATGTTTCCGTGAAGGCCGCGACAAAGCCTTCGAGACTTTGGCGGACGTAGTCCTGCACCGGCACGCGCGGGTCAAAACTCCACCAAAGGAGGGCGCCCTGCCATTGGGAGGCCATCATCAGGCCGATGCCGGCCGGAGCGGCCGGCACGCCGGAGAAGCGAGCCTCGATCGCTTCAGACAGCACGTCCCGCCAGTGCGCGCCGCGGGCGCGCAGGTCCGGATCGCGGAGATCCTCGCGCAGGATCATGAGGTCGTCGGCATAGGATTCGATGCCGCCGTAATCGCCCGAAAGCCCGACAAGCAGTGTGACTGCGCCCTCCGGTGTCTTTGGCATGTTCTCGGCCAGCTCAAGCGTCAGGCGGTCGAGCCGATCCCAGGCCTGCAACAGCGCTGCCTGGATGAGGCGGGCCTTGCTTTCGAAGCGCTGCACCAGCGTGGAGGCGGAAAGGCCGCAGCCGGCCGAAAGCGCTGCAAAGGTGAGGGCGTCCGGTCCGTCCTCACGCATGATCGCGAGCGCCATGTCGAGCACGTCTTCGTCGGGCAAGGTTTTGGGGCGAGGCATTTTGGACCTTTATTTATAACCGAATAAGCGTTTATATATGTAAGTCACGACGAATGCCAATGATTTTCGGTGGAGGAGAGAATGTCGCTCACGGGAAAAGTGGCGCTGGTCGCCGGGGGAACACGCGGCGCGGGGCGCGGGATCGCGGTCGAACTCGGGGCGGCGGGCGCGACCGTCTATGTCACCGGGCGGACGACGCGCACGGAGCAATCGGAGTATCAACGGCCGGAGACGATCGAGGAAACGGCGGAGCGGGTGACGGCGGCCGGCGGCGTCGGGATCGCTGTCCAGGTCGACCATCTGCAGCCGGACCAGGTGAGGGCGCTTGTCGACCGCATCCGCCAGGAGCGCGGCCGGCTCGACATTCTCGTCAACGACATCTGGGGTGGCGAGCGGCTGTTCGAGTGGAACAAGCCGGTCTGGGATCACAATCTCGAAAACGGCCTCCGGATCTTGCGGCTTGCGATCGACACGCATCTGATCACCGCACATTACGCGCTGCCGCTGATGATCGAGCGACCGGGCGGGCTTCTTGTGGAGGTGACGGACGGAACGGCCGAATACAATGCCGAACACTATCGGCTCTCGCCTTTCTACGATCTCGCCAAGGTTTCGGCGAACCGGATGGCCTGGGCACATGCGAAGGATCTCGCGGCGCACGGGGCGACGGCGGTTTCGCTGACGCCCGGCTGGCTGCGCTCGGAAATGATGCTGGAAGCTTTCGGCGTGGCGGAGGCCAACTGGCGTGACGCGGCCGAGAAGCAGCCGCACTTCGTCATCTCCGAGACACCGCATTTCATTGGCCGCGCGGTCGCAGCACTCGCTGCCGACCCGGACAAGGCCCGCTGGAACGGCAAGTCTCTTTCGAGCGGCGGCCTTGCCAAGGTTTACGGCTTCACCGATCTCGACGGCTCGCGACCCGATTGCTGGCGCTACATGGACGAGGTGATGGATCCCGGCAAACCGGCGGACGCGACGGGATACCGATAAGCATCCGCGGAGTTCGCATCCACCTTCCGCGCTCCCCCCGACCGGCGTATGATCGCGCATGTTTCCCTAAATCGGAGCCGGTTTAGGGACAAGGCATGCAGCGATTCAAAGTAGGTCATCTGTTTGACGGGAGGCGGGCACGATGGCGGAAATGGACAAGGTCTTCGCGGGGGCGATACCGGATCTTTACGATCGGCTGCTCGTGCCGCTTATCTTCTCGGATTACGCGCGCGACCTTGCCGGGCGCGTGGCCAGGCTGAAGCCCCATGACATTCTGGAGATCGCGGCCGGAACCGGCGTCGTCACCCGCGCGCTCGCACCGCAGATGGATGCGAATGCGCGGCTCGTCGCCACCGACCTCAACCAGCCGATGCTCGACTTGGCGGCAGAAAAACAGGGCGACGATCCGCGGATCACCTGGCGGCAGGCGGACGCGCTGGCGCTGCCGTTCCCGGCCTGGAGCTTCGATGTCGCTCTCTGCCAGTTCGGCGTGATGTTCTTCCCCGACAGGGTGCAGGCCTACCGCGAAGTCCATCGCGTGCTGAAGCCGGGCGGCTATTTTCTCCTCAATGTCTGGGACGCGATCGAGGCGAACGAATTGCCGTTGACCGTGACTGAGGCGCTGGCCGAGCATTTCCCCGCCGACCCGCCGCGCTTCTTGGCGAGGACGCCGCATGGTTACGGCGACCCAGCCTTGCTTCGTGCCGACCTGGAGGCGGCCGGTTTCCGCGACATCACGCTGGAGACGCTGGAAAAGAAGAGCGGCGCGCTTTCGGCCGAGGAGATCGCGACCGGCTTCTGCCAGGGAACGCCGCTTAGAAACGAAATCGAGGCGCGCGATCCTTCGGGCCTCGGCGCGGCGACGCGGGCGGCAACCGATGCCCTTCGCCGGCGCCATGGCGAGGGCGCAATCGACGGGCGGATCCGGGCTCATGTCGTGACGGCAAGCCGTTAGAGCATTTCACTGAAAACAGCGAAATGCTCTAACTCTTTGGAACTACGCAATTTTCTTACGGAAGACCGCTACACACTTTTCCTGGAATTGCTCTAGGTCCCGGGGGAGCGCATGCAAATCGGCAAACAAAGAACGGCGACGAGCCGGATCTCAACGGTGAGCGCGGATCGGGTCGAGGTGCGCGGCCGCGATCTCTGCCGCGACCTGATGGGACGGCTGACGTTTACGGAATACTTCCACCTGCTGGCGACCGGCCGGGAACCGACGGAGGACCAGCGCTATTTTCTCGATCTGCTGCTGATCGCGATCGCCGAACACGGCATGATGCCGACCGTACAGGCGGCGCGGATGACGCTTGCCGCCGATCCAGGCTCGCTGCAGGGCGCTCTCGCAGCCGGCCTTCTCGGCTGCGGGCCCGTGCTGGTCGGAACCGCCGAGCTCTGCGGCGCGCTGCTGGCCAAGGCCGAGGCGCGCATCGCGGGCGGCGAGAATGCCGATGCGGTGGTGCGCGCGCTGGTCAAGGATATTCGCGAGGCGGGCGGCAGGCTGCCGGGTTTCGGTCATCCGGTGCACCGGCCCGTCGATCCGCGCGCCGAGCGCATTCTCGAACTTGCCGATGAGCGTGGCGTAAGCGGCACCCATGTGGCGCTGGCACGGTTGATGCGCACGATCGCCGCCGAAGTCTGGGGCAAGCCGCTGGTGATGAACGTGTCGATGCCGATTGCCGCCGTGCTGCTCGACCTCGGCTTCCTGGTGACGATGATCAAGGCGGTGCCGCTGCTCGCCCGGGCTGGCGGCATCCTCGCGCACCTGACGGAAGAACGGGCAAACCCGATCGGCTTCGCCATGGCCTCGGCGGCGGAGGCGGCGGTCATCTACCGGGACGACGAAAAGGAGGGCGGCGGCTGACCATGTTTGACCCCGAGATCGAAACGCTGCCCTGGCGCGAGCAGGTCCGGCTCGACGATCAGTTCTATCGACAGCAGATCGAATATCTGCTCGCCCGTTCGCGCTTTTACCGGAGAAAGCTGGAGGCCGCCGGCTTCGCCACCGCCGACAAGATCGGCGGTCTTGCCGCCATCGCTGAACTACCGCTCACCGAGAAGAGCGAAATCCGCGCAAACTGCAGCGCCGCCGACCCGATGGGAACGCATGTGGCCGCGCCGAGCAGCGAGATCGTGCGGATCTATTCGACCAGCGGAACGACGGGGACGCCGAGCTACATTCCACTGACGGCGGGGGACCTCGACAACTGGGTGACGACCTCCGCGCGCAGCTATTCCGCCTCCGGCATCCGGCCGGGCGATGTGATCGTTTCGACCTACAATGCCGGGCCGTTTGTGGCCGGCGCGGCACTCGCCGCGTTCGACCGGATGGGCCTGTGCCATATCCCGGTCGGCACCGGAAACACCGAGCGGCTGATGGCGGCGATCCGCCTCTTGCGGCCCGCGGCTGCGGTGATGACGCCCTCCTATGCGGTCTATCTCGGCGAGTGGGCGGCCGAGCGCGACTTCGACCTGAGAGGCTCCAGCGTCAGGCGGCTGCTGGTCGCCGGCGAGCCCGGCGGCGGTGAGCCGAAATTCCGGGCGCGGCTCGAAGAGGCGTGGGGCGCGAAGGTGACCGAGGCGATGGGCATCGGCGATATCGGCGTGTCGCTCTGGGGCGAATGCGAGGAACAATGCGGCATGCATCTCGGCGCTCGCGGCTTCGTGCATGCCGAACTGATCGACCCGGAAACGGCTGCGCCTATCGCGCTTGAGGACGGCGCGCGCGGCGAACTGGTGCTGACGCATCTCCAGCACCGGGCGGCGCCGATGCTCAGGTTTCGCACGCGCGACCATGTGGAGATGTGGACGTCCACCTGCCGCTGCGGGCGGACGGCGCCGCGGGTGCGCTGCATCGGTCGCACCGACGACCTGCTGATCGTGCGCGGCGTCAACGTCTTTCCCTCGGCAATCCGCGACGTGGTCAACGAATTTGCGCCGGCAGTCAGCGGCGTGATCCTGGTGCGGCCGATAGCGACCGGCCCGCGACAGGAGCCGCCTTTGCCGGTTTCGGTGGAACTCGGCAAGGACAGCGAAGGCGGCCCGGGACTCGCCGCGAACATCGAGAAGCGCATCCGCGAGGTCCTTGTCGTCTCGACGCGGATAGAGGTCCTGCCCTGGGGGTCGCTTCAACGCAGCGAATACAAATCGAAACTGGTGCAGAGGGTGGAGTAAAATCAGGCTGGCGCGGCGTGGCTTCCGCCTACGTGCTGCGAAACGAAAACGGGAGGATGACGATGCGAAAGCTGCAAGCGCAAGGGGTCCATCACATCACGCTGGTCGGCGCGGACCGGCAGACATCGATCGATTTCTGGGAAGGCCTGCTCGGCATGCCCTTCATCTTCGAGCAGCCGAACCTCGACCGGGCGACGGAAAGCCATCTCTATTTCGACCCGGGCGACGGCCGGCTGATAACCGTCTTCACCGACGAGAACCGCAAGCCCGATCCAAAGCGCACCTCGACCGATATCGGCTGCGTGCACCATATCGCCTTTGCCGTCTCGCGCGCGACGTTCCAGCAGGCGGTCGAGCGCCTGAACGAGCGGGAGATCCGCCACAGCGGGGTCAAGGATCGCGGCTTCATGGATTCGATCTATTTCGAGGATCCGCTCGGGCTGCTCGTCGAGCTCGCTTCCTATCGCTTCGAGCCGCCGGCCGGCCACACCCACGCCGAGGTGCTGATGGAGGCGCACAAAGTGCGGGTGGCGCGCGGCGACTACAACATCGCCGAGGCGCACCTTGCCGATGCGATCGAAGCGCTGATCGAACGGACGCGGGGGTCGCTGTCGGCGGATCGGACGCCGAAGAACCCCTATTGATGAGAGTGGGAACAAAAGGGAGGACCAACCATGCCTGAAATCAAGCTCAACGTGATCAAGCCCAGCGTCAACAACATGACGGCGCGTGTCTTCATGCGCGCGGCCGGCCTCGACTTCAACGAGAACGACGTCTTCGGCCAGACGCGCACGCCCGAATACCTTGCGAAGGCGCCGTCGCATCTGACGCCGATGATCGAAATGGGCTGCCTGCCGCAGGGGGCGCTCTGGGAGAGCTGCGCGATCATGCAGTATCTGTGCAACAAGAACGGCCTCGATCATCTCTACCCGAAGGACCCGGAGGCGCGCGCGATGATCGACAGCGCCATGTTCTATCTGATCGGCACTTTCTATCCCTATCTCGCCCGCGCCACCTATCCGGCGCTCAATTTCCCGCAATATCCGGGCGAAGTCGGCTACAGCGATGCCGACCCGGTGACGAAGGAGCATGCGCGCATGGCGGCGACCGAGGCGCTGGCCGAACCGCTCGAGGTGTTCCGCAAGTTCTTTATCGGCGACAGGTCCTTCATCGGCGGCGCGAAGCCCTCGATCGCCGACATCAGGCTGGCTGCGACCCTCGAATTCCTCGCGGTGATCGACTATCCGCTGCCGGCCTGGGCCAAGGACTATATGACGTCGATGGAGGAGGCGCTCGGCAGCGCCTATAGCGAGCCGGCGGCGGACGTTCGCGGCTATATCAGTTATGTGCGGGGTCAGCGGTGATGGGGTAGCGTAGTTAGGACGTCGGATCAGCGGGTTGTGGTGGCTTCCTGCGAGTTCGCATGAGCACGCCGCATTGTTGTTTTGCTGGTGGGCTTTCTCTTTCCGCCATCCTTGGGCTTGACCCGAGGACGCAAGGTCGAGCGCCACGGCATGGCTCACGAGGCGTCGGCTGCCTGTGTTTGGATCCTCGGGTCAAGCCCGAGGATGACGGTGGAGTGCGGAGATGACGGAGGCCACGCTGCGGCGTTGATCGTGGGAACGAACGGCCCGCTGCCTTATTCACATTGTTGTTTGCCGCTGGGCGCTCCTCTCGTTCCGTCATCCTCGGGCTTGACCCGAGGATCCAGAATCGCGGTGCCGCTTTGCTTCCTTGCCTCGCCCGCGGACTCACTTCCGGTAGAGCATCCAGTCCTTTCGCGCGCCTCCGGCTTCGCTGTCGGCGAAGAATACGACTTTGTCGCTCGCGGATTCGGTGGCGGTTTGCAGGGCCTTTTCCGCGTGGCCGACCAGTTCGGAGGCGGTGCCGGCGTCGAAGGTGGTGCTGCATCCGAAGCGGGCGAGAACCACCGGCATCCGGCGCTGGCGGCTGTCGAATGCGCTCTGGCAGCTCTTCTTCAACTGGTCTGCCACCTTCTGGATTTCTGCTTCGGCGCTCGTCCAGACAAGAATGCCGATCTGCGGCCGGTCAAGCCATGCGGCGAAATCAGTCGTCTGCACGATCTGCGACACGACGAAGCCTAGCCGTTCCAGGATCGCTTCCTTGAGCTTGACGAGTTCCTTGGCCTCGAAGGGTTCGAGCGCCAGCAGATTGCAGAGGATGAGCGATGCGCCTTCGGGATAACGCTCGCCGCCATAGAGTTCGGCGAGCTTCTTGTTGAAGCCTCGGCGGTTGGCGAGATTGGTAGCGAGGTGGGTGAATTTCGTGCGTTCGAATTCCTCGACGTCGCTAGCAATGGCCGCGACGGCCGTGATTTGCGTCGAAACGCTTTCGAGCATCTGCGTGCTCTTCGACTGCTGGACCTCCGTCAGTTGCCGGATTGCCTGCAGGTGGGACTGGATCGACTTCGTGTCCCTCGGGTCCATCGACGAGATCTTGCCGGTCGCCTGGCCGAGCAGGCTTGAGTAGCTGGAGAGTGAGCTTTGGCCCGATTGCAGCGACTCCTTCAGCGTCGAAAGCTCGCTCTGGATGCGGTTGGTCGATTCATCGACGAGCGATTTGCCGAAATGATGCGGCAGATAGGCACGTGCGAGCGCGTCGAGCTCTTCCTCCGGGATCGGCTTGGCCAGGCGGGCAAACTTCTCCCGCAGCTCCGGATTGTTGCCGCTGATGATCTCGTACATGAGCTCGTAATTGACCGGAGAGGCATAGATCTCCAGCCGGTTCAGCGTGGCAAAGACCGTGTAGCAGAGTTCCTTGCGGTTCTGCTCCGCAAGCTGTTTCGGGGATGAATTCGCAATCGCCATAATGCAGCGCCTTTCGCATGAAGCGTCTCAGGCAAATGCACCTGGGACGACGGTCGGACAGGTACGCGTGAGGCCGGAGCCTCGTATCGATATGCAGCAGCGAGAGTATCGCGTTCGGCTCCGCCATTCATGCGGTTTGATTGACGCGACTGCGTCTCGTCGAACAACCTAGAGTAAGCGCGCGTTCATTAATGGCTGGTAAATTAGAAACTGCGGTCGATCGGAAATGACGAGGCGGTGCGGAGAGAGGGGACGCGGCCGTGAAACAGGAATGGCTGCACGCTCCCTCAACCGATCCGGTTGGGGAATGCAGCCTGGAACTAGGGGAGTAGCGCGAGAGCGGCGAACGTCCCGGCTGGAAAAGGTCAGCGCTTGTAGAGCGACCAGTCTTTGCGCTGGCCGCCGGCCTTGCTGTCCAAGAAGAAGGCTACGGCTTCGTCGGCCTGTTCGGTGGCGGTTTCGAGCGCCGTTTCGGCATGGAGGAAAAGGCTCGCCGCTGTATCGGCGTCATAGGTCGTGCTGCATCCGAAATGCGCCGTGACGGCGGGCATGCCCGGCCGCTGGCCGCTGAAGGCGCGCAGGCAGCTCACGCGGATATGCTCGGCGACCCGCTGGATTTCCGCTTCGCTGGTGGTTGCGACGAGGATGCCGATCTGCGGCCGGTCGAGCCAGGCGGCAAAATCGGTGGCGTGAACGACCTGTGACACAACCGAGCCGAGCCGCTGCAGGATCGCTTCCTTGAGCTTGATCATCTCCTTCTTCTCGAAAGGTTCGAGCGCCAGCAGATTGCAGAGGATGAGCGCCGCGCCGTCCGGATAGCGCTCGCCACCGTAAAGCTCGGCGAGCTTGCGGTTGAAGCCGCGCCGGTTGGCGAGATTGGTGGCAGCGTGGGTGAATTTCGCCCGCTCGAACTCGTCGAGATCGCCGGAAATCGCGGTCACCGCCGAGACATGGGTCGAAACGCTTTCCAGCATCTCGTCGCTCTTCGAGCGCTGGACGTCGGTCGCCGCCCGGATCGCCTGCAGTTCGGACTGGATCCTCTGGGTATCACCCGGATCGATCGAGGAGAAATTGCCGCTCGCCTGGCCGAGCATGGTCGAATAGCTCGAAAGCGAATGCTGGCCCGATTGCAGCGACTCCTTCAAGGTCGAGAGTTCGCTCTGGATGCGGGTGGCAGACTCCTCTATCTTCGACTGTCCGAAATGGTGCGGCAGGTACATGCGCGCCAGAATGTCCAGATCCTCCTCGGTCACGTCGCGGCCGAGCCGGGCGAATTTCTCGCGCAGTTCCGGATTGTTGCCGCTGATGATTTCGCACATCAGCTCGTAATTGACCGGCGAGGCATCGATCTGCAGTCGCTCCAGCGTGGCGAAGGCATTGTAATAGACGTCCCGGCGGATCTGCTGCGCAATGTGTTTCGGGGAAGGGCTCACGACAGCCATGGTGCGGCACCTTTCAGGAAAAGCGTTGATGCGGGACGGGGAGGGAACGCATGAAGCGGAAGCCTCGGATCGGAAAACGGCAAGGATTTTCTTCGACCCCGCATGATGCGGACGGAACGATGCCTGATGCATCCGATCGAACGGCCGAAAATAGACGGGCGCACGTTAAGGGCGGGTGAAGGGAATAGGGAGAATGTTTGGGGTCAGGGGATTTGAGGCGGGTGAGTGCGCCGGGCGAACCAAGTTGACGAGGTCGTCGATCGGGCAACTGATTGATGACATGAGCGCTGAGCGCGTGTTCGTCGCCTCAGTCCTGCCCGACCGGCGCCGGGGCCCGCTCTGTCTCGCCAGTCTCCCCGTGCTCTTTCCGGGTCTCGGCCGCCTCGCTTGCCGCTGGAGGTACGCCTGTCCTGTGCTCTCCCAGTCCGGCGAGCTTGTGGCCGCGTTCGCGCAGCCACTGGAAGGCGACGTAGAGGGCGGGGATGACGAAGATGCCGAGGAGGGAGGCGGCGAGCATGCCACCGGCGACACCGGTGCCGACGGCGCGGCGGCTGAGCATGCCGGCGCCTTCAGCCGTCACCAGCGGGATCAACCCGACGATGAAGGCGAAGCTCGTCATCATCACCGCGCGGAAGCGGGTGCGCGCCCCCTGGACGGCCGCCTCGACGATGCCCGCGCCCTTTTCCCGCTGGAACTTGGCGAATTCAACGATCAGGATCGCGTTCTTCGAGGCGAGCGCAATCAAGACGACGAGGCCGATCTGGGCGTAGATGTCAAAGGAGAGGCCGGCGATCAGCACCGCGACCAGGGCGCCCGCGACGCCGACGGTCACCGACAAGAGCACCGGAATCGGGATCGTCCAGCTCTCATAGAGCGCGACCAGGAAGAGATAGGCGAAGAGCACCGCGAGCGCGAGGATCACCGTGGTCTGGCCGGCAGCCTCGAGCTCCTGCAATGCCGTGCCGGTCCACGCGTAGCTGTAGCCGGGCGGCAGCGTGGTGGCGGAAAGCGCGGCCATCGCCTGCAACGCCTCGCCCGAGGAGACGCCGGGGGCGGGCTGGCCGTTGAGCGTGATCGAGCGGTTGTTGTTGTAGCGCACCATCGTCTGCGGGCCGACGATATAGTCGACACGCGCGACCGAGGCGACGGGGACCATGCCGCCAGAAGCGTTGCGCACATGCAGGCGCTGGATATCGTTGACGGAATCGCGGTCGGCCTCGGACGCCTGGAGGTTCACCTTCCAGCTTCGGCCGAAAAGGTTGAAGTCGTTGACGTAGTAGGAGCCGAGTGTGCCTTGGAGCGTCGCGAAAAGATCGCTGATCGAGACGCCGAGCGCCTGCACGCGGTCGCGGTCGATATCGAGATAGAGCTGCGGCGAGCTTGCCGAATAGGTGGTGTAGGTCGGCCCGAGCTTCGGGTTCTGGTTGGCGGCGATGATCAGCCCGCCGGCAGTGGCGGAAAGGTCGGCCGCCGAGCGCCCCTGCAGGTCGAGCAACTGAAATTCGAAGCCGGAGCCGGTGCCGAGCCCGAGGATCGGCGGCAGGTTGAAGGCGAAGACCTGCGCCTCGCGGATCGTCACGCCCTTGGCCATGGCTGTGGCGACCGCGCTGGTGACCGAAGCCGACGCCGCCTCGCGCTCGGCGAAGGGTTTCATGGTGACGACCGCAAACGCGCTGTTCGACTTCGAAATACCGTCGAGGAAGCTGTAGCCGGCGACGCTGGTCACGTCCTGCACGCCTTCGATGCCGCTGAGGAAGGCTTCGACCTGGCGCAGCGCGACATTGGTGCGGTTGTAGGAGGCGCCTTCGGGGAGGCGCACTTCGGTGAAGAACATGCCCTGGTCTTCGCTCGGCAGGAAGCCGGTCGGCACGATACGGAACAGCCAGCCCGTGGCGCCGATCGCGACCGCGATCAGGAGGAGGCCGATGATGGCGCGCCGGGCGATCTTTTCGGCGACATAGACATAGCCGTCGCGGCCGTTGTCGATGCGGCGCGAGAGCCAGCCGAGAATGCCGCGCTTCTCGCCGTGATGCGGCTTCAAGAGGATCGAGCAGAGCGCAGGGCTCAAGGTCAGCGCGTTGATGGCGGAGATCACCATCGATACCGAGACGGCGACCGCGAACTGCTGGAAGAGCTGGCCGCTCAGGCCCGGTATGAAGGCGACCGGGACGAACACCGACAAGAGAACGAGCGTGATGGCGACGATCGCGCCGGTGATTTCGCCCATGGCAAGCCGCGCGGCCTCCGGTGCCTGCATGCCGGGGTTTTCCTCCATCACCCGCTCGATGTTTTCGACGACGACGATCGCGTCGTCGACGACGATGCCGATTGCGAGCACCAGCGCCAGCAGCGACACGGTGTTGAGCGAGAAGCCCATGGCGAGGATCACCGCGAAGGTGCCGACGAGGGCGACCGGCACGGCGACGAGCGGAACCAGCGTCGCGCGCCAGTTGCCGAGGAAGAGGAAGACGACGATGATCACCAGGACGAAGGCCTCGATCAGCGTCTGCACCACATTTTCGACGCTCGCCTCGACGAATTCGGAGGTGTCATAGGAAATCTTGTAGGTGAGGCCTTCCGGGAAGGCTTGCGACAGGCGATCGAGCGCGGCCCGGACGCCCTCGGCGGCTTCAAGCGCGTTTGCGCCCGGCGCCAGATAGGTGCCGATCATCGCCACCGGCTTGCCGTTGAAGCGGGCGCTCGAATCCGAGCTCGCCGCGCCGAGCTCCACCTTGGCGACATCGCGGATGCGCACGAAGGAGCCATTGTCCTCGGCGCGCAGCACGACGTTTTCGAACTGCGACGGATCGGTGAGCCGGCCCTGGGTCTGGAGGTTCAGCTGGAAGAGCGGATCGTTGGTCATCGGCTGGGCGCCAATGCGGCCGATCGCCGCCTGGATGTTCTGCGCTTTCAGCGCATTGATCACGTCCGTCGGCGTCATGCCGAGGCTCGTCAGCCGGTCGATGTCGAGCACGACCCGCATCGAATAATCCTGCGCGCCGAAGAGCGAGGCGTCGCCGACGCCCGGCACGCGCTTGATCGTGTCCATCACGTTGATGGTGGCGTAGTTCGACAGGAACAGGTTGTCGAAGCTGTTGTTCTCGCCCTCGCCATAGATGGCGATCACTTGCATCAGTGCGGAGGATTTCTTGCGCACGCTGACGCCGGTCTGCTTGACTTCGGAGGGGAGCCTCGCCTCGGCGAGCGAGACGCGGTTCTGCACGTTGACGGTGGCGATATCCGGATCGGTGCCGACGGCGAAGGTCACCGTCAGCGTGTAGGAGCCGTCGGCGCCGCTCGTCGACTTCATGTAGAGCATGTCGTCGACGCCGACGATCTGGCTTTCGATCGGCTGGCCGACGGTCGACTCGACCACCTCGGCGCCGGCGCCCGGATAGCTGGCCGTCACGCTCACCTGCGGCGGCACGATATCGGGAAACTGCGCGACCGGCAGCGCGGTGAGCGCAATCAGCCCCGCGAGCGTCAGGACGATGGAGATGACCGCGGCGAAGCGGGGACGATCGATGAAGATTTCGGAGATCATGGCTCAGCCGCCCGTTGCCAGTGCCGCATCGACGACGATGCCCGGCCTGACCTTGCCGACACCGTCGGTGATCACCCGCTCGCCCTCCTTGAGGCCCTTGGCGATGACCGCCTGGCCGCGGGCTGTGCGCTGGACGTCGACACGGCGAAGCTCGACCTTCGAGTCCGCCCCGACCACCATGACGAAGGCGCCCTGCTGGTCGCGCTGGATCGCCTGCTGGGGAACCGCCAGCACCTCCTGCTTGTCGGTTGCCTCGAGCGTGACCCTTACCAGCGTGCCATCGAGCAGGAGGGCATCGGGGTTCGGAAACTCGGCCCTGACCGTGATCGTGTCGGTGCCCGCCGCGACGTTGCTGGAGACGAAGTTGATCGTGCCCTTCTTTGGATAAGTCGTGCCGTCCGGCAGAAGAAGCTCGACATTGGCATCGCGACCAACTTCTCCTCGAAGCGCCCGCTGGCGGTATTCGAGGAATAGCGCGGTGGCGACGGGGAACTCGACATTGATCGGGTCGAGCCGCGTCAGCGTCACGAGTGCGCCGGAGTCCGGCCCAACCAGCGCTCCGACGTCGACGGTGGTAAGGCCGAGGACACCCTCGAATGGCGCGACGATCCGGGTATAGGAGAGATTGAGTTCGGCCGCCTGCTTGCTGCCGGTGAGGCGGACGATATCGGCCTCGGCCTTTTTAACCTGCGCATTGGCGGTGTCGACCGTTGCCTGTGCGACCGTGTTGCTGGAGATCAGCCGCTGCGCGCGGTCGCGCTCGAGCACGGCAAGGTCGCGGGCTGCCTCGGCGGCCTCGATCGAGCCCTGGATCTCCTGGACGGCAGCCCGATAGGTGCCGTCCTCGACCTCATAGAGCAAGGTGCCGGCGGTGACCTTATCGCCTTCCGTGAAGTTGACCTTCTCCAGGAAGCCGGAAACGCGCGCGCGAATATCGACCCTCTGGATCGCCACGACCTTGCCGGTGAAATCCGCGCTTTCGCGCAGATCCATGATCGCGGCCGGCGCCACGACCACGGCAGGCGCCGGTGCCTGCGCCTGCTGGGCGAGGGCCGTTTGCGATGAGATGTTGATTGCGACAAGCAAGCCCGATGAAAGGGCGGCAGCCAGGATCCTCGAACCACGCATGCAACGTCCTCCCTATGAACGAAACAGCTTGAGGCGGCCCTTATTCTCCGCTGGAGTATTTGAAATCAGAGCACTTCCGCCCTGGCAAGTCACGCAACTTCAGATTGATCGGTTATCGACAGCTTAGTTGTAGGGAGTGCCTCAAACCGGCTTCGCCTCGTCCTCCCGCCGGGTCGAGCCCATCCAGGCGACGACGAGATCGTAGAAGACACCGAGCACGATCGGGCCGAGGAAGAGGCCAATCAGACCGTAGGAGAGCGTGCCACCGATCACACCGGCGAGGATGACGAGCATCGGCGTCTTCAGCCCGCGGGCGACCAGCATCGGCTTCAAGACGTTGTCGATCAGCCCGATGAAAAGGAGGATCAGCGTCAGGCCGAGGGCGGCGCGGGTTTCCATCGACATCCACGCCCAGATGACGACCGGCAGCAGCACCGGGGCCGGGCCGATCTGGACGATGCAGAAGATGAGCACGGCGAAGGCGAGCACGCTGGCCGCGGGAATGGCGAAGAGCGAGAAGGCAAGCCCGGCAAGCAGCGCCTGCAAGAGCGCCACGCCGATTACGCCGCGGGCGACATTGCGGATCGTTGCGGCGGCGAGATCGACGAAGCCGGCTCCGCGCTCGCCGGCGACCCGGCGGGCGAAAAGCTTCAGGCCTTCGCCGAGCCGCGGACCGGGGCGGAAGAGAAAGCCGGCGATGATGACCGAAACGATGAATCCGATGAGATCGAGGCCGATGCCGGCGATCTTGCTAAGCACCGTGCCGCCCGCCTGCAGCAGCGACGGCGCGAGGCGCTGCAGCGTCGCTTCGAGATTGCCGGAGGCCTGGGTCCAGGCGGTGTGGAGCCAGTCGCCGATCAGCGGCCAGTCGCGCACGGCATCCGGCGGCGCCGGCACGGCGAAGGTGCCGGCCGCCAGTTTCCCGAGCAGCGCCTGCACCGTTTCGGCGAAGCTCAGCGCGATCGCCGCCAGCGGGCCGGCGATCACCGCGAGCGCAAGCAGCGTGATCGTCGCGGCGGCAAGCCGAGGCCGGCCGCCGAGGAGGGCCGCGAGCGCCTTGAACGCCGGGTAGAGCGCGACGGTGAGGATTCCGGCCCAGATCGCGATGATCGCGAAGGGGGCGACAAGGGTCAGCGACCAGTAGGCGAAGAGCGCCAGCACGCCGAGCCGCAAAAACTCGGTCACCCGCGGCTCGATCGAAGGCGGGCTGGCCGGACCGCTTGCGCCGGTGTCCGTTTTCAGCGGCGTTTGAACATCGTCCACGGTAGCTCCCCCCGACTGCATGTATCCTTAGATCCTAACCGATTTAAGGATAAAAGCATTGCAGCAATTCAACGTGCCACAGCGTCCTTTGCGCATCTGATAAGACACGGCGGCGCTGTAGGGGCGCGCACAACGCCCGCCGCTGCTTGCCCCGGCAGCGGCTGGCTGGCCCGCGTGATCCAATTCTTTGAAGCTACGCAATTCTGGACGGAAAAACCGTTAGACACTTTTCCTGGAATTGCTCTGCGTCCGGGTGAGGACGGGATCAGGCGGAAGCGGAGTGTACAGCGGGGGTGAGGCGGCGGGAAGATGCCGCCAGACGCGCGGCGTCCGGAAGGGTCGGGGAACTGCGACGCGCCTGCATATTCCCTTAAATCGTCACTGATTTAAGGAAAAAAACGTGCAGAAATTCAGAGTGCTACAGCGCCTTTCGCGCGCCTGATCGCAGTGCCACTTGCATGTTGGGCATACGGCCACACACGCTCCTCATTCCTGTGTTTTTCACAGGAAACCAGCGCGCCCAAGTCCTTGGGCGCGGGAGAATTATGCTCCACGACTCTGTCAGCGTTTGCGTTTCTGCGAGACGGAGTTCCTGTCGTGTACTGTGTAGTGAGGCGCGCACGCTCATTGCAGCAGTGAACTGCATCGATTCGGGCATGTCCGGCGCAAGGATCAAGATCCCTTCGCCGGCGCCGGTCTTCCGTTATCGGGAGCGGGCGACCTTCTTTGGCCCCGGCAGCAGACCCTCGCGCTGGAGCTTTTTGCGGGCCAGCTTGCGGGTGCGGCGAACGGCCTCCGCCTTTTCGCGCGCACGCTTTTCCGACGGCTTTTCGTAGGCGCTGCGCGCCTTCATTTCGCGGAAAATGCCCTCGCGCTGCATCTTCTTCTTCAGAACGCGAAGGGCTTGCTCGATATTGTTGTCTCGGACGAGTACTTGCAAAGGCTATCCTTCCTTTTCAATGGCATCTGCCGTGTTTTTGCGTTGGTCGAAAGTGGTTTTCGTCTTGATTTGAAGAGGGAATGTCCCTCTTTTGCTTCACCTGGACGTCTTGATGTTCAACGGCTTCAGCCAGGGCCGGCCGCTCACCATCGCTGCCGCGTCGCCCTGCCGAACCGGCAACGCCGTTTCGGAGGCATCGATGTCACCCTCGAAGATGCGCCGGTCGAAATTCTCGGTGCCGAAGCGAATGCGATACTGCGGCTCGCCGTACTCGGCTGCCGGCAGAATCCCGACGATGCGGCACTTTCTGTCGGCGCTCGCGGTCCGGGTGAGGTCGGCCCTGAGCACGACCGTATCGCCAACACTGTAGCTGCTGCGGCTCATCGCCATCTCCTTTATCCGAAACTTCCGGCGCAAAACTTCCGGCGCGGGGGAACTCCCGGAGGCAAAACAAAAAGGCCGGGCATTACCCCGACCTCTTCCTGTCATCCGCGCCAGCCGCTGCCAGTACATCCGTGGTCAGCGGCGGCGAATGACAAATTACGCGGCGCGCAGGTTGTCGGCCGAACTCTTGCCGGACCTTCTGTCCTGCACGATGTCGTAGCTGACCTTCTGGCCTTCGACGAGCGAACGCATTCCGGCGCGTTCAACGGCAGAAATATGCACGAACACATCCGTCGTGCCGTCGTCGGGCTGGATGAAACCAAAACCCTTGGTGCTGTTGAACCACTTTACAGTGCCTGAATTCATGACGATTTCCTTTCAATCGCTGGAGTTCCCGGACGAATATTCATCCGACTTGATCGATATTTGAGAGGAAATCTGACGAGCGCGTCGGCGCTCAGGCAAAGGTCACAAGCAATGTTCGATGGACCTTATATAGACGCTGTTGCCGGATATGCAATGGACCGGGGGATTTTAATCGGGAAGGCCGGTTTTGGGGACGCGGAAATACGATCCGGGAAGGGCGCTGGAACAGTCGTAATATTATAAGGAGCTGCGCCCGACCATCTCCCGGTAGTGCGGAAAGATGTGATCCGCGGTCAGCGGCGCGAGCGCCAGCCCGCCGGCGTCAAAGGGCGACACCCATTTTACCTCCTCGATCTCGGCCGCGGGGTGAAAGTGAACCTGCTCCGTCCTGACGAGGAAGACATCCGCATGGACGCGGTGTCCCGGTTCATTGGCTGCCTCGGCATGGAACTCACCCAGGACCTCGAACGACGCCGGCTCGACGTCAAGGTCGATCTCTTCCCTGAGTTCCCGGGCCAAGGCCGCATCCGGCGTTTCACCGGGGCCGATCTTTCCACCCGGCTGCATGAAGGCGCTCGCCCCGCGCTTGCGCACGAGGAGCGTTTGCCCGTCGGGGCGGAGTAGCAAGGCGGCGGCGATGCGGATTGTGTGCAATATTGTTTACCTCGGTCGGCGAATACAGCGCTGAATCGTGCCACGCACAATAGTGCCATAAGCGGTCACCCATCCACCCTACAATGGCGCTCAACGGTTCTTCACACATCGATCCGATCCCGAACGCAGTGCAAGTATGGCATTTCAGTTCCACCGGGAGCGAGGCGCGTTCAGTTGACAAATGGCGGACGGCCCATAATCTGCGCGTACGCCTTTTAGATCGCCCCGTTTTCTTCGGAGATGAGGTTCATGCCCATGGCAAAGTGCATGAGACGATTTCTGCTGGCGAATGTTGTCCTTTGGCTTTCCGCTGCCGCGGCAGGCGCTGCGACGCTCGACACGCTCACCCAGCGCGGCAGCGTGCGCATCGGCTACATCGCCGATGAGGCGCCCTTTTCCTCCACCAAGCCGGGCGCCGATCCGGTGGGATATGCCATCGACCTGTGTGGCAAGATCGTCGATGAAATAGAGCATCAGGTGCCGCAACTGGAGCGCGAATACATTGAGATGACGCTCGCTAACGGCTTCGATGCAGTGAAAAATGGACAGGTCGATCTGCTTTGCGGTGCGATCACCGTCAATTTGAAGAGGCGAGAAATCGTCGACTTCTCACAACCGATCTTTCTTACGGGAGCGACCGCGCTGCTCCGCAAAGATTCGCCTGACTATCTGCAGACTCTTTTTATCGATAAGCCTGCTGTTCTCTCCGTTGACCAGCCTGTCGCATCCACGCGCGTAATCGGAGTGCGTGCGAGCACGACAACGGGAACAACGCTGCGCGAGGCATTGGCAACCCAGGTGTCGGAGACGAAGCTTGCCGATTTCGAAACGCACGAGGAAGGGCTTGCGGCGCTGGAGGATCACAAGATCGATGCCTATATCGCCGATCAGGTGTTGCTCATCAGCCTGGCCAAGCGGGCGCGCGATCCGTCCTCGCTCCATATCGGCGATCGGCTGTTTACGCATGAACCCTATGCGATAGCCCTGCCGCGCGACGACGCCGACTTCCGCTTGCTGGCCGATCGTGCGTTGACGGAGTTCTATATGTCGGAGGATTTTCTACCGCTGCTGGAAACCTATTTCGGATCCGAAGCGCCGATGCTGCACACGCAAATCATCATGGAGCATATTCCCGATTGATATTGATCATCTCAAGTGAAAGTGGTCGCGCACGCTGCACCGCACTCGCGCGATGACGACTGCAAAGCTTGTCACCCGCTCCCGCCCTCCTGTCACACCCCTGTAAAACACCCGCTCTATCCCTCGGCGCGATCTTTCTCCCACCGAGGGCAAATCCATGAAAACGCTTCTCTCCGCCGTTGCCGCAGCAGCCGTCGCCGGTCTCATGTCCACCGCGGCTTATGCCGAAAGCCTGGTGCTTTATACCAGCCAGCCGAACGAGGATGCGCAGGCGACGGTGGATGCGTTCAAGGCGGCGAACCCGGGCGTCGAGGTCGAGTGGGTGCGCGAGGGGACGACGAAGATCATGGCCAAGCTGATGGCCGAGATCGAGGCGGGCAATCCGGTGGCGGACGTGCTTCTGATCGCCGATACGGTGACGATGCAGCGGCTGAAGGAGGGCGGGCATCTGCTTCCCTACAAGTCGCCCGAGGCGGCGGGCTATGATGCTGCGCTCTACGATGCGGATGGAGCCTATTATTCGACCAAGATGATCACCACCGGCATCGTCTACAACACGTCTGCTGAGATGAAGCCGGAAGGCTGGCAGGATCTTGCCAAGCCCGAGGCAAAGGGCCTCGTCACCATGCCGAGCCCGCTTACCTCCGGGGCGGCGCTGATTCATGCCGAGACGCTCGCCACCATTCCCGGCCTCGGCTGGGATTATTACAAGGCGCTCGCCGAAAACGGCGCGACGGCCGCCGGCGGCAATGGCGGCGTGTTGAAGGCGGTCGCGACCGGCGAGAAGGCCTATGGCATGCTCGTCGATTTCATGGCGATCCGCGAGAAGGCCAAGGGCGCGCCGGTGGAGTTTGTCTTCCCGGCCGAGGGCGTTTCCGCCGTCACCGAGCCGGTCGGCATTTTGAAGACCGCGAAGAACGTCGACGCCGCGAAGAAATTCGTCGACTTTCTCATCTCCGAGGAAGGCCAGAAGGTGGCGGTGAAGATGGGCTATATCCCGGCCCGCAACGGCGTGGCGCTGCCGGAAGGCTATCCGGCCCGCGAGACGATCAAGGTGCTGCCGGTCGATGCCGCCGCGGCGGTCAAGAATTCCGAAACGGATCTCAAGACCTTCTCCGGCATTTTCGGGACGAACTGATCGCCTGATGACACGAGCGGACGAGATCGCCCGCAGCCGGCGCTCAAGCGCGCCGGCGGAAGCTGATGCGGAAGGCGGCGCCGGGTTTCTGGAGCCGCCTCGACGCTTTTTGTCCAGGGCGCGGCGGTTCGGCCCATTGCGGTTTTTCTTCGGCGGCGGGGAGGCGGCGGAAAGCCTGCCTCCCCAAACCGCTTCCGCAAAGCTGCCGGACGCATTGACGCGGACGCTGCGCGGCGTCGAGCTGCCGGCGATGCCTCACGTTACGGAGGATGGTTTCCCCAAGGCTAAGGTGCCGCGCGGCGGCCGGGCAGGGCGGTGGTTCACCTTCCGCTCGCTAAGGCGGGGATCAGTGTCCGGCGAGCCGGCCTGGCTGCTGCCCTTCGTGCTTGGTGCCGTGCTCCTGCTTTCCGTCTTGCCGCTCGCCCGTCTGGCCGGGGCGGGTTTGAGCGGACTTGTCGGCGGTGAGGCGGCGCGGCTGATCTTCGAGCCGGCGACCTTCGCGGCGCTCCGCAACACGCTCGTCACCGCCACCGGCGGCATGGTCGTCTCGCTTCTCCTCGGTTCGCTCTTCGCCTTCGCGGTGGCGCTCACCGACATCAGGGGCAAGCTCACCTTAAGCTTCGCCTTCATGCTGCCGATGATGATCCCGCCGCAGGTGACGGCGCTTGCCTGGGTCGAGATGTCCGGGCCGGCGAGCCCGCTTTTGAAGACGCTCGGGCTTGCGCCGCCGCTCGGCAGCCCGCAGCCGCTCTATTCCCTTTCCGGCATCGCGCTGCTCCTCGGCGTGCAGCATGCGCCGCTCGTCTTCCTGGCGCTGAAAGCCGGGCTTGCGGCGAGCCCGCGCGACGGCATCGAGGCGGCGCGGCTTGCGGGCGCCGGCCCGCTGCGGGTTTTTCGCGACATCGTGCTGCCGCTTGGGCTTCCGGGACTGATTGCCGGCGGGGCGATCGCCTTCGTCTCCGGCATCGGCAATTTCGGCATTCCGGCGATCCTCGGCATTCCCGCCGGGATCGAGACCTTGCCGACGCTGATCTTCAGCCGGCTCGCGAGTTTTGGCGCCGCCACCTTCGGCGAGATCGCGCTGATTTCCACGCTGATTGCGGCGATCTCCGCCGGCGGGCTTCTCGTGCAGCAGCGGGCACTTTCCGGCCGCGACTATCGCCTGATCGGCCACACCGGCGCACGCGCCGCCTTCGCGCTCGGGCGCTTGCGCATCGCAGTCGAAGCGCTGCTCTGGGCCGTGCTGGCGCTGGTGCTGGTCGCGCCGCTGCTGGCGCTCGTCGCAAGCTCGCTGGTGCCGGCCTATGGCGTGCCGCTCAATCTCAAGACCATGTCGCTCAGCGCCTATGGCGAAATCCTGTTCCGCCAGTCGATCACACTGACGGCGCTGAAAAATTCGCTGTTCCTCGCCTCGGCCGCGGCGCTCGGGCTGCTCGCCGTCACGGTGCCGGCGGCCTATCTCCTGACGCGGCGCTCGGGCGCGCTCGCCAATCTTATCGCCATCCTGATCGAGATCCCCTATGCGCTACCCGGCATCGTGCTCGCCGTCGCCTTCATCCTCACCTTCGCCGCGCCGCTGCCCCTCATCGGCCTGTCGCTCTATGGCACGATCTGGATCATTCTCGCCGCCTATTTCTCCTCCTTCCTCGCCGTCAGCCTGAAGCCGGTGATGAGCGCGTTCCTGCAGATGGACCCCTCGCTCGAGGAGGCGGCAAGGCTTGCCGGGGCGGGCTTTTCCCGCCGCATGCGCGACGTGCTGCTGCCGCTGATCGCGCCTGCCGCCGGCGCCTCCGTCATCCTCGTCTTCCTGATCGCGGCGAACGAGTTGACGGTCTCGGCGCTGCTCTGGTCGGCGGGCACGCAGACGCTCGGCGTCGCGATCTTCAATCTCGATGACAGCGGCTCCTCCGATCTCGCCTCGGCGCTCTCGGTGCTCGTTGTCGTGCTGGTGATCGCGCTGATGGCGGCGCTGGAATTTTTTGCAAAGTACCTGCCGGAGGGCGTGCTGCCGTGGCGCCACTGATCCTCAATCACCTCACCAAGTCTTTCGGGAATGGCAGGCCGGCGGTGGCCGACGTCTCGCTGACGCTGCGCCGCCAGGCCTTCCTCGCGCTCCTCGGCCCCTCCGGCTGCGGCAAGACGACGGTGCTCCGGATGATCGCCGGCTTCGAGCAGCCGTCGGACGGCTCGATCTTCTATGGCGATCGGCGGCTTTCGGATGCCGAGCGTGCGCTGCCGCCGGAAAAACGCAACATGGCGATGGTGTTCCAGTCCTACGCGCTCTGGCCGCACATGACGGTCGCGGAGAATGTCGGCTATCCCTTGAAGGTGAGGGGCATTTCCGGTGCGGCCTGGCGGAAACTCGTGGGCGAGGCGCTGTCGCTTGTCAAACTCACCGACTTTGCCGAGCGGAGGCCGTCGGCACTTTCCGGCGGCCAGCGCCAGCGGGTGGCGCTCGCCCGCTGCCTCGTCACGCAGCCGGATGTGGTGCTGCTCGACGAGCCGCTCGCCAATCTCGACCAGCATCTGAGGAAGGCGATGGAGGAGACGTTCCGCGCCTTCCACGAGCGCTCCGGCGCCACCATGGTCTACGTCACCCACGACCAGGCGGAGGCGATGGCGCTTGCGACCGACGTCGCGGTGATGTCGGAAGGCCGGCTCCTGCAGGTGGCGTCGCCGGCGGAGATTTACGCCAGGCCCGAGGGCCGCGTCGTCGGCGGCCTGATCGGCCGCGGCAGCATTTTGCGGCTGCCGCTGGCGGAGACCGGGGAGCGGCAGCTCGGCTGGCCTGTGCTGCGCGAGGCGCTCGGGCCGCGTGATGCCATGGGCGCGGCCGGCGGGCCGGTTGCCGATGTGCCGCTTGCCGATGTGCTTGTGCGGCCGGAACACGTCCACCGCGGCACCGACGGCGTTCGGATGCGGGTCGTGTCGTGCATCTTCGAAGGAGAGCGTTTCGCACTCGACCTCGCGCTTCCCGACGGCCAGCGCCTGAAGGCCTTCAGCAGCGTGGCGATCGCGGAGGGGCAGGCGGTGCCGTTCGTGATCGCGGGCGGCTGGCGGCTTTGAGGTTGGCGCTGGGTGCCAGGCCTGGTTGCGAGAGGGTGCCGCAAGCAGGTGCATGATCTCTCCTGTCGTCATCCTCGGGCTTGACCCGAGGATTCATCATCAAGGGATTTTATTGGCAGCGTTTTGAATGCCTTGCGTTTGGATCCTCGGGTCAAGCCCGAGGATGACGGAGTGGGTAGGTTTTGAGCCTGACGCGGAGATACGGATGGTCAGCCGACGATGATGGAACGGCCCGTCCGTGATGACGTGAGGATGGAGCCTCGATCGCTGATACTGGATCAAAAAGGTAACTGGTTGCTATTTGCAATCAATGATGCGATAATGCGGGTACTTGACCAAACAAGGGAGGAAACAATGAAGCTCTACCAGGGCATCGGCCCGAATTCCTATCGCGTGCGCATCTTCATGGCGGAAAAGGGCATCACACTGCCGATGGTGGACATCGATTTCTTTAAGGGCGAGCACAGGGCGCCGGACTTCCTTAAGCTCAATTCGCTCGGACAGATCCCGGTGCTGGCGCTCGATGACGGCACGATCATCACCGAGAGCGTGGCGATCTGCCGGTATCTCGAGGAGACGCATCCCGAGCCGCCGCTCTTCGGCACCGATGCCGTCAGCCGCGCCAAGGTCGAGATGTGGAACCGGCGGGCGGAACTGGTGATCTTCACGACCATCGGCAATGTCGCGCTCCACACCGAAGACTTCTTCAAGGATCGCCTGGCGCAGTTTCCGGCCTTCGCGGAAACCGAGCGCAAGGCGGCGCCGACGAAATGGGCCTGGCTCGATCGCGAGCTTGCCGATGGCCGGCCATTCCTCGCCGGCGAGCATTTTTCGATCGCCGACATTACCGCCGGCGTCTGCGGTTGGCTGGGCGAAGCCTTCGGCATGGAAATCCCGGATTCGCTCGAGAATGTGAAGCGCTGGAACGAGCGGGTCAGGAGCCGGCCGAGCTGGAATGCTTGAGCGACGCCTCGCTCTGTTCCTCACGTATCGGACTTAAGGTCTACTGCATGTTTTCCTTAAGTCGTAGCCGATTTAAGGACAAAAGCATGCAGTAGTCCAAAGTGCTGCAGCATCCTTTGCGCGTCTTACAAGACGCGCGGCGCTGTAGCCAGGGAACCAGCACCGGGCCTGCACGTTCCTCTCAGCAGCACGAAAATGGCGGCGGCCGGGAGGAACCGTGCGCACCGCCACCAACAGAGGCGGCGCGCACATGTATCTCATGGCCCTTGCGACAGATTATGACGGCACGCTGGCAGAGGACGGCGTGGTTCGGCAGGAAACGCTTGAGGCCTTGAAGAGACTGAAGGAGACCGGGCGCAGGCTGCTGCTCGTCACCGGGCGTGAGCTGCCGGATTTGAAGCGGGTCTTTCCTCACACGGACCTGTTCGACAAGATCGTCGTCGAGAACGGCGCCTTGCTTTATTCGCCCGACAGCGAGGAAGAGAAGCCGGTCGCCCCGGCGCCGCCGCCGGAATTTGTCGAACGCCTGCGGCAGAAGGGCGTCGACGACATATCGGTCGGGCGTTCTGTCGTCGCCACCTGGGAGCCACATCAGGCTGCCGCGCTCGAAGCGATCAACGAACTGGGTCTCGAACTCGAGATCATTTTCAACAAGGGTGCGGTGATGGTGCTTCCGACCGGCGTCAACAAGGCGACCGGGCTCAAATCTGCACTCGAGGAGATGCAGCTTTCCTTCCTGAACGTCGTGGCTGTCGGCGATGCCGAGAACGATCACGCGCTGCTGCGGACGGCCGGTTGCGGTGCTGCGGTGGCAAATGCCCTGCCGGCGCTGAAGGATACCGCCGATCTCGTGCTCGTCGGCGCGCGCGGCGAAGGCGTCGAGGAGTTGATCGCGGCGATCATCGAACGCGACCACGCGCTTTGCATCAACGAGCGGCACCGGGTTCCGATCGGCGAGGATGGCGACGGGGCAGTGGAAATCGGGCCGCGCGACGTGCTGCTGATTGCCGGAAGCTCCGGCAGCGGCAAGTCGAGGCTGGTGACGGCGCTTTCGGAGCGGCTGCAGGAGCGGCGTTCACAGTTCTGCGTCTTCGATGCGGAAGGCGACTATGAGGGGCTCGAAGGTACCGTGACCGCGGGCAGCAATCTGGTGCCGCCCACCGACGGCGAGGTCGTGGAACTCCTCGCCAATCCGGACAACAATGTCGTGATCAATGCCCTCGGTCTTGAAGTCGAGGAACGCCCGGCGTTCTTCGCCGAGCTGATGCCGGCCCTTTCTGCCTTTCGCGCCAAGACAGGCAGGCCGCACTGGCTGGTCATCGACGAGGCGCATCTCGCCCTGCCGGCGTCACGCGACAGCGCCTCGCTCGCTCTGGCGGACGATCGTTCGGGCATGATCATGATCACCGTTCATCCGGAGTCCGTTTCTCCGGACGTGCTTGCGGCAGTCACTGCCGTCGCGGCACTCGGTCCGAAGGCGCGCGAGGCGATCCAAGCTGTTTGCGCGGTTCAAGAAGAAGCGCCGCCGGACTGTCTTGACGAGGCGCCGGCGCACGATGAGGTTCTTTTCTGGCCGCGATCGAGCGCCGCGCCCGTGCGGCATATCCGGATTGAAAAGCCGCGGCAGGTCCGGAAGCGCCACACGCTGAAATATGCCGAAGGCCATCTGGACGAGGAGGCGAGCTTCTATTTCCGCGGTCCGGACGAGGAGATGAACCTGCGCGCCCACAACCTGATGATCTTCCTGCAGATTGCCGAGGGGATCAACGACGAGACCTGGGAGCATCATTTGCGGGGCGGCGACTACTCGAAATGGTTCGGGGAAAGCATCGGCGACGCGGAGCTGGCGGAGGACGCCGCAGGGATCGAGGAAGATCGCTCGCTCTCGCCCGCCGAGAGTCGCGATAGGATCGCCGAGGCCGTGCGCCGCCGCTACATCGCACCCGCATCGGGGTAGGACTGACCCGCCGCTATGCCTTTCTTCGCCTACTGCACCATTTTAGCGTAACAGGGGCTGCAAATGAAAATCCTGTCGCATGCCGACCAGCCGCTCGAGGAATGGCGTCCGGGCGTACAGACGCGGATGAACGTCGCCGCTACCGTGGGCGCAAGCGAGCTCTGCATCTTCGAGCAGTGGGTCTTGCCCGGAGCCGGTGCGCCTGACCATTTCCATTTCGTCGAGGAGGTACTGACCGTGCTGGCGGGCGAGGCAGAGATCCGCCTCGGCGGAGAGCGCGCAGTCCTGACGCCGGGTCAATCGCTGATCGTTCCCGCCGGCCTCCGGCACGGCTTCCGCAACATAGGTCCGGCGATGCTTCATATCCATGCGGTGCTCGCCTCCGCCTGCTTCGAGGCGGCATTCGACGACCGCGACCCTCCGGTTCGGCGATGGGCAGCGCCGCCGCCGGTGGAGCAGATCTAGACGCCGTGCCGTTATATGAGGCCGGCCGCACGTAACTGTGGACTTGCCTCGTTTTTGCCGTTCTTGCCTTCTCCGTGGCCTTTTTGAGTTCCTAAAATGAGAGACTGATTCGCGCCCGCACCGCTTTCGTCGCAGTTTCCGGGGACCGACCAGCGCCTCTGACGACCCCACGGAACTGCCCAAGGAGAAGAGCCATGACAGAGTACAAGAAGCCGATCATCACGGAGATGCGTCCGAAAATCACTGTCATCGGTATCGGCGGCGGGGGCGGCAACGCCATCAACAACATGATCACCGAGAACCTGCAGGGGGTCGATTTCATCGCCGCCAATACCGACGCGCAGGCGCTTTCGATGTCGAAGGCGGAGCGGCGAATCCAGCTCGGCACAGCCGTGACTGAAGGGCTCGGCGCCGGCTCGCTGCCGGATATCGGCAATGCGGCGGCGCAGGAGTCGATCGACGAGATCATGGATCATCTCGGCGGCACGCATATGTGCTTCGTCACTGCCGGCATGGGCGGCGGTACAGGTACGGGCGCGGCGCCGGTGATTGCGGAGGCTGCGCGGCGGGCCGGCATCCTGACGGTGGCCGTCGTCACCAAGCCCTTCAGTTTCGAGGGCCGGCGGCGCATGCAGACTGCGGAGATGGGCATCGAGCGGCTGCGCGAGAGCGCCGACACGGTGATCGTCATCCCTAACCAGAACCTCTTCCGCATCGCCGACGCGAAGACGACCTTTGCCGACGCCTTCATGATCGCCGACCGGGTGCTCTATTCGGGGGTCAGCTGCATCACCGACCTGATCGTCAAGGAAGGCTTGATGAACCTCGACTTCGCCGATGTGAAGACGGTGATGAAGGGCATGGGCCGGGCGATGATGGGAACGGGCGAGGCGACCGGCGAGAGCCGGGCGATGATGGCGGCGGAAGCGGCGATCGCCAACCCGCTGCTCGACGAGGTCTCGATGCGCGGTGCCAAGGGCGTGCTGGTCTCGATCTCGGGCGGCATGGACATGACGTTGTTCGAGGTCGACGAGGCGGCGACCCGCATCCGCGAGGAGGTCTATGACGAGGCCGACATCGTCGTCGGCGCGATCTTCGACCGCACGCTCGACGGCACCTTCCGCGTCTCGGTGGTGGCAACGGGTCTCGACAGTCCGCGCACGACCGGCGACATTCAGGGCCAGCCGGAGATGGCCAACGGACAGCCGGCACAGATCACATCGCGCACGCTGCAATAGTTCTTTGACGCAGTTCCGGCCGTCGCACACTGGAATTGCTTTGAATTCCGCAATTCCGAACGGAAAACCGCTACGCGTCTTTCGTGGAATTGCTTAGGCGGGGGAGCCGGAGAAGCAAGCGGCAAAAGGCGAGTCTTCTCGCGCCGCGGCTTCTCCGGCACTGTTTATTGCGGCAGCCCGGCCCGCTCGAGATCGGTGGCAAAGCGGTCGATGAAGTGTTCCGGCATGGCCGGAATACCGCCGAAATAGAATTCGGAGCGCGCCTTTTCGAGCGTCATCCCCGGTCGGAACCTCAGAAGCTCGGAGACCGCCGCAGGTGCCGCCTCGGCGTTCCCTTGGGCGCCGACGACGGCTGTCAGCACCATCGCCGGCCAGAAGGTGGTGTTTTCCTGCCTGAGCGACGCGCGGGCGGCCGCTTCGGCCTCAGCGAACCGGCCCGACTGGTAATGCGCGATCGCAAGCATGTTATGAAACGTCCAGAGATGCGGATCGCGCGGGCTCAGCCGGAACGCCTCGTTGATTTCGGCGATGCCCTCCTCGGGGCGCTCGACGTAGCAAAGCGCTTGGCCGAGGGCGAAATGCCCTTGCGCAAAGCTCGCATCGAGTTCGAGTGCAGTGCGCAGATACGTGATGCCGCGTTCCGGCTGGCCGCGCAGCGCCAGTGCCCGGCCAAGCGCGAGATGGGCGGCGGGCTCCCGGCTGTCGAGGGCGATCGCCCGCTCCGCGAGACGGATGGCATCGGCGATCCTGGCGTCCCGCTCGTCCAGGGCGCCGTACCAGCCGAGCTGGATGTGGACATAAGCGAGGCGCGCATAGGCCTGCGCGAATGTCGGATCGACGCCGGCTGCGCGTTCGAAGAGGTCCTTCGCGATCTTGAGGTCGTCCAGATTGAACTTGTAGAGATGCCAGAGGCCTTTCAGGTAGATGTCCCAGGCATCCATATCGGCGGCGGTCTGTCCGCGAAGCGCGGCGAATTCGATGATGCCGAGCTCGGGCTCGACCGTCCCGGTGATCTCGCCGGCGATCTCGTCCTGCAGCACGAAGAGGTCATCGAGGGTCCGGTCGTAGCGCTCCGCCCATAGAAGCGTGGCGCTTTCCGCGCGCAGAAGCTGCGCGGTGATGCGGATGCGGTCGCCGGAGCGCCGGACGCTACCCTCGATCACGTATTTGACGCCAAGATCTTCGGCCGCCTTCCGGACGTCCACCGGCTTGCCCTTGTAGGCGAAGGAGGAGTTGCGGGCGACGACCTGCAGCCAGCGGCAGCGCGCGAGCGTGTGGATGAGCTCCTCGGTGAAGCCGTCGGCAAAATGCTCCTGCTCGTCGACGCTCGACAGGTTGATGAAGGGCAGCACGGCGATCGACGGTCGCTTGCGGTCGGGTAGGCTGCGGGCGGAGGGCGGGCGGTCGGACCGCGGCCCTCTGTCGGCTCGAGCCGCCGCCGGGCTCCCGGACGCTTCGTCCGGCGTCCAGCGCCAGGCGCGTACGGGGTGGCGGATGTCGGCGAGCGGGCAGCGGCCGAGATCGGTCATGGGAATATCGAGCTTTGCGCCGATATGGTCGTGGACCTGTTGCGACAGGCAGATGCCGCCCGGTGGGGCGATTTCCTGAAGCCGCGCGGCGACGATGACGCCGTCGCCGTGGATGCCGTCATCGTCGATGATGACGTCGCCAAGATGAATGCCGATGCGCAGGTGCATGTGCCGATCTGGGTTCACGGTTTCATTGCGCCGGAGCATTGCCTGCTGGATCTCGACCGCCGAAGTGACGGCCTCGACGACGCTCGAAAACTCGGCGAGCAGACCATCGCCGATGTGCTTGACAACCCGTCCGCCGTGTCCGGCAATGGCGGGAAGAATGACTTCCGTCTGATGGGCCTTCAGCGCCGCGAACGTGCCGGCTTCGTCATGCCGCATCATCCGGCTATAGCCGGAAAAGTCCGCGTCCAGGATTGCTGCCAGCCGCCGCTTCATGCGTCAGTTTCCCATGACTCTAGAACACAACGGCTTTGGATCGAGCCAATCCAAATCATCGGCGTGACCGGCTTTTGGAAGTGAAGTGCGGGATAGCGGAAACCCCGCGTGGCGGTATTCCCCATCCCGCCTGCGCAGACTACCAACCGCGAAGGCGCGAGTCCATCAAGGTGGCGCCAAATGAATTTACGAACAGCCGTGCCGGTTGGCACGATCTCGAAAACTTGCACCGATGACATCGCGAAGTTGGACGCAAATACGAAACGATTGAAAAAGAAATTACTACCGCATTGCGAAAAGTCACTCAACCATTTAGAGTGCCCGCAATGCAATCCGAAGCTGACGACGGCTCAGAGACACACACGAGGAGTTGTCGAAGGCGGCGGACGGGGACCTTCTGAAAGACCGGCGATACATGATGATCGCGCGCGGCGGGGCTTGTTGGCCACGCCTGGCTAACGGGGGAGGCGACTGCGCGGATGAACGATGCTGCCTTGCACCTTGCCGTCATTAGTGGCGTTTCTCCTGCCGGCGACAATCCGTTTCATGTGCCACTACCACGGGCGCGTCATCGCGGCTTGGCAGCAAGACGGAGCGGCAAGGCGTGGCTGCTCGCCAGCACATCGCTCATCACACTTACCGCGTTCTCCCTGCCATTCGGTAGCCGCGCGTTGGCAGCCTGCGACCCGCTTCCGACACAGCAAGCGGACACGATTACCTGCACGGATCAGCCGGACCCGGTTTATATTCCCCCGTCGTCGTTGCTGAACGGCGCCGATACGATCCACCTGAACAGCGGGACCGCGAGCGGCTCGATCTCGGGCGGTGCGGGAGCCGATACGTTCAATCTGAACGGCGCCACGATCAATGGAACCCTCTACGGTGGCCAGTCCAGCTCGGACGGTCGCGCCTCGGAGCCCAACCACGTCGACACCTTCAACCTGAATATCGGCATTATCAACGCCCCCCTGTCCACGGGTGATGCGGTCGCGGGCGAAAGAGGCGATGATGTCGTAAATATCGGCGATGCGGTGACCATCAATGGCAACGTGTCGGGCAGCCGCGGTGCGGACGTGATCACCATGACCGGCGGCACGGTGTCCGGCTCGATAAGCGGTGAGGGCACGGAGCTTATTCCTGGCGCCGGGCCAACAGACGACGACACGATCGACCTTTTGGGTGGCGTCGTCACCGGCACCGTGTCGGGCAATCTTGGCAACGACCACATCACGATTGCAGGCGTTACGGCGACCGGCGCTGTCAGCGGCAACGAAAGCAACGACCTCATCGAATGGAATGCCGGGTTCGTCGGTGGGATCAACGGCAACGACGGAACCGACCAGGCAATATTTCGCAATTTGACGAGCGCAAACCTGAAGCCCGGCTTGCTTGTCGACGGCGGGCTGGGCGCTGCCGACCAGCTGTTGTGGGAGGGCACGGTCGGCGACGAGGTTGGCCGCTACGTCAACTGGGAGACGATAGACCTCACCAGCAATTCCGAGCTGACGTTCTCCGAGGCTTCCGATGCCTTGATCCTGGGTGATAGCGGCACCGGCACGGGTCAGCTCTCGATCGACGGTACGAGCGTGCTGTTTGCAGGCAACGGAGTTCACGCGATCGAGGCCTTTACCGCCGGCCTGGACGTAACCGTCGACAACGCCGGAACGATCGATCTGACCAACGGGCCGATCCACGACGACGACCGGCTGACCATCGTGGGCGACTATGAGGGCTTTGATGGCCTGCTTGGTTTCAATACGTTTCTCGGATCCGACGGTTCGCCGTCGGACAGGCTGATCATCGATGGGGGAACGGCTTCCGGTACCACCGGCATCTTCATCATCAATACGACCGGCCTCGGAGATGCGACTGTCGGCGATGGCATCCTCGTCGTCGATACCATCAATGGGGGCGCTACGGCCGTGGGAGCCTTCTCGCTCGCCGGACCGGTGGTCGCCGGACCTTATGAATATTTGCTTTTCCGCGGTGGCGTGACAGCCGGCACAGAAGAGAACTGGTATCTGAGGAGCGAGTTGGTTCCGTCGCCGCCTCCCGGACCGCCGCCGGGGCCGCCTCCCGGACCACCGCCCGGGCCACCGCCGGGGCCGCCACCAGGTCCGCCTCCCGGACCGCCGCCCGGACCGCCACCCGGACCACCGCCGGGGCCGCCACCGGGGCCGCCGCCGGGACCGCCTCCCGGACCACCGCCGGGGCCGCCGCCGGGACCTCCACCGGGGCCGCCGCCTGGCCCACCGCCGGGGCCGCCGCCTGGCCCACCGCCGGGGCCGCCTCCCGGTCCATCGCCGGGGCCAGCACCGAACTATCGACAGGAAGTTTCGCTTTATGCGGCCCTTGCTCCGATGGCGGCGATTTACGGTAGAAACCTCATCGGCACGCTGCATGAGCGTGTGGGCGAGGAAGAACAGCTGGGCGGCGTTCCCGGGGAGGGCACGTTCGACGGTGTCTGGAGCCGTTTGATCGGCCATCACGGCGAGCGCGACGGCGACGCGCACGGCATCTATCAGGGCTCGCCCGCCTTCGACTACGATTTCACCGCGCTTCAGGCCGGGATGGATGTCTATCGCCGGGAACAGGAAAACGGCGTGCGCGATCACGCCGGCCTCTATGTTGCCTTTGGGCATGCCGAACTCGACGTGACCCACAACCTGCTTCAACGCGAGATCGACGCGGGTACCGATCGCTTCGACGCCTATACGTTAGGGGGGTACTGGACGCGTTTCGGAGGCGAGCGGGAGTGGTACATCGACGGCGTCGTGCAGGGAACCTGGTACGACGTGACCACGCATTCGAAGCGCGTGACGCTGACGCGCTTGCCGAACTCGGTTTTCCAGTCCGAGCAGGATATTTCGGGCTTCGGCTTTGCAGCCTCTCTGGAGGGTGGCTACCCGTTCTATTTCGGAGACGGCTGGCAGTTGGAGCCGCAGGCGCAGCTCATTTACCAGACGATCGATTTCGACGACTTCAATGATGGGGCGGCGGAGATCCGTCTCGGCGACTATGAGTCCCTGACGGGACGGATCGGCGCCCGATTGGCGCGGACCTGGGCTGTCGACGAGAGCGAAAGCAGCGCCGGCGGTGAACCAAGGCTCGTGACAGCCTGGGGAAGGATCAATCTCTGGCGCGAGTTTCTGGGGGAGACGACGACGGAAGTATCCTCCGCCAATGGATTCGTGCCATTTTCGGCGAAACTCGACGAGAACTGGATCGAGTTCGGCATCGGAGCGAGCGTGCAACTGACGGCAAGCACCACACTCTACGGCAACGTCAACTATGAAACGACCTTTGACCGCGACAATCGTGGTTTCGACGGTAAGATCGGGCTGAGGGTGAATTGGTGAGGCCCCGCGGCAAGGTGAAGAATGAAAGAACTCACAGCTTACGTGCTTGAGGGCCACGAGGTCCGCATCCGTCCGGCGCCGCTCGAGCGCCGATGGATGGACCGAACGAACCAACGCTTCGCTTATCGATGCCTGCCGCTCAACATCGCCAATACACACGGTTGGGAAATACTCTGCAGCACGGCCTTCTCCGCGATCTGGGACGGGCGCTACGCACTGGATGCGGTTCGCATCAAGACGCGGTCGGACAAGCCGCCACTTGCCGTCAGTCATTTCGGCGAGGGCGTGCTGACATTTCACGTGCCGTGCATATTCAAGACCGAGCCCGGCTTCGATCTCTACGTCACCGGGCCGATCAACAACCCGAAGGACGGAATAGCACCGTTGACCGGCATCGTGGAGGCCGATTGGTCGCCGTACACCTTCACAATGAACTGGATCTTTACCCGCCCGGCGCACCGGGTGCATTTCGCGGCGGACGAGCCGTTCTGCCATATTTTTCCTGTGAAACGCGGTGCGCTCGAAACCGTCACGCCCACCCTTCGCCCGCTTGCCGAGGCTCCGGAGATCGAGCGCGAGTACCGGCTCTGGTCGGAGAGCCGGTACAACTTCAACCGGGATCTTGCCAATCCGGAGTCCTCCGCTGCCCAGGCGCGATGGCAAAAATCCTACTTTCGCGGCGAGCTTCCTTCAGGAGAGAGCGGACCCGGCGACCATAGAAGCCGACTGCGGTTGCGACCCTTCAAATAACCTTATCCTCACATGCGTGGACATTGTTAGTGGCGCGCGGACCGCGACGACGGCGCCGGAGTCGCGAGGTCGGACCTTATTCGATCAGCAGCAGCCCACGCTTCTTGTCGCCATCGACGGTATCCATCGCCGAGAACAGCCGCTCGCGTTTGATCAGCCAGGGCTTGTAGTTTTCGTTTACGTCGAGGACGAAGACCATGTCTTCCGCCTCCAGGTATCCTCCGATCGGGGAGTGGTGACCGACACCGGCGCCGAAGATCTTTTCGCGGCTGAAGTTGACGATGTAGCGGCGGTTGGGATCGTTGGCGTGCTTCATGTGCTGGTGGAACTCCTCCGCCGTCAGATCCCGCAAAACCGAGACCTGCCGTCCGGTCTTCGTTCGCGCAACGTCGGCAACTTCATCGAGCGTAAGCCCCATGATGCAGAAACCGGTCCAGCATTTGCCCGTGCCTTCCAGGACAGCGGCTTCGGTCGTCTCCTCTTCACCGATGGAGCGGAACGTGTTGGCGATGCTGGATGGGCCGCAGCGCGAGCCGTTCGATTGCCAGGTCACATCTTTCCCGAAGGTGGCCGCCACGGGAAGCTGCCAGGCGCGATCGACCAATTCCGGCGTGCGAATGACTGCGGCCTGGATCGCTTCGGGCGAGACGCCGGACGAGCCGAGGGCAAAATAAGCAAAACCGCAAAGCAGGCCGACGCAAGCCGCTATGGCGAAAACCAGGCCGCGCTTCATGGCGTGAACCTCAACCGTGCAGATAAGGAACAATGCGCCACTACAGCGCCGCGCGTCCAGTCGGACGCGCAAAGGTCGCTATAGCGCTTTGAAGCGCTGCATGATTTTGTCCTTAAATCGATTCCGATTTAGGGAATCATGCCGCAGGGCGAGAGATCAATCGCAGAGGGCGCGCCTGCTACCCGCCGGTGAGATATTCGGGTTCGGCGTCTTGCGCCTAACGCCTGCTTGCCGGTGCTACGCGCCAGATCGTGTTGCCGACGTCGTCGGCGACCAGCAGGGCGCCTTTCTTGTCGATCGCCACGCCGACGGGGCGTCCCAGGGCCTTGTCGTCCCTGTCGATGAAGCCAGTCAGCACGTCCTTCGGCGGGCCGGCGGGCTTGCCGTTCCGGAAAGGCACGAAGATCACCTTGTAGCCGCTGCGCACGCTGCGGTTCCACGAGCCGTGCTGACCGACGAAGGCGCCGTTGCCGTAACCCGGCCCGAGCCGCGCGCCGTTGGCGAAGGTCAGCCCCAGCGAGGCTGTGTGGGCGCCGAGCGCATAGTCCGGCTTGATCGCCTTGTCGACGAGGTCCGGCCGCGGCGGCTTGACGCGCTCGTCGACGTTCTGGCCGAAATAGCTGTAGGGCCAGCCGTAGAAGCCGCCGGCACGCACGGAGGTCATGTAATCCGGCACAAGGTCGTCGCCGAGTTCGTCTCGCTCGTTGACGGCAACCCAGAGCCTGCCGTCGTCCGGATTCCAAGAAAGCCCGTTTGGGTTCCGGAGGCCCGAGGCAAACACGCGCGTGCGGCGGCTCGCGAGATCGACCTCCAGAACGGCAGCGCGGTTCTGCTCCGCCGCGATGCCGTTCTCTCCGACATTGCTGTTCGATCCGACGGTGGCATAGAGCTTACGGCCATCGCGGCTGGCAATGACATCCTTGGTCCAGTGATGATTGAGGTTCCCCGCGGGCAGATCGACGATCTTTTCGGGCGCGGCTTTCACCTGGGCCTGGCCATCGGAATAGGGGAAGGCGACGAGGGCGTCGGTGTTGGCGACGTAGAGTTTGCCTTTCGACAGGGTCATGCCGAAGGGCGAGTTCAGGCCTTCGATGAATGTACTGCGCCTGTCGGCGACACCATCGCCGTTGGTGTCTCGCAAGAGTGTGATGCGGTTGGCGCTCTCGGTAGCGGCACCGGCGCGCTTCTGGGCCTGGTCCGTGAAGACCTTCTTGAGGCTGAAATATTCATCGTGTTTGGCGGGAGCATTGCTTTCGGCGACCAGCACGTCGCCGTTCGGCAGCACGTGCAGCCAGCGGGGATGATCGAGGCCGCTTGCGAAGGCCTTCACCGCCAATCCGCTTGCCGCCCTCGGCTTGGCGCCATTTGGCCAGCCCTTGGCTTCGGCGATGTTGACGGTCGGGACCAGCGTGCGGCTGGGCGCCGGCAGCTTCGGATCGGGGCCATAGATGCCGTTTTGCTCCGCACGTCCTTGTGCCGAAACGCCGGCGCAACCGGCAGCGAGCGCTCCGGTAAGAGTGATAGTAACGATAGCGACAATTCCAGGCGAACCGGTTTTCATCTTGCGTCCTTCGAGCGGAAATTCCTCGCGCCCCTACACAACACTTCGATCCGCTCCAGATTATTTATCATGCGCTCCTAACACGGGTGCGCAACCATCGTTCCCTGCAATCTTTGCTTGGGGCGTCATGGAGGAGTATTCTGTAATGCTTACAGCGCCGTGCGTCCTTCAGGACGCACAAAGGACGCTGCAAGTCTTTGAATCTACGCATCGTGCTTTCCGAAAATCGATTCCGATTTTCGGGCCGATGCGCTAGGCGAAAGAAGCCTATGTTTTCGGGAGGTAAAGATGAAGCGTAGAACCCAGGTTGGGGGGAGGACGTCGCGTCGCAAATTCCTGAGCGGCGCAGCAATGGCCGGGGCGGCGATGATCGCTGCACCGAGCGTCGTCAAGGCACAGGGGCCGGTGAACATGCGCTGGCAAAGCACCTGGCCTTCGAAGGACATCTTTCACGAATTCGCACTCGATTTCGCCAAGAAGGTCAACGACATGACCGGTGGCGACCTCAAGATCGAGGTGCTGCCGGCGGGAGCCGTCGTGCCGGCCTTCGGCCTGCTCGACGCCGTTTCGGAAGGGACGCTCGACGGGGGCCACGGCGTGCTTGTCTATCACTACGGTAAGCAGACGGCGCTGGCACTCTGGGGCTCCGGCCCGGGATTTGCCATGGACGCAAATATGCTGCTCGCCTGGCACAAATACGGCGGCGGCAAGGAACTGCTGGCAAAGCTCTATGATTCGATCGGCGCCAATGTCGTGTCGTTCCCGTATGGGCCAATGCCGACGCAGCCGCTCGGCTGGTTCAAGAAGCCGGTGGCGAAGGCCGAGGACCTGCAGGGCCTGAAGTTCCGCACCGTCGGCATCTCGATCGACGTATTCACCGGCCTCGGCGCGGCAGTCAACGCCCTGCCGGGCGGCGAGATCGTCGCGGCGCTCGACCGTGGCCTGCTGGATGCCGCGGAGTTCAACAATGCGTCCTCCGACAGGGTGCTCGGGTTCCCCGACGTCTCGAAGATCTGCATGCTGCAGAGCTACCACCAGAATGCCGAGCAGTTCGAGATCCTGTTCAACAAGCCGAAATACGAGGGACTGCCCGACCAGATGAAGGCGATCATCACCAATGCGGTCGAGGCGGCGTCGCAGGACATGGCCTGGAAGGCGATCGACCGCTATTCGCAAGACTATGTGGCGATGCAGACGACGGACCAGGTCAAGTTCTACAAGACACCGGATGCGATCCTCAAGAAGCAACTGGAAGTCTATGACGAGGTCGTGAAGAAGAAGGCCGGGGAAAACCCGCTGTTCAAGGAGATCCTGCAATCCCAGATCGCTTTCGCCGAGCGGGCGACGCGATGGGAACAGGATACCGTCGTTGGCCGGCGGCTGGCGTTCGACCACTATTTCGGCCAGGAGGGCGTGGCCAAGGAGCTCTAGATCACGATGATTTAGGTGGATCGACCTAAAATCATAAACGTGATCGATTCTAAACAGTTAGAGCGGGATGCGGGCGGAAAATACACTTTTCCTCATCCCGCTTCGAGAAGGCCCTGGGCCGCCGGCCCAGGGCCGCAAACGTCACCGATTGCAAAAAGTAGAGCGGTGATGCGGCCCCGGCTGCGTCTGCCGCCGCCGGTGGGAGGCGCGGGGTGAACGTTCAGTATTTTCTCCTGAGGGTCGATGCGATCAGCGTATGGATCGGCAAGGCTTCCGCCTGGCTGATCATCGGCCTGATGACGCTTGTCTGCGTCGAGGTCGTCAAGCGCTACATCCTCAACATGCCGACGGCATGGATCTTCGACGCCAGCAACATGTTCTACGGCACGCTGTTCATGCTTGCCGGCGCCTATGCGCTGGCGCAGAACGCCCATGTCCGCGGCGATTTTCTCTACAGTTCGCTGAGGCCCCGGACGCAGGCGGCGCTCGACCTTTTGCTCTACATTCTGTTCTTCCTGCCCGGCGTCGCGGCCCTGATCTATGCCGGCTACGACTATGCGGCGCTGTCCTGGCGGATCGGCGAGCATTCGACCGTGACGGCGGAAGGCCCGCCGATCTACTATTTCAAGACGGTCATTCCGATCGCGGGTGCGCTGGTGATGCTGCAGGGGCTTGCCGAGATCGTTCGCTGCGTCCTGTGCCTCAGGACCGGGGAGTGGCCTGAGCGGCTGCGCGACGTGGAGGAGATCGACGTGGTCGCCCAGCAGCTCGCCGGGAGCGAATACGTCGACGCGGAAGCCCGCGATGCGGCGATCGAACGGGCGCAGAACATCGATAAGGCGGCCCGGCAACGGGGATTGGGCGGGGAGGTCGAACCGTGAGCGATCAGTTTCTCGGACTGACGATGCTGACGCTCATCGTCGTGGTCATCGTCATGGGCTTTCCGACCGCCTTCACGCTGATGGGGCTCGGCATGCTCTTCGGCTTCTACGCCTTCTACAATCCGGCCGAACACTGGATCGACAACCGCGTCTTCGACCTGATGGTCCAGCGCACCTATGGCGCGATGACCAACGACGTGCTGATCTCGATCCCGCTTTTCGTGCTGATGGGCTATGTGATGGAGCGCGGGGCGCTCGTCGACAAGATGTTCTACAGCATCCAGCTCTCGTTTCGGCGGGTGCCGGCGTCGCTCGCGGTCGCGACGCTGATCGTCTGCACCTTCTGGGGCATCGCCAGCGGCCTTGTCGGCGCCGTGGTTGTGCTGATGGGCGTGATCGCCATGAGCCCGATGCTGCGCGCCGGCTACGACGTCAAGCTCGCCTCGGGCGTGATCACCGCGGGCGGCACGCTCGGCATCCTGATCCCGCCCTCGGTAATGATCATCGTCTACGCCGCGGTCGCGGGGCAATCCGTGGTCAAGCTTTATGCGGCAACGATGCTGCCGGGCTTCTTCCTGTCGTTCCTCTATCTCGCCTATATTCTCGGCTGGGCGGCGATCAATCCGAAGATCGCGCCGGCTTTGCCCGAGGAGCAGACACGGGTTCCGGTCGCCGCCTGGATGGGCAAGCTGCAGGCAGCCTATTCGCCCAACATGCTGGCCGGGCTTTTCCGTGCGCTGGTCTCGCCGGCGAAGGCGCTGGCGCTGGAGACGGGCGAGGGGCGGCTAACCTATTGGCGGCTCCTCAAGAATTTCGCCGCGGCACTCGTGCCCTTCGCGCTGACCGTACTCACATTCGCGCTCGTGTGGTGGTATGCCGTCATCCATCCGCAGGCCGCCGCCGAAACGGAAGCGCCGGAGGGGCTGGAACAACTCGGGGCACCTGCCGTCGACAACGGGCCGGCGGTCGTCAACGGGCCGAGCACCGCCTTCTATGTGTCCTTCGCCATCGCCGCCGCAATCGCCGCCCTGGTCCTCATCCGCTACTATCGCAACATGAGCGCCGAGCGGCTTCAGGTGATGAAGCTGCTCGTCTCCTCCGTCATGCCGCTCGGCATCCTCACCGTCGTCGTGCTCGCCGTCATCCTGTTCGGCATCACCACCGCGACCGAGTCCGCGGCGGTCGGCGCCGCCGGCGCCTTCCTGCTCGCCTTCCAGGCGCGCACGCTCGACTGGAAGCGCACCAAGGAGGCGGTGTTCCTGACCGCGAAGACCACGGCGATGGTGTGCTGGCTCTTCGTCGGTTCGGCGCTCTTTTCCGCCGTCTTCGCCATCCTCGGCGGGCAGGCGTTGATCGAGCAATGGGTGCTCGCGCTCGATCTCACGCCAATTCAGTTCATGATCCTGTCGCAGGCGATCATCTTCATCCTCGGCTGGCCGCTCGAATGGACGGAGATCATCATCATCTTCGTGCCGATCTTCCTACCGATGCTGAGGCACTTCGACATCGACCCGGTGCTCTGGGGCGTGCTCGTCTTCGTCAACCTCCAGGCGGCCTTCCTGTCGCCGCCGGTGGCGATGTCGGCCTACTACCTGAAGGGCGTGTCACCGCCGCACGTCACCTTGAACCAGATCTTCGCCGGCATGATGCCTTACATGCTGATCGTCATCCTCTGCATGATCATCATGTATCTCTGGCCCGGCATGACGCTCTGGCTGCCGGAATATCTCTACGGCTGAGCCACTGCATGTTTCCCTCAAATTCTGGCCGGTTCAGGGATGGAAACGTGCAGCAATTCAAGGTGCTAAAGCGCCCTTTGCGCGTCCGATCGGACGCGCGGCGCTGTAGGGCGGGCTTTCGGCCGAATGTAACAGTAACGTACTTCATCCATCGGCCCCGGACTTCGTATCCTTCGCCGAGAAAGGAAGGAGGCCGGCCGTGAGCATGATCGACATCTTTGCCTGGATCGTGCTGATCGTGCTCGTACTGAGCACGGTCTTCGTGATCGTCTTCCTCGCCATGCTGCCGGGCATGATCGCGAAGCGGCGCAACCATCCCTGGGCGGAGGCGGTGACAGTCGGCGGCTGGGTGACGCTGTTCTTCGGCTTCGTCTTCTGGCCGCTTGTGCTGATATGGGCCTATGTCGACGTTCCGGCATCGGCTGCAAGGGAGCGGCAGCCATGATCGTCGTCCTCCTCAATGTCTATCTCCTCCTCCTGTTCTGCCTGGTGAAGTTCGGGATCATCCCATTCAACCTGTTCTGGAAGATCTCGCCGATCCTGGTGCTGCTCCTGCTGCTGGTCGGCCTGTTCATCCCGATGAACTGGGGCGCGCCGCAAGGCTTGGCGCTGGTCGTGCGCAATTCGATCGGCATCGTGCCGAACGTCGCGGGTGAGGTGGTCGACGTGCCAGTGGCGGCGAACGCCCAACTCAAGGCCGGCGACGTGCTCTTCCGCATCGATCCGGTGCCCTACCAGTCGAAGGTCGAGGCGCTCCAGGCGGAGCTCAAGTTCCAGGAACTGCGGCTGGCGCAGACGACGCAACTTGAGACGACCGGCGCCGGCCCGGCCTTCGACGTCCAGCAGCGGCAGGCCGAGGTCGACAATCTCAAGGCGCAGATCACCAATGCCCGATGGGATCTCGACAAGACGACCGTCCGGGCGCCGGCCGACGGCTACGTGACCAATCTGGCGCTCCGGAAAGGCGCGCGTGTTTCCAACCTGCCGCTATCGCCGGTGATGGCGTTCATCGACACGTCCGAGACGATCATTGGCGTCGAGATCCCGCAGATCGACGCGCGCTATATCGCACCCGGGCAATGGGTCGAGGCGACGTTCAAATTCGCGCCGGGCGAGGTTTATACCGGCAAGGTCGAAAGCGTCCTGCAGGCCGTTGCCAGCGGGCAGACGCAAGTATCAGGAGCGGCGGTTGCGCCGACGGCGATCAAGAGCGTGCCCTTCGTCGTCCGGGTCCGGCTGGACGATCAGGATTTCGCCAACCGCCTGCCGGCTGGCGCCACCGGCGACGCGGCGATCTTCACCGACCGGGTCAAGCCCGCGCATGTGATCCGCCGCGTGCTGCTCCGGCAGATCGCGATCACGAACTATATCAACCCGTTCTGACGCTACTGCACGTTGCGGCAGACGCTGGTCCCACCGAAATGCTGCACACCAACCGGCAGGCGCGCGCCGAGTGAGGCGCTGCGAAGCGGCCGCGACACGCCTGTCGCGGCCGACCGCATTCGTCTTCCCTTACGCGGGCAATGGGGCGGGCTCGGCTGTGGCCTTGGGAAAGGGCCGGAAGGTGAGGGCGATCAGGAAGGCGCCGATCCCGATGCCCCAGGCGCCGATATAGAGCCAACCGTAGCTCGCGAAGGTGTCGTAGATCAGGCCTCCGGCCAGGGGACCGGTTGCCATGCCCAGGCTGCCGGCCATCGCCGTTCCGCCGATGACGGTGCCCATCATGCGCAGGGGAAAATTCTCGCGGGCGATAACGGCATAGAGCGGCATGATGCCGGCGTAGATGAAGCCGAACACCGCCGCCACCGCATAAAACGCGCCGAGATCGCGGACGAAAAAGTAGGCCAGTGCGCCGAACGCCTGCAACAGCAGCCCAGAGACGAGGACGCGCTTGGCGCCGAACCTATCCCCGAAAAGACCGAACGCCACGCGACCGCCCATGCCGGCAAGCCCTTCCACACTGTAGATCGAAACCGCCGCAATCATCGGGATGCCGCAGCTGATCGCGTAGCTCACCGTGTGGAAGATCGGGCCCGAGTGGGTGGCGCAACAGAAGAAGTTCGTCAGAAACAGGATGATGAACTGGGGCGATCGCATCGCTTGCCCCACGGACATGTCGAGCTGTTCTCCATCCGAAGCGGCGACGGCATTTTGGCCCTCGAGCGCGGGCGGGCGGCGTACGAGCAGCGCGACCGGGATCATCACGGCCCCGGCAAGGGCGGCGATGATCAGCAGCGACGTTCTCCAATCATAGATGGTCACGAGCCAGGCCGCGAAGGGAGACATGGTCATGGGCGCCATGCCCATGCCGGCTGACACGAGAGACACGGCAAGGCTGCGCTGCGTGTCGAACCAGCCGGTCACGCAGGCCATCATCGGAGCAAAGATTGCGGCGGTGGCGCCACCGACAGCCAGCCCGAAGACGAGCTGAAACTCGATGAGCGAGGTCGCCTGGCTCGCGAGAGCCAGCGCTCCCGCCAGGATAGCCGAGCCAATCGAAACGACCACGCGAGGCCCCCAGCGGTCCGACAGGGTACCCCAGATCATGCTTGCCAGCGCCATCGCGATAAAGCCGATGGTCATGGCACTGGAGACACCGGTAACGGACCACCCGGTCTCCTGGGAAATGGGCCGGAGAAAAACCGGCAGCGAAAACATGGCGCCGATGGCGATGCAGCCCAACAGGCCACCGGCGGCGACAATCACCCAGCGATATGAACTTTGCGTCTGAATCTGTGCTTTCGACATGGAAAGACCTCGTGGAAAAATTGGCGACGCCGGGCCTCAGATGAGCGGCGCTTCTCAAAGACGAACGAGTTGCTTGAAAATCGACATGCCTCAAAAAATCTGCCGCTGACGTGGCGCGACCTGCCGCCGCTCATTACGTCCGGCGCGGGTTCGGCGGCGGATCGCCCAATCCTACCTCGGCCTCCGGATGGCTCTGATCTTGCCGGCGTGCCCACCACCGCAGAAGAAGCGGTCGCCGCCGTCGGATTCGAGCCCGGACACGCCCACGCCAGGCGGCATGTCGAGGCGCTCCAGGACCGTGCCCGTTTCGGGATCGATATGCCTGACATCGCTCTCGTCGCCTTCCCAGGTGCCGTGCCAGAGTTCGCCGTCGATCCAGGTGACGCCCGTAACGACCCGGTTGGATTCGATGGTGCGGAGGATTTTGCCGGTCTCGGGATCGATCTGGTGGATCCTGCGGCCCCGGTGCTGGCCCACCCAGAGCGTGCCTTCGGCCCAGGCGAGCCCCGAGTCACCGCCGCCGCCCGGCGCCGGGATTGTCGCGAGCACGCGGCCGGTCTTCGGATCGATTTTCTGGATACGGTCCTCGGCGATCTGGAACAGGTGCCGGCCGTCGAAGGCCGTTCCCGCGTGGGCGGCGACATCGATCGAGCGTGTGAGTTCCCCGCTCGCCGGATCGACGGCGTTCAACCGGTCGCCCGAGGCGAACCAGAGGTGACTGCCGTCGAAGGTGACACCATGCACGTTGTCTGCTTCGGGGAAGGGGCCGTATTCACGAAGGATTTCGGCGGCGGATCGTTTCATGCTTTCCTCCTGATGCATGATCTCCTGCAGCGCGGTACAAAGCCCTCTGCAGCATTTGGCTTGCGGTGCGCCGATCGATCCGATCGGCCAGCATCGCCGGTTTACTCGACGATTTTCCAATAGGAGTCCTTGCGGATCACCTTCCCGTTGCGAAACGTGTAGAAGTCACAACCCCGGACCTCTAGTCTGTTCCCCTCGCGCGTCGTGCCCGTGAGGGTCCATTTCGAGATGCCGGTACCAGCGGCCTCATCTACAAAATGTTCGTCGTTGCCGTAGTGGACATCAGGCAGGCCTTCAAAGCGTGTTGCCAACGCTTCACGTACGTTCCGTTTGCCCTCGAACCGCGAGCCCCAGGGCTTGCTTCCTCTCGGCATCTCCAGCACGCAATCGTCGGAAAAGAACGTCATGATGCGATCGAGATCATGGGCATTGAAGGCTCCGCACAGCTCCGTCAGTGTCGATCGAATGTCCATCGCGCTTCTCCATCCAGTCAGAAGCCTGCATAGAAGTATCTGTCTTTAGTCGGCATGCATCAATCCGTCCTTGGCTGATGAGGTCGCCTCACACTAGTCGCTGGGCAACGGGCCGGGGAGTAACAAGATTGTCGGGAAACCGGTGAGCGGCGGGGTCATCCAGCGGCGCGCCGGGCCGCGGCCGAAAGCCTGCACCTTGCCATCCGCCGCAAGCTGCTCGAGCGCGCGCTGCACGGTGCGGGGGCTCGCGTCGAGCGCGATCGCCAGTGCCGAGCTTGACCAGGACTCGCCGTCGGCGAGGAAGGCGAGCACCGCCGCGTGCCGCTCTTCGACGGGCGGCGCCAGCACGATGACCTCGCGCGCATGGCGCGGTGCCAACCTAAAGCCTCGGTCGGTCGCGCTTATGTCTGCGAGCGCCCGAAGCTCCGCGCGAAGCCGGCCGATTTCCACCCGGAGCCGCGCGCGATGGGATTCGTCGGCGTGTTTGGCGCGGAAGGCGCGGGAAAGCAGCGTGCTCCTCGTCACGTCTCCCGGCCAGGCTTCGGCGAGCGCACGCGCCAGCGCGAACAGGATCGGGCGCGTCGCGAGCGAGACCGCCAGCCTCTCGTCCCTGACGACGTTGCGGCAGGCGTCGATGACAAGCGCCCCGGACGAAAGCAGGGCCTCGACCTCCTCGAGCAGGAGGGGCCGTTCCTCGCCCCGCGCAATCAGGCGCGCCGCCGGTGTCTTCAGCACCAGCGATGCGCTTTCGACCTCCGCTGTCAACGCTGGGATATCCGCTTGGCGCGCGGCCTCGGCGGCCCGCGTCAGCGCGGCGTGCGCGGCATGCGTCTGCAGGCGCCGGGCGGCGATGCCCGCAACTGCGAGTTCATGGGCGGCCCGCAAGCCTGGCGGAAGCGGGGAGGGATCGAACCCGGCCAGCATGCGCTCGGCCTCGTCGAGGCGGCCGATCAGCAGCAGGCGCCGGACCTCGACGTTCAGTGCATGCGCGGCATTCACCCGGTCGCCGTGCTCTTCGAGCGTTGCGCGCGCGGCGTCGAGCGCCTTTGCGGGCCAGGTGAGATCGCGCGAGACGAGGGCGATCTCGGCTTCGGCGACGACGCAACGGGCGCGCGCCACGGCTTCCCTCCGCCCGAAGGCGCGCGCGGCGCTCTTCAGCAGCGCCTTTGCCCGGACGAGATCGCCGAGCTGCGCCATGGCGATGCCCCGGAGCGCGAGCGCGGGCGGGTCATCGCGCAGCGCAACCCGCTTCAAGGCGCCAAGCGGATCGCCCGTCGCAAGCGCGCGTGCCGCGGCGGTGATCAGCGAGTCCATCGGAATCCCGTCACACTTGTCACTCTCACCATTCGAAATCCGCTCCTAACCTCACTCACGAAGCAACACGTCGCGCCGGGAAGGTACGACGACAACTGGCCAAAGGAGAAGAGTGATGACGGCACATGCAACCGGAACCCGTGACGAGTGGCTGGCAGCGCGGGTCGACCTGCTCCAGGAGGAGAAGGAGCTGACGCGGCGCAGCGACGAGCTGGCGCTGCGGCGCCAGGCGCTGCCCTGGGTGCGGATCGACAAGGATTACCGGTTCGACACCGAGGACGGAAACGTCTCGCTCAAAGACCTCTTCAAAGGGCGCTCGCAGCTCCTCGTCTACCACTTCATGTTCGGCCCCGACTACACGGCCGGGTGCCCGTCCTGCTCATCGATCGCGGACGGGTTCAACGGGATCGTCGTCCATCTCGAAAACCACGATGTCGCGTTCTCGGCGGTCTCGCGCGCGCCGCTTGCAAAACTGCAGGCGTTCAAGCAGCGGATGGACTGGACCTTTCCCTGGGCCTCCTCGAACGATGGCGATTTCAACCGTGACTTCTGCGTCTGGTTCACCGAGGAAGAGCAGCGCAAGGGGACGATAGAATACAACTTCCGCCGCGAGCCGCCGGCGCCGGAGCCGCTTGCCGGAAAGACCGTTCAGGAGTGGCGCGGCAACGAGGGCCCGGTCGCACAAATCGCCGCCATGACAGGAACCGATGTTCCCACCTACACGCGCGACAGGCCCGGCGTCAGCGCCTTCGTGCTCGACGACGGCGTCGTCTATCACAGCTATTCCAGCTATGCGCGCGGACTGGACGGGCTGTGGGGCGTGTACCAGTGGCTCGACCGGGCGCCTCTGGGGCGAAACGAGAACGGTATCTGGTGGCGCCATCGCGACGCCTATGGCCGGGGCTGACACCCGATGTTGCGCCATCCCGAGAACTCGAAAGGCGCAGCCGACTGGCTGTGCCTTGCCGCTGCCCCCACTTTCGTGGTCATGGCACTGCTGACGGCTGCAACGGGTGGCGCCGACATGGTCTGCTCCTCCACGCCGGGCGGTTTGCCCCTGGACGGAATGGCCCTGATGTACCTGCTCATGAGCGTCTTCCATACGGCGCCATGGCTAAGGCTTGTCACGAGCAGCCGACGCGGCGTCCGCCGGCCTTGACCGATGCTCGCAATCCGGCGCGACCCTCTCAACGGCGTTGATGAGCGGATCGCGGTCGCGGGCACCGGCCTACTGCATGATTCCTTAAATCGGAATCGATTTAAGGATAAAATCATGCAGCACTTCAAAGCGCTACAGCGACCTTAGCGCGTCCGTTTGGACGCGCGCGCTGTAGCGGTCGAAGGGCCATCGACGTGACAGACAACAGGCGGGCGTTGTCGTTGAGGTTGTGACGCAGGCGTTCCCCTGATGCGCATTTCGAGCTCCCGAACTGTGGAGACAGCCGCGGGCATGATTCACTCGGCGCTTCCAGTGGAGTGCTCCTGCGCTTGAGCCTTGCCGTTTATGTCGTCGCGAGCCTTCCTCAGTTCCTTGCCGTCGAGTTCCTCGATGCCCATGAAGCGATTTTCGGCACTGCTGGTGCGGATCAACTCGTCGAGTTTGGCCTGAAGTGCCTGGCCATCGCGGTTTTGCGAGTTCTGCAGAATGAAAACCATCAGGAATGTCGTGATCGTTGTCGTGGTATTTACTGCGAGTTGCCAGTTTTGCGAGAAATCGAATACCGGCCCGCATAGGCCCCAAATGACGATCGACAGGAATGCGATGGCGAATGTTGCCGGCCGCCCGGCGAGATCTGACATCTTGTTCGCAAAACGAGTGAAAATCGGTTCCATCGGATGCTCTCCTTCCGAAGTCCCCGAACGCTTCGCCCGATCTTTGGTTCCTGGCATCGCGCCGTGCCTCGAAACGCAAAAACAGAGCCCGTCCTGTAGGAACGGGCTCTGTTGGTAGTCTGCGACGAAATGCCTGCCAATCTACTGGCGCTCATCTATTGCCAGAAACGCCGTGCCCGCCCGACGAAAACTTCGGGGCCAATCCGTTTATACCCCCCCTCGGGAACCGCCGCCATTCCTGCGAGTTCGCACTCACAATCAGAGCCCGACTGATACCAGCGAGCTCTGATCTAAATGGCTACTGAAATGAATTCTTTGAAAAGAATTCTCACGGATTTGCGCGCTCATATTTGCCAAATCCCAGGCTCCGGTCCAGTAACTTTTAGGGGCGATCTGTAACGAAACACGATTGTCTTCCGTGCGACGACGACCGCTCCCGGAACCAAGCGAAATCCGAAACGTTCAGCCTGTGGCATGGCTTCCTGACCTGAATGGAAACGGGACGGAATCGTGCGTAAATTCAATTTGTTATCGGCGGGCTTTTCGGCGTCCGAGCGGGTGCGCGGTGCCGTGGTCCAACCGATTTCGAAGGGAGAGCAGAGATGGCTCACACCGATGCAAATGCGACGCATCATACGCAGAAGATGAAGGGCGAGCTGAACGCCCTCATCGTCCACCTGCGTGAGGACATCGACAAGGTCGACGACCCGCAATTCAAGGCGATGTTCGAGACCTCGGCCGAGGTCCTCGGAGGGCTTGTAAAGGCCTTCACCCACTACAAACAGAAGAGCGAGGCCGCCTGGAAGGCGTGAGGGCGCTCTTAAAGGTCGCCGACCGTGCCGAACAGCCGTCACCTCGGGCGCTGCGGCGGGGAGGGCACGCCGACGCGGATGAGCCCGGAAAAGTCCGGCGACAGACCCGCCGCCTGCGCTCGGTCCTTGATGTGAGCGAGCGAGCGGAGTTCGGTGAGCGGCATGCTCGTGTCCACCGCGCCACGGTCATAGGCATAGTCGGGAAGATAGCCGTTGACGATCAGCCGCCAGTCACCGGGGACGACGTCGCCGACGGCGCGCATCATCTTGACGATGGTCGTCGTGCAGTTGGTGGTAATCGAGTTGTAGAACTCCGGCGTCGTGGCGAGCGCGTTGGCGTCCCGGACATATTCGAGCAGCAGTGTCTTGGCGGCCTCCGGCGGGGCCCTGAGGCGATAGATCTGGACGTCTTCTCCGCGAACGTTCGACCGCACGCGCACAACGTCGCGCTCGTCGGCCGCGACGATCACCAGCGGATTGCTCTTGAAAAGATCGGCAACGGGCGAGAACTGGCCGCCGATGCGCCGCTTCACCTCGATCGACCAGGCGAGCTGGTCGCCGCCCTCGAAGCCGAAGCTCATGATGACATGGGCCATTTCCGGGCCGGCCCAGTAGGACATGAAGAGGTCGAGCGACCGCAGCTTGTCGAGATCGTAGGTGCGGGTCGTCCAGCGTTCGGTGAAGTCGCTGTTGCTGCGCCACTCGAAGTCGCGGACATTCGTGAGCGTCAGCAGATTGCCGTTCAGCGTGCCCGTCACCTGGCGCGCGACGTCCGGCGCCCAGTCGGCGTCCTTCGGCGGCCTGATCGTGCTCCACCAGGCGAGCATGACGCCAAGCGCGACGAGAAAGACGGCGCCGGCGCGGTAACGCCAGCGGGTGAATAGCGCGACGATCGCCACAAGGCCGAGCAGGATAAAAGCGCCGCTCGTCACGGCCTTCGCCAGCTCCGGAAAGGGAAGGCGGTACCAAAGGGCTAGCGCCGCCCAGACGGTAACGAGGGCGATGACAAAGGCGAGAGAGACGGCGACGAGTATTCGCGCTGCGAGACGCAATCAAGTTCCTCCTGAGTCGCCCTCCACCGGCGATTGTGCGACACATTTACCAGAACCCATGGTTCAGTAAAACCGGGCCGTGGCGGCATCACGCGACGGCGGCGCGTTTTGCGCGTGTTTTTCAGATTCGCACGGCAAATTGGCGGTGCTCGAAACGTCGGCATTGACGTGCCTCCGTCTTTGTTGTACCGATTGGAACATAGTTTACCGATCAGTACACTGGCTGACGAAGGAGATGAAGATGTCCGAACAACGTCCGCCGCTGCCGCCCTTCACGCGCGAGACGGCCGTTCAAAAGATCCGCGCTGCCGAAGACGGATGGAACAGCCGCGATCCGGAAAGGGTGTCGCGCGCCTACACCGTCGACAGCCATTGGCGCAACCGCGCTGAATTCGTGGAGGGCCGTGAGGCGATTGTCGCTTTCCTGACGCGCAAGTGGAATAAGGAGCTCGAATATCGCCTGATCAAGGAGCTCTGGGCGCATGACGGCAACAGGATCGCGGTGCGCTTCGCCTATGAGTATCACGATGACTCCGGCAACTGGTATCGTGCTTATGGCAACGAGAACTGGGAGTTCGATGAAAACGGCCTGATGCACACGCGCCACGCCTCGATCAACGACATGCCGATCAAGGAAGCGGACCGGAAGTTCTTCTGGGACAGGTCCGGACCGCGGCCGGCGGATCATCCCGGCCTTTCGAAACTCGGATTGTAACATCGTGGCAAAGACCGTCGCGGAGCGCTCGGACGTCACTCCCGTCCTGGCCGAGATCTTCCGGGAGCATGGCTTCGAAGGCGCGAGCCTTTCCGTCATCAGCGAGAAGACCGGGCTCGGCAAGGGCAGCCTCTATCACTTCTTCCCGGGCGGGAAGGAGGAGATGGCGACGACGGTGCTCCGCGACATCGACCAATGGTTCGAGGAGCACGTCTACCTGCCACTTCGCGAGGCAGAGGATCCGCACACGGCGATCAGCGCCATGTGCCGGTCGGTGGCGGACTATTTCCGCTCGGGCCGCCGCGTCTGCCTCGTCGGCGCCTTCGCGCTCGACGATGTCCGCGACCGCTTCGCCGATCAGGTGCGCGACTATTTCGCCGAGTGGCGGGCGGCGCTCGCCACGGCGCTCGAAAAAGCTGGCAATGACCCGGCCACCGCGGGCGAACTTGCCGAAGAGGCGGTGATCGCCATTCAGGGCGCACTGGTTCTCGGTCGCGCGCTCGACGATACGGCGGTGTTCGAACGCGCGCTGGCACGGGTCGAGGCGCGCCTCGCGGGGAAGGCTTGAACTGGAGGTTCCCGGACGCTGGCGTACGGCGCTTGACGGTGGCGGCTGCGCAAGACAACCGGCTATATCGAAGCCAATCTTTCGTCGCCGCTCCGCGGCAATGGCAGGATCAGCGCTTGTCCGGCTCTTTCAGCCGCCGGACCAATGTCCGTCCGCGGCGGAATGCCGTCAGCGCCGCGCCGAGCGCAACCACTGAGAGGCCGATCGCCAGCACCTCGTTGTGGCCTTGCCACAGGGGCTCCAGGATGGCGATGGCAGCGGCGGCGGTGACCGTCGCCATGCGGTGCTGCTTGGCCATCGGCCCGGAAAAATCGCTCGGGTTTCCGGTGGCGCGGCCAAGCTCGCGCACATAGGCGGTGAGCACGGCGAAGGCGGCGGCCGCCCAGCCGAGGCCGGGTGCGCCGATGCCGTAGCCGAGCCCCGCGAATATCAGGATGTCGGCGACACGATCGGGAAACTCGTTCCAGAAGGGGCCGTCCGGTTCTCCCTTGCCGCCCTCGACGGCGACCATGCCGTCGAAGAGGTTGCAGAGCAGTCGGAGCTGGCAGAACAAGGCCGCTAGAAGCAGGCAGACGATCCGCGTCGTACCCGCGCTCTGACCCGCCAGAAAGAACGCGCCGCCAGCGAGAGCCGCCGCCACCATGCTCCCCTGCGAGATCTGATTGGGCGTTATCGCCCGGGCCGCCATCCATCGGGCGATCGCGCCGGCCCAGCGCGTGTTGCGGCTTGCAAGTGGCCGCCGGTCGCCTGTCTCGGTCATGGTTGGCCTCTTCTCCTGGAGATCGAATACGCATATGTCCACGCGTAGGTCGTCGAGACCAGCAGCGGAACCGTGACGGTTTTCAATATTTCGGGCGTTCCACCAAGGGCGTGGAGCGATACCAGCAGGCTTGCCGAGCCGAGGCAGGCGATCAGCGGCGGTGCCCAGAAACGCGGAGGCCCGCCGAAGCGCTTCGAAAGCCAGTCGATCACGGACTTGAGGAAAAGTGTCAGACCGGCCGACAGGGCGCCTTGCAGAAAGCCCGAGATAAGCGGCTGTGGCATGGGGTGGCCGCTGTTGGCGAAGACCGCCCAGCCGCCCATGGCCAGAAAGGCGAAGAGCACGTGTACCGTGCTGCTGCGCGCCCACCGGCTCAACACAGCCGTCATGACACCGACCACCAGTAGCGGACGATGTGGAAGAAGATCGGCGCCGAGAAGACGACGGAATCCAGCCTGTCGATCAGCCCACCGTGACCCTCGATGAGGTGGCCCCAGTCCTTGACCCCGCGATCGCGCTTGATCGCCGACATCACCAGCCCCCCGAGGAAGCCCATGAGGGTGATGATGAACGACAAGAGGCCCGCCTGCACCGGCGTGAACGGCGTGATCCACCACAACGCGGCGCCGATCAGCGTGGCGCTGGCAACGCCGCCGACAAAGCCCTCGACCGTCTTCGACGGCGAGAGGTTGGGCGCAATCTTGGTGCGGCCGAAGAGCTTGCCCCAGACATATTGCAGCACGTCGCTCAGTTGCACGACGATCACCAGGAAGGCGATCAGCAGCACGTTGCGGCCTTCGTAGCCCGGTATGTCGAGGGTCAGCAGTGCCGGCACGTGCGACACGCAGAAGACGCAGATCATCAGGGCCCATTGCACTTCGGCGACGCGAAGCAGGAAGCGCTCCGTATCGCCCCGCAGCACCGAAATGATCGGCATCAGCAGGAAGGCATAGACGGGGATGAAGATCGAGAAAATGCCGTATTCCTCGGCCCAGAGCAGGTAATACTGGATCGGCAGGACGAGGAAGAAGGCCGAAGCGAGTGCCCAGTGGTCGGCGCGCCGGGTGTAGATCAGCGTGATGAACTCCCTTAGCGCCGCAAAGGAGCAGAAGGCGAAGAGCACGAGGACGCCGACGCGGCCGGCGATGAAGGCGAGGCCGATCAGGATGACCATCGCCCACCAGGCCCGGATGCGCGCATTGAGGTTTTCGACCGCCGCGTTCGGTCCGTCGGTTGCGAGACGCCGCTCGAGCAGGTAGCCGACCGCGGAGGCGACGATCAGCACGCCGAAGATGCCGAAGACGAGGGTTACGAGATCGGAGCTTGCCGCAGTCATTCGCCGCTTCCTGCCGGTTTCGGAGCAAGCGCCAGGAGGGCGGCACGCATCCGTTCTAGAAATGCTTCCTTGTCTTCGCCGGGCGCGACACGGAGTGCGTTGCCGAAGGTGACGGTGCAGATCAGCGGGATCGGCACGATCTCGCCCTTGGGCATCACGCGGTTCAGATTGTTGATCCACACCGGCACGAGATCGACCTCGGGGCGCTGATCGACCAGATGGAAAATGCCGGTCTTGAAGGGGAGCAGCCTTTCCTCGGTCTGGTTCCGCGTGCCCTCGGGAAAGAGGATTAGCGACGAGCCGTCATCGATCGCCGAGACCATCAGGGCGATCGGATCCTGCGTCCGCTTGTCCCGGTCGCGCTCGATCAGCACCGCATTGAAGACGTCGCGCCCGATGAAGGCATTGGTATGCGATTTCAGCCAGTATTCGGCGCCGGCGACAGGGCGGGTCCGGTGGCGCAGCCTCGGCGGCAGCACGGCCCAGACCAGGACGAAATCGCCGTGGCTCGAATGATTGGCAAAATAGACACAAGGCTTGGCCGGCAATCCTTCTTCCGGCCAGATGGCGCGAACCGCGGTTATCGCGCGGGCAAACAGAACGAAGGCGGCCGCAGCGACCTTCGCAACCAAAGCCTTCATCCGGACTTCACCCCCCCGTCAGCCCCATGACGCATGCAGCAGTTCAAAGTGCTACCGCGACCCTTGCGCATCCGGTTGGACGCGCGGCGCCGTAACGCAAACTGTAGCACGGCCGTTGCGGCAGGGAAGACGTCTTGTTTGGTGGGAAGCGGGCGGTACGATGGCGCTTTCTGAGGCCATTAGAAGCTGCTAAACTTTTCCGTGCCGCTGTCCATAAGCCCGGGGGAGGGACGGCCATGAGACGAAGGTGGTATGCGATAATCCTGGCGGCGGCTGCGGCGGCGCGTGCCTTTGTGGCATTCGCCCCGACGGCGTCCGCTGACGCCATGGATGAACTGGTGGCGGCCGCCAAAAAAGAAGGGCAGCTCACCGTCATAGCGCTGCCGCGCGACTGGTGCGAATACGGCGGCATCATCGATGGCTTTGCCGCGAAATACGGGCTGAGCGTCAACGAGCTCCAGCCCGACGCCCCGTCCGCCAAGGAGATCGAGGCGATCACGGCTGAGCCGGGCAAGACCGGCGCGGAGATGCCGGACGTGATCGATGTCGGCCTGGCCTTTGCCCCGGCGGCGAAGAGCGAGGGCCTGCTGCAGCCCTACAAGGTCTCGACGTGGGACACGATCCCGGACGACGCCAAGGACGCGGATGGATACTGGTACGGCGATTACTACGGCGTGCTCGTTTTCGAGGTGAACGCGAACCTGGTGGCCAAGCTGCCGCAGGACTGGGCCGACCTTCTCTCCCCCGACTACAGGAACGCCGTCGGCCTCGCCGGCGACATTTTCTCGAACCAGGCGATCCAGAGCGTGTTCGCCGCGGGCCTTTCGGCTGCGAACGGGAATAGGGAGGAAGCCGCCGATCGGGGGCTCAAATTCTTTGCGGATCTCCACGGCAACGGCAATTTCGTTCCGCTCGTCGGCGATTACCGCTCGCTGGCCGATGGCCGTACGCCGATCCTCATCCGCTGGGACTATCTGGCACGCGGCGATCGCGACCGCCTTGCGGGAAAAACCAAGGTCGAAGTCGTCAGGCCGAAGACCGGCGCCGTTGCAGGGGTCTATGTGCAGGCGATCAGCGCCCGGGCTCAGCACCCGCATGCGGCGCGGCTGTGGATGGAATATCTCTACTCGGACGAGGCGCAGCTCGCCTTCCTGAAGGGCCATTGCTCGCCGATCCGCCTTGCGGACCTTGTGCGCAGCGAAAAGGTACCGACCGAGCTGCGCAACCGCCTGCCGCCGTTCGAGGGCGGCGTGGGCTATGCCGATCCGGCTTTTCCAAGCGTCGAAGAACAGCAAAGGGCGCGGGAAATTATCATGAACGGTTGGGATAGTGTCGTCGGCACGAAGATTGAATGCCGCCAGCCCGAGGAGAGTTTCGGGCCGATGTCCTCCAACGACAGCAGGCTTTGCCCGGCGCCGGTTCCGCAATAAAGCAACCGTTTTGTGCGCGGTGAAATCCTCACGGTTACAACCGCGAGGCGTTTGCCACGCGTCGCCTGCGCCCCCGGAGACAATCTTGCGGATGCGATGGTATATTCAGGAAGGGAGAATGAAACATGAGGTTGCCGCCGGCACGGGAGCGGCCGGCGAGACAAAATCCTCGTGGTCCAAGGGAGGAAAGCATGGAAAATCCTGTTGCACTACACCCTTATCTCGACGCCGGCATGGCCAAGGGGAATGCCACCTTCAGTGGCGGGACGCTGGTCTGCGCCTGCAAGGACCGTCCCGTCCGGGTCCGCGTCAACGGCGGGATCGCCCATAATCACGCCTGCGGCTGTACCAAATGCTGGAAGCCGAAGGGGGCCGCCTTCTCGATCGTTGCGGTAGCACCGCATGACAGCATCACCGTCGTCGAAAACGGCGACAAACTCGCGATCGTCGATCCGACCGCGCTGATCCGGCGGCACGCCTGCAAGGAATGCGGCGTGCACATGTACGGGCCGGTGGAGCGCGAGCATCCGTTCCAGGGGCTCGACTTCATCCATCCCGAGCGGTTCGAAGAGACCGGCTGGCCGGAACCGGGCTTTGCCGCCTTCGTTTCCTCGATCATCGAAAGCGGCGTCGATCCCGCGAAGATGAACGGCGTGCGCAATCACTTGAGGCGGATCGGGCTGGAGCCCTATGACTGCCTGTCGCCGGAACTGATGGACTTCGTGGCCACCTGGGTGGCGAAGAAGAGCGGCGCCCTGAAGCAGTGAGCGACGGAGCGGCGGGGTAAAATTCGATTTCGGCGCAGCCGAACTGGACCGGCGCCGGAATCTCTCCGATTCGCTCCATTCATTTTGCCCGCGAATTGCTGGAGGAGGGTACCGTGGCAAACGAACTCAAGCATGCGCCGGATTTCAGCCTGGAAGGCAAGGTGACCTTTGTCACGGGCGCCTCGCGCGGGATCGGCCGCGCCTGCGCGCTCGCCTGCGCGGCCGCCGGCTCGGACATCGTGCTCGGTCTGCGCGACATCGCGGCGTCCGCGGAACTGATCGGCGAGATCCGCGACATGGGACGGGAAGTCCTTCCCGTGCGGCTCGATCTTTCGAAACGCACCGACATCGAGGCGTCGGTTGCCGAAGCAACCGCGATGTTCGAGCGCATCGACGTGCTCGTCAACAATGTCGGCGTCGCGCCCGGAAACCTGGCGGAGGACGTCGTAGAGGCCGATCTCGACGAGATCCTGAACGTCAACGTCAAGGGCACGTTCCTGATAACCCAGGCTGTCGGCCGGCAGATGATCGCCCAGAAGGCCGGCCGCATCATCAGCATCAGTTCGCAGGCGGGCACAGTGACGCTGCGCGGCGAGGCGATCTATTGCACGAGCAAGGCGGCGATCAACCATCTCTCGCGCTGCCTCGCCGCCGAATGGGCGCGATACGGCATCACGGTCAACACCGTCGCCCCGACCTTCATCTGGACCGACGGAACGAAGCCGGCGCTCTCGAACAAGGACTTCTACCAGCAGACGCTCGGCCATATTCCGCTCGGCCGGATCGGCGACACGGACGACGTCGTGGGCGCCGTCGTCTTCCTGGCCTCGCCGGCCGCTTCGCTGATCACGGGGCTCAATCTCCTTGTCGATGGCGGCTGGTCCGTCGCTTGAGGAGAGGCATGATTTGACCGTGCCGCCGAAAGGCGAAACTGATATCTTGCGCGAAGATTGGCGCGGGGAGGGAAGGCCATGCGGATCGCAGTGATGGGCTCGGGCGGCATCGGGGGCTATATCGGCCTGCGGCTTCAGAAAGCGGGCGAAGACGTCACGTTCATCGCGCGCGGCGAGCATCTCTACGTGATGCGCAGCCGGGGCCTCAGGCTCGAAAGCCCGCTCGGCAATGTCAGCCTGCCGAGTGTCAACGCCACCGACGATCCCGCCGAGGTCGGCGTCGTCGACCTCGTGATCTTCACGGTCAAGCTCTACGACAGCGAGGAAGCGGCGGCCGCGATCGTCCCGATGGTCGGGCCGAAGACGACTGTCTTGACGTTGCAGAACGGTGTCGACGGGGTCGATATCCTCGCGCGCTCGGTGCCGCACTCGCAGGTCGTCGGCGGCGCCATCTACATGTCCACCTATCTGCAAGAGCCGGGCCTGATCAAGCAGATAAGTGGGATGACGCAGATGACGATCGGCGGGCGCAGCGACCTGATGATCGCCGCCTTCCGCGACGCCTGCGAGCGGGCCGACGGCATCGCGCTCCAGGTTGTCGACGACGTCGACCCGGCGCTGTGGATGAAGTTCGTGACACTCGCCGCCTTTGCCGGCGGCACCAGCCTGATGCGCTCCGGCATCGGGGCGATCATCGCCGATCCGGAAGGCCGGAAATTCATGGAGCAACTGCGCGACGAAGGCATGGCGATCGCAGCCGCCAAGGGCCACCCGATGCCGGAGGGTTTTGTGCAGCAGACGACGTCGCTGTGGCAGATGCTGCCGCCGGAAACGCAGTCCTCCATGGCCAGCGACCTTCAGCGCGGCAAGCGGATCGAACTCGAATGGCTGTCGGGACGGATGCACGCGCTCGGACAGGAACTCGGCATCCCGACCCCTGCGCATACCGCGGTTTACCGGGCGCTCCATCTTTACGCGAATGGCGCGCCGGCGCGGTGAGGCTGCGCATTCCATGATGTCACGACAGAGCTGCGCGTCCGATCAGACATGCAAGGATGTCTGCAGCGCTTTGATTTGCTGCATGATTTTCGTCCCTGGATCTGCTCCGATTTAAGGGGCGACGCGACGGGAACCCCTCGACATTTGCCGCCCAATGCCTAAGCTCCGCGACACTTGTTTTACGGAATTGCCTGATGTCGCTTCGCCTTGCCACCTTCAATATCGAAAACCTCATGAGCCGTTTCGATTTTTCCGGCTTTCGCAACCAGTTGAAGCAGGATCGGGTGCTGAGGCTGTTCGACGTCAGGAGCGAGGCGGAATATCAGCGGCTCGAGGAGGCGCGCACGATCGCGCATACGGACGACACGCGGCAGATGTCGGCGCTGGCGATCGCCGATTGCGACGCGGATATCCTCTGTCTGCAGGAAGCCGACAACATGGCGGCGCTGCAGGCTTTCGAATACGGCTATCTCTTCCGCATGGTCGGCAACGGCTACCGGCAGAAATACCTGATCGAGGGCAATGATTCGCGCGGCATCGATGTCGCCGTGCTGATGCGCGAGGAGACGCGCGACGGCCAGCCGATCGAGTGCCTCGACGTCAAGAGCCATGCGGGCCTCACCTATGCCGACCTCGATCTGTTCAACGACGAGCTGGCGCAGACCAACCGGCCGGGCGACCGCATCTTCAAGCGCGACTGCCTCGAGGTGGACTTGAGGATCGGCGGCCGGCCGCTGACGCTCTACGTCGTGCACTTCAAGTCGATGGGGCCGGCGCGCGAGGGGCTCGACGGCCGGCAGGCGACGATGCCGCTCCGCGTCGCGGAGGCGACGGCCGTACGCCACATCATCGAAAGCCGCTTCGGGCGGGGCCGCACCGCCGACAAGATGTTTGCGATCTGCGGCGACATGAACGACTACCAGGAGAAGGTGGAGATCCGTGGCGACCGACGCATCGGCTACGAATTCGTGCCGAGCGAGGAGACGGAAAGCGCGCTCGACATCCTCTCGTTCGACGGCTTTGTCGAAAACCCGATGCTGCGCCGGCCGGCGCTCGACCGCTGGACGCTGTTCCACAGCCGCGGGCCGGCGGAACGGCATCTCTGCCAGCTCGACTATATCTGGCTGTCGCCGGCGCTCGCCAGCCGCAACGCGACCCGCACGCCAGAGATCGTCCGCGCGGGCCAGCCGTTCCGGACGATCTTTCCGGAAGGGCAGGAGGTGGAACGCTATCCGCGCACCGGCTGGGACCGCCCGAAGGCCTCCGACCATTGCCCGGTCGTCATGACATTGGATATCTGACCATGAGCCTTGTTCAAAGCAACCGCGCCGAATGGCCCGCCGAGGGCACGATCTTCCCGATCTCGGCAGTCCGGATCGATGTTTCCCCCGAACAGCATCCCTATCATGTGGCGGAAGCTGAGCGCGCGTGGGAAAGCTGGCAGCACGAGATTGCCGCCAACCCGCATCTCTTCGACGGCAAGATGGTGCTGCAGCGGGCGATCCGCATCGAGGACGGGCGGATTGCCGCGAGCGGCCATGTCGTTCCCTATTCCACCTTTCTCTGGTGGCGAAGGAGCCGCACGCCCGGCGCCCTGCACATCTTCGGCATGCCGCTCATCCTTTCTTCGGACGGTGCGATGATCGCCATCCGCATGGGCAGCCACACGGCCAACCCGGGGCGTGTCTACAGCCCGGGCGGGTCACTGGAGCCCGAGGATATCATCGACGGGCGCTGCGACCTCGACGGCAACATTGCCCGCGAGGTGCGGGAAGAGACCGGCATCGAGCTCTCCGAGGCGACAGCGGAGCCCGGTTACCAGGCGGTGCACATGAACGGCACCCTCACGGTGTTCCGCATCCACCGGCTGGCGGCGACGGCCGACGAAATCGTGGCGAAGGTGGCCGAGCATGTCGCGACCGACGCGCATCCGGAAATCGAGGAGGCGGTGGCGATCCGCGGGCCGGACCCCAAGGCGCACAATTATCCGGATTTCATCCCGCCAATTCTTGAATGGCTCTTTGCGAAGAAGCGGTAAGCACGCAGCGCGCCGTACGCGGAAGCAATCGGCTCAGCACCTTCGGTCCCCGCTCCGTTACCTCTTCCGGCGTCCGTGAGGACGGGCTAAGGTATCACGTACTGCGTGTGGAGGCGGGATGGTGGACGAGCGCGTCGAACGGCGAGTTGCGGTCATTATGGCAACCGATATCGTCGGCTACTCCCGCCTGATGGAGGCTGACGAAACCGCCACGCTCGAGGCCGTGAAGCGGTTGCAGGCTTCCATCCTCTCGCCCAATATCGCCGCACGCGGCGGCCGCATCGTGAAGCTGATGGGCGACGGCTCGCTCGTCGTCTTCAGCTCGGCGGTCGACGCGGTGGACTGTGCGATATCGCTTCAGGAAGAACTGGTGTCGGATCAGAAGGACGTCGCGCTCGACGACCGCATCCTTTTCAGGATCGGCATCAACCTGGCCGATGTTGTCATCGACGGGGACGATCTGTTCGGCGACGGGGTCAATGTCGCAGCCCGCCTGGAGGCTTCCGCCGAGCCAGGCGGCATCTGCATCGCCGACATCGTTCACCGGCAACTCGGCGCAAAGTGCCGGTCGGATTTCCGGGACGGCGGCGAGACCGCGCTGAAGAACATTGCGCGGCCCGTCCACGTCTGGCACTGGGGGCACGCGCCGATGGCCGGGCCATCGACGTCTCCGGCAGCACGAACATCGATCGCGGTCCTGCCGTTCGAGAACTTGAGCGGAGCGCCGGACCAGGACTTCTTCAGCGACGGCATCACCGAGGATATCATCGGCGGCCTTGCCCGGTTTCGCTCACTGTCCGTCATCGCCGCCAGCTCTTCCTTCAGCTTTCGCGACAAGGGGGTGGGGCTCAGGGAGATCGGCATCAGGCTCGGCGTCACCTATCTGGTCGAAGGCAGCGTTCGACAGTCGGGCGAACGGATCCGCATCACGGCGCAGCTTGTCGAAGCCACGAGCGGAAAGCACCTGTGGTCGGAGCACTACGACCGCAGCGTCACCGATATTTTCGCGGTCCAGGACGAGGTGACGAGGATGATCGTCTCGACACTCGCCGGGCACATCGAGAGTGCCGATGTCCGACAGGCGCTGCGCAAGCCGACGACGAGCCTTGCGGCCTACGAATTCTACCTGCGCGGGGTCGTGCATATGCGCAGCTACGGCGTCGACGACAACCGGCAGGCCCGCATGATGTTCGAGGCGGCGCTTGAGCGTGACCCGCAGTTTGCGCTCGCCCACGCTTATCTGGCGCTGAGCACGATCGCGCTCCATGGCTACGCCAACGCGCCGCCAGACATTCTCGACGCTGCGCTCGCGCTCGCGCGAAAGGCGGTTCTGCTCGACGAAGGGGAAAGCGGCTGCGAGCGCCTGCTGGCGCTCATTCACACGAACCGTCGCGAGTTCGACCTGGCGGAACGACACTATCGCCGCGCCTACCAGCTCAACCCCAACGATGCGAACACGCTGGTGCAGATGGGCGGGCTGCTCGCGCGGCGCGGCAAGATCGAGGAAGCAATACGGTGGATCGACGAGGGCTTCCGGCTCAATCCGTTCCCGCCGCCATGGTACAGCGCTGCCCTTGGCAACGCCCTCTACATTCTCGGCCGATATGACGAAGCGGCGGCGGCGCTGAACGAGCTGCCCAATCCCGGCCCCTTCACCTGCGCACGTCTCGTCGCCTGCTACGCGCAATCCGGAGACACGGCCGCGACCGATGCGGCCAAGGCGCGCCTTCTGAAGCTGTCCCCCGATTTTTCGACCGCGGACTTCATCAGGCGCGGCCTGCTCCTGGAGCGGGCCGAACAGCGCGAACTGTTTCGCCAGGGCTTGCTGAAGGCCGGCCTGCCGGAGTGAAGCCCGTCCCGTCCTCGTTCCTGTCGCTGGAGAGCCCAGCAGGAGGCCCGGCCGCCCAAGGCAATTGCACCTGTCGCTCCGCTGAACGTCATCGCGCGAACTGCGAGCGGAACTCCGCGGTCGAATTGCTGTGCGGGAAGGGTTGGGAGGGGACCGGAACCCCGAGAAAGGAACAAAGCGGCTCCCACCCACCGGAAATCTCGTAGGTGAGAAGGCGCCCCGCAGGCAGCGCTTTTCTCACCTCCGCATTATGCGCCTGGTAAACGGAGATTGCGTGGTCGCGGTCGCCGATGCGCCCGTCGAAAACGGTCTGTCCAACCACCGCCACGCCGAAGGAGGCCGGGTCGTTCGTAGCCGGATCCGACATGGGCCCGATCGTGTGCATGACGCTCCTGTGCCAGGCTTCGGGGTCGCGAACGGTGAGTATGACCTTCGCATCGGGATAATAGGCGCTGAGTTCGCGCCAGAAATGCGCCGTCGGCCAGTCGACCGCAGAACGGTAGCCGGCATAGGCCTCGTCCCAGTCCGGCAGTTGCCCCTTGCCCGCGGCGCGCCATAGCGCCTTCTGCTCGGGGCTGCGGCCGACCTCGCTCATGTGATGACAGGGCCCGAACCCGATCTGCTCCAGCGCCAGCTTGAGCGAATGCGTGCCGGTGCGGCCAAAGCCGGCCCCAATGATGTCCAAAGCCATGGATGCCCCCTCCCGGCACGCTCCGGTTGGTTCTTGGCGCCCGAAGGTTGCCGAATGACTACTCTACCAGTCTTCGGTCGGCCCGCCTACGCGCAGGTCCGTTTCAGGGGTGAAGATCCAAGCCAGTAATGCCGCACGCCCTCAGAGCCAGCCGCCGGAAAATCCCGCGCGGCGCAGTCCGGCGACGATCGGCTGGCAATGGCGCATGATGTTCCAGAGGAGGCCGGTGCGGTAGTTTTCGATCATCAGCACCACCGGGCCCTGGTCGACGCCGAAGTGGTAAGGGCTTACCCACCAACCCGGGTCGCTGTCTTCGACCGTAAAAGTCCGGTTGAAGGATGGCTTGAAGCCGTAGAGGCGGGTCATTCCCAAGGGCATCCTCGCAAAGTTCCAGACGGTCGGAATGACGATCTCCGGAGCGAAGGGCAGGGACGCCACGACCACCCAGGGCGAGACGGTGCCGTCGTCCGGTCCGAAGGGGGCGCCGCGGGCGATATAGTCGTAGAACTCCCTTTCCCCGCCATCGACGTTTCTCTTGACCCAGCCGGGGCCGTCGCTGGCGGTGAATCCCCAGCAGTGCTCGCCGTAACCCGCAAAGTTCAGCGGGTTGCGGATGGCGTACTCGCGCTGGACATAGGTCGCATGGCGGCTGTTCTGGAAGTAATCGCTGTCGTGATGGCGCATGAATTCATCGCGGATACCGCGGAAGTCGATCCACATGTGCGAGAGCTGGTGGGTGAAGAGCGGTCCTGAATAGAGCAACTCGCGCCCATAGATGTTTCGCCATTCGTAGCTCTCGGTATAGGCGGAATAGGCTTCGGGCGGCAGCGGATGCGTCGGCGATCCCAGCCCGAGGATGTAGAGCAGCAGGCCCTCGTCGTAACCGCGCCAGCGATAGGGGATGAACCCGCTCTCCGGCCGCCATCCATGGGTCAGGGTAAGCCCGTGGTCGCAGGCCCAGTTCCAGTCGGCCCGTTCGTAGAGCGTGTTGGCAAGCCACCGGACCTCCACCTCGTCTGGGCTGTCCCCGTCGAAATAGGCGGCAGCGGTCAGGGCGCCGGCGAAGAGGAAGGCCGAGTCGATCGTCGACAGCTCGCACTGCCAGACCCGGCGGCCGGTCTCGATGTCGAGGAAATGATAGAAGAAACCCTTGTAGCCCGACGCGTCGGGCTCCGGTCCCTGGGGGCATGCCAGCAGAAACGCCAGCTTTCTGCGGGCGAGCTTGGCGGCGAACTTGCGGATCAGGACGCCGCGCTCGACGACCACGGGAAGCGTCGCCAGCGCCATGCCGATCGCCGCGATGCTCGCCGGCGCGTCGGGCGCGGTCTTGTCGCGGACGAGGCCGTTATCGGGATTGGTGCACTGAAGGCAGTAGAGAATCGTCGTGAACTGCAGCCGACCGAGGTCCTGCTCGGTCGGCATGCGCTGCAGCTTCGGGGCGATCGAGAGCATCCGTGACATATTGCTGGTCCGCTACGGCAGCAGTCTCGCTCAGACGTTGTCTCCCTCGGTCGATGTCCTCGGGCGGGCCGGTGGGGTACTCTTCGCGCCCCACTTCCAGCCGCTGATCTGGGGCATGTCGTCGCCGTATTTTTCGATATGCTCGCGATGCTCGATCAGCTTCGCGTGGATCGCCTGCTTGAAATAGGCCGCACGCGCACCGAGTTGCGGCAACCGGTCGATGACGTCCTCGACCAGGTGGAAGCGATCGAGCTCGTTCAGCACCACCATGTCGAACGGGGTGGTCGTCGTGCCCTCTTCCTTGTAGCCGCGCACGTGAAGATTGTCGTGGTTCGTCCGGCGATAGGTGAGCCGGTGGATCAGCCACGGATAGCCGTGGAAGGCGAAGATGATCGGCTTGTCCCTCGTAAAGAGGCCGTCGAAATCGCGGTCCGACAGTCCATGCGGATGCTCTTTCTCCGGCTGCAGCTTCATCAGGTTCACGACATTGACGACCCTGACCTTCAACTCTGGCAGATGCTCGCGGAGCAGCTGCACCGCCGCCAGCGTTTCGAGCGTCGGAACGTCGCCGCAGCAGGCCATGACGACATCGGGCTCGCTGCCCTGGTCGCTGCTCGCCCAATCCCAGATGCTGACGCCCATGGCGCAGTGCCGCACGGCCTCCGACATGGTCAGCCATTGCGGCGCCGGCTGCTTGCCGGCGACGACCACGTTGACGTAGTCGCGGCTGCGCAGGCAGTGGTCCGTCACGCAGAGCAGGGTGTTGGCATCCGGCGGCAGATAGACGCGGATCACGTCCGCCTTCTTGTTGACGACGTGGTCGATGAATCCGGGATCCTGATGGCTAAAGCCGTTGTGGTCCTGCCGCCACACATGGGAGCTCAGGAAGTAGTTCAGCGAGCCGATGGGTCTGCGCCACGGGATCTCGTTGCACACTTTCAGCCACTTGGCGTGCTGGTTGAACATCGAGTCGATGATGTGGATAAAGGCCTCGTAGCAGGAGAAGAAGCCGTGGCGGCCGGTCAGCAGATAGCCTTCGAGCCATCCCTGGCACTGGTGTTCGCTCAGCACTTCCATGACGCGGCCGTCCGGCGAGAGATGGTCGTCCTCCGGGTAGATGTCCGCCATGTAGCAGCGGTTGGTCACCTGCAGCACATCCTGCCAGCGATTGGAGTTGTTCTCGTCGGGGCTGAACAGACGGAAGTTCCTGGCCTCCATGTTCAGCTTCATCACGTCGCGCAGGAACGTGCCCATCACGCGGGCGGACTCGGCTACGGTCGCACCGTGGCCTGAAAACTCGACGGCGTAGTCGCGGAAATCCGGCATCTTCAGATCACGCAGCAGCAGTCCGCCGTTGGCGTGCGGATTGTCGCTCATGCGGCGACGGCCCGCCGGAGCGAGCGATGCGATCTCGGCCTTGAACCGGCCGGCGTCGTCGAAAAGCTCCTCGGGTCGATAGCTCTTCATCCATTGTTCGAGGATGCGGATATGCTCCGGCTTGTCCATCTCGCCCATGGGCACCTGATGCGACCGCCAGTAGTCCTCGCACTTCTTGCCGTCGATCTCCGCCGGGCATGTCCAGCCCTTTGGCGTCCGGAACACGATCATCGGCCAAGCCGGACGCTTGAGATTGCCGCTGTTTGCATCGGCCCAGATTTTCCGGATCTCGGCGACGGCGGTGTCGAGCACGCCGGCCAGTTGTCGGTGTACGTCCTCCGGGTCGCGTCCTTCGACGAAATAGGGCTTGTAGCCCATCCCCTCGAAGAACTTTTGCAACTCCTCTTTTGGGATGCGGGCGAGGAAGCAGGGGTTGGCAATCTTGTAGCCGTTCAGGTGGAGGATCGGCAGCACGCAGCCGTCGCGGGCCGGATTGAGGAATTTGTTGCCCTGCCAACCGGTAGCGAGCGGCCCGGTTTCGGCCTCCCCGTCGCCGACGACGCAGGCGACGATCAGGTCGGGGTTGTCGAACGCGGCGCCGTAGGCATGGCTCAACGCATATCCGAGTTCGCCGCCCTCGTGGATGCTGCCGGGCGTCTCAGGCGCGACATGGCTCGGTATGCCGCCGGGGAAGCTGAACTGCTTGAACAGCCGCTTCAAACCCTCCGCATCCTGGCTGATATTGGGATAGACCTCGCTGTAGGTGCCTTCGAGATAAGCGTGAGCGACGAGTGACGGCCCGCCATGGCCGGGGCCGATGATGTAGATCATGTTGAGGTCGTCGCGCTTGATCACCCGGTTCAGGTGCACATAGAGCATGTTGAGGCCGGGGGAGGTTCCCCAGTGGCCGAGCAGCCGCGGCTTGATGTGCTCGCGCTTCAGCGGCTCTTTGAGCAGCGGATTGTCGAGCAGGTATATCTGGCCGACCGAGAGATAGTTGGAAGCTCGCCAGTAGGCATCGAGCAGATGCAACTCATCAGACGAGAGCGGAGTCTCCGTTCGGATTTCTTGTGCGGTCTCAAGCGTAGACATCGAACCCTCCTGAGCGAAAGTCGGAATGTGACAGTGCTACGATTTACGAGATGCGGACGTCGGAACTCACAACGCGCGGCAGCGGCATATCCTCCATATCCGCTGCGGCCCCCTACAGCGCCGCGCGTCTGACAAGACGCACAACGGACGCGGCAGTACTTTGAAATTGCTGCATGTTTTAATCCTTAATTCAGCTCCGATCTAAGGAAACATGCAGCAGCGGTAATGCCTTCGGAATGGGCAGCGCCAATTTCGCACAAAAAGCTCTTCGGGCACAGAAAAAATCGAAAGGGCCTTCAGAGCCTAAGGGCGTTGTCCGTCGCCCGCGATGCCATTCAATAAATAAATCGTATCCGAGTAAATCGAAACCGATTGACACGGCCATCTCTCTTGCGTATTTACAGCTCATCCGATTGAAGCGGATCCGAGTTAACTGGACCAGAAAGGATTTCCCAATGACCGAGAAGCTTATTTTCACCGGCAAGACCCACAATACCAGCGGCCGCAATGGCGGCACACGAAGCAGCGACGGCAAGCTTGACCTGAAGCTTTCGCAGCCGCATCCCGCCGCCGAGCAGCTTTTCGGCGCCGCCTGGTCGGCCTGTTACATGGGAGCGATCGAGCTCGCCGCCTCGCAGAGAAACGTCAAGCTACCGGCGGGTCCCGAGGTCGATGCCGAGATCGATCTCAATGTCGACGACGGCTCCTACTTCCTGCGGGCGCGTCTCAACGTGAGCCTGCCGGGTATCGATCGCGAGTTGGGTGAAGAGCTGCTCGCGGCGGCGCATGGGATCTGCCCGTACTCCAAGGCTACGCACGGCAACATCGACGTGACCACCAGCCTCATCTGAACGGGATCGCTGGGGTCTGCCTCTCAAGCAATTCCAGGAAAAGTGTGTAGCGGTTTTCCGTTCAGGAATTGCGTGAGTTCAAAGCAATTTCAGGAAAAGTGTGTAGCGGTTTTCCGTTGAGGAATTGCGTGAGTTTCAAAGCAATTCCAGGAAAAGTGTGTAGCGGTTTTCCGTTGAGGAATTGCGTGAGTTCAAAGCATAGAGCGGTTCGCTGGTTCAACGAAGCAGCGAACCGCTCGCGTAGGCGGACCCGACGCCTTGCTGATACGACCACAAGGGAAAAACACGCGATGACCGACAGCCGCGCAGAGCCACCGCAAGCCTACGGCGAGTTTTCGCTTGTGCTCGATCCGTCGATCTACGAGCCACTGCCAGATGATTGGCTGGTCGGGATAACAGATGTTGTCGGCTCGACGTCGGCGATCCGCTCCGGGCGCTACGAAGACGTCAACTACGCCGGCGCGTCGATCATTGCCGCGCTCGGCAACGCCTGGGGCGCCTTCGATTTCCCCTTCGTGTTTCGTGGCGACGGCGCTGCATTTGCCTTGCCGCCAGAAGGCTTCATGGTCGCCACGTCGGCTTTGCGACAGGTCGCGGCCTTTGCCAAGACCAATCTTGGTCTCAATCTTCGAATTGGCTTGCTGCCTGTCGGCGAAATCCGCGCCGGCGGGCGGGACGTGCGCGTCGCACGATACGCGGCCTCGGAAAGCGCCACCTATGCGATGTTTTCGGGCGGTGGGCTCAAATGGGCGGAAGAGCGCATCAAGAAGGGGCGGTACCTGGTCAAGCCGGGCAGGTACACGACGAAACCGGATCTGACCGGGCTCACGTGCGAATGGACGCCGTTCGCGAGCCAGCAGGGCGAGATCCTCTCGCTGCTGGTCGAGCCCTTTGAGCATACGAGCCCAGAGGTCTTTGCGGCGCTCGCCAGGCAGGTACTGGCGGTCTTCAACGCCGCATCGCGGCAGTCCCATCCGGTGCCGCAGGACATGGGCATTCCCAAGAACAAGGCCACCTACGTCGATCCGAAAATGTGGGCGGAGGTCGCCTTCAACTCCGACTTCCGCAAATACGACGATGGTTTGCGCCTGACGCTCGACTGCACGGCCGAACAGATCGAAGCGGTCGAAGCCATCCTTGTCGCGGCAAGGGCGCGTGGCGAGGTCAACTTCGGACTGCATCGCCAGTCTCACGCGCTGATGACCTGCCTCGTGCCGTCCGATCGGCCGGATTCGCATCTGCACTTCCTCGACGGCATGGACGGCGGCTACGCCAAGGCAGCCGAAATGATGGAGGCAAAGGGGCTTTCCGCCGCGTCATTACGTTAGGTGAAGCCATGGGCGAGCGAGCCGAATTGGGAGGAAATCACCCCGTTCGGCAGGAACGACCGCTCGCGTCAGATTCCGGTCCGATTCAGAGCTCGAACGTCAGAGTACCAACTCCGGATCGGGTGGTTTTCTGTCCTTCGTCTCGCCTATTTGAACCTCTTCTCTGAGTACGACTTCTGCGCTAGGTTAGCCGGGCCGGCCGCTCACAACAGGAGGCAGCCATGAGATGGCTCTTTACCCTCGCGTCGGTCACGTTAGCGTTCTCTTCCCCCAGCCTCGCCGCTGAACTTACGGCGGAGGTTCCCAAGGGAGATCCCGAGTTCATTGCAAAGGCGATGTCCGCTGCCCCAGCGGATATCGGGATGAATGCCACAATCATTCGGATAGGTGAGGGCTTCAAGGTTACCCCCATCAGGACCGGAACGAACATGTGGACTTGCGCCGTCGATATGAGCGGCGAGCCGTGGTGTGCCGATGCCGTCGGGCTCGAATGGTTCAGGGCGATTTCGACCCAGGCCGAACCGCCGGACAAGACCGGCTTCATCTACATGTTTGCCGGAGACCTGGGCACCAGCAACCATGATCCCTATGCGACTGACAAATCGCATTGGATTCGGACGGGCCCGCATGTCATGATAGTCGGGAAGGCAGCGCACGAGATGGCGGCCAATTATCCGCACGAGGTGGACGCCAATCCAGCGCATGCCTACGTGATGTTTCCCGGTACCAAGTATCAGCACCTGATGCTCCCCGCCGACATGGGGACAGGCCACGGCCAGTAGCAGCCTCCACCGCCGCGTCCTGGCCGGCCGCGGCGGATTTCCTCGCCCTGCGCAGCCTTCGGCCTCGCCCGCTTACAGCAGCGACGGAACAAGCTGGCGACCGACGCCGCGATGGTGTTGGCGTGGGGTGGCGCAGGCAACAGGGCGGCTGGTCACTCTCTCTCCCCTTTTAAGAAAGGATCGGGTTTTGCTTGCGGCAGGCGATATCAGGCATTTAGCCTGGCGCCGCTGGATACGCGAGGTCTGTTGGTCTTTCCGAAGCGCTCGACGAGCCACTGGATGAAGACCTTCAGCCGGGCGCTCTGATGCCTGCCCGAGGCATAAACGACATGGAAGGGCAGGGGCGGGTGGCTCCATTCGCCGAGGACCTCGACCAGTTGCCCCGACTGCAGATAGGGCAGCAGGAACGGTCTCAGGTTTTGGCCTATCCCCATCCCGGCCAGCATCATTGCAATCTGGCCATTGTCTTCATTGGCCGAGAACTGCAGATCGCTGACGACGTATCTGCGGTCCGGTTTGGTGAAGACCAGAGGCTTCATCCTGCCGTCGGCGTGTGAGAAAAAGCCGACCTTGACGTGTTTGTCGTCGAGATCTTCGGGAGACGCGGGCAACCCCATCCGCTCCAGGTAGGCCGGCGACGCACATGTGGCGAACTCGGCATCGAACAAATGTCTTGCGACGAGCGACTCGTCGCCGATGTCGCCGGCGCGGATGGCGCAGTCGACGCCTTCCCCGATGATGTTTGCAGTTCGGTTGCCAATGCCCAACGCGATGGAAATCTGCGGATATTGCCGATGGAAATCCGGGAGATGGGGGATCAGAACATTCTGCGCGAAGGTCGGGTGAGATTCGATGCGAAGATGGCCCCTGGGCGTCACCTTCTTGCCGCGCACGGCGCTGTCGGCCTCGTCGACCTCCGCGACCAGGCGCGCCGCATATCGATAATATTCCTCGCCTTCCGGGGTCACCACGACGCTGCGCGTGGTCCTGTGCATCAGCCTTGTCCCGAGATGCTTTTCGAGATCCGTCACAAGTTTGCTGACTGTCGAGCGCGGCACCAGAAGCTGGTTGGCAGCGCCCCGGAAAGAACCGGATTCAACGACCCGCACAAAGGCTCGCATCGCAAGCAACTGGTTCATCGTGTTTCTCCAGCTGGGATTGTCCACGCTCGTGGACAGACATGTCACAGATGAGCCATTTTGTTTCCGATTTCAATCACCAGCTATTTCCTGCTCCCGACAGGGGAGTGCCGATGCTGACAGGAAAGAGTGAGACGATGACAATCGATCCGAAGAAGGTTCTGCGCCTGAACCTGCCTCAATGGCAGGGCGGCGACCACCCCGATTACAGAATAGGCGCGCGCGTTCTTGCCGCCATAGCCCCCGAGCCGCTCGGACCGGAAGAGACGGTTGCGGTGCCCGAAGCCCATGACGATGTTCGGCCGGCCGATCAAGGCATCGTTTCCCGCCAACCGCTTCTGGATCTCGCTGCGGCGGCCATGTCGGCCATCCGCCGACACAGTCCCGATGCTGTCGTCACGCTCGGAGGCGACTGCCTCGTGAATCTCGCGCCGGTTGCCTATCTCAACGAGCGCTATGGCGACGATCTGGCGGTTCTGTGGGTGGATGCGCACCCCGACGTGATGGGGGCAGGGCAGTTCCGAAATGCCCATGCGCATGTGCTCGCCATGCTGATGGGGATAGGCGATCCCGATTTTGTGGCCGCTGTCCCGAAGCCGGTGCAAGCGCGCCAGATCCTCTATGTCGGTCTGACCGAAACCACGCCGTTCGAAACAGACTTCATTGCCAAGCATGGACTGGCGCGTCTCAGCCCGGAAGACCTGGCAGGCTCGGCCGAGCCCGTCCTTGACTGGCTGCGCGCTGCCGGCGCGAAGAAGGTCGCGGTGCATTTCGACCTGGATGTGCTCGATCCCACGCTCTACGACTTCCTCCTTCTCCAGGATCCCGCGGCCAAGCCGAATACCTACGAAGGCGTCGCCAAAGGGCGCATGCGCTTCGAGGAGGTAGCAAGGATCCTCACGGCCGTGGATGCCGAAGCCGACGTCGTCGGGCTGGCGATCGCCGAATACATGCCGTGGAGCGCGATCCAACTGTCGAAGTCGCTGCAGACACTTCCGCTCCTGGGAAAGCGATAGATGGGTAAGCGGTAGATAGGTGAGCTACAGGCGGTGTTGTGAAGGCCCCGCCTGCTGGTTTCGCTCTCGCCGTCCCTCCGCGACGACGTCAGATTATCCGCCAACAGACTTGACAGACCTCCAGAATTGGGTAGATCGGTCTACCTAATTCTGGAGAGACCGTATGACCGAGAGAATGCCTGCCAGGGAGCGCCTGCTGAATGCAGCAGCGGAGCTGTTCTACCGCGAGGGGGTGGGAGCGACGGGCATCGATGCGATCACCGCCCATGCGGGCGTCGCGAAAATGAGCCTCTACAACAATTTTTCGTCTAAGGCCGATCTCGTCAATGCGTATATGCAGCGACGTCTCGATGAGTGGCGGGACGTCTATCAGGAGCGGCTGAGGAGCGCGACGACGCCGCAGGAGCGTATCCTGGCGGTGTTCGACTCCTATGTGGACCATGCGGCCCTTGCCTATGCGTGGGGGTTTCGAGGCTGCGGGCTCCTCAACGCCGCCGCGGAGCTTCCCGTCGGCGACCCCGGCCGGGCAGTGGTCGCGGTCCAGAAGGAAGAGGTGGAGCGGCTGTTCAGGGAACACCTCCTCGAGATGCAACCGGCAGCCGGCTCAGCCATCGACGAGACGGCGCAACACCTGTCTTTTCTGCTCGAGGGCGCGATGTCGCGCGCGGGCCTCGACGGGCATGACGCACGGCTGAAAACCGCGCGCAAGATCGCAACCTCGGTCTTGGACCAGTTCTGAAGGGGGAGGTTCTCCCCTCGAATCTCTCACACAACTTCTGCCACCGCCTGAAACGGACCCCATCAATGAGTGAAGCTGTTGCCGCGGTCCCGTACCGTCCGAAGAGGGGAATCTCGGCGGTTCTCGTCCTGATCATCCTCGAAGCGGCTCTGGTGATTTCCTGGAGCGCCGGCTTTGTCGGCATCCGATTTGCGATCGACCACGCGCCGATTTTTCTGATTCTTCTGTGGCGAAGCCTTGTGTCGGGCCTTGTGCTGCTTCCCTTCGCGCTTGCCATGGGGCCGGCGATCCGGTGGAAAGATGCCTTGTCGCAGATGCTGTTCGGCGCGCTGGCGATGTCCGGTTACCTCGCCGGGTTTGCGCTTGCGATTTCCTATGGGGTGCCAACCGGTCTCGTCGCCTTGATCGCGGACATGCTGCCGCTGGCGGTGGCGATATTGTCCTGTCCGGTCCTCGGGCAGGCGTTGACCGCGCGCCAGTGGCTCGGCTCCATCCTCGGCATGGCCGGCGTGTTGATCGCCTCTGGCTGGTCGCTCAACATGGGCGACGTATCGCTCTGGGCCTATGGCCTCCCTGTTCTCGGCACGCTTTCGCTCGCAATGGCAACGCTGCTGCAGAAACGCAGCCCGACCAATTCCATGCCCGTCTACCAGAGTCTGTGCATCCAATGCCTTTCGGCGGCCGCGATCTTCGCGGTATTCGCCTGGCACGAAGGAGGCGTTCTCCCCGTGCTCGACACGGGCTTTATCGGCGGCATCCTCTGGCTCGTCTTCGTCGCGACCTTCGGGGCATGGAGCCTCTACTATATCGCGCTTCGCAAATCCTCTCCGGCCCGGGTTACCGCCATCCTCTATCTCAGCCCGCCGGTGACGATGATCTGGGCCTGGGTGATGTTCGGCGAACCCTTGTCCTTTGCGATGGCCGGGGGCTTGGTCGTTTCGCTGATCGGCATCATTATCGTCGCGCGATCGCAAAAACCGGCTCATGTGCCCTAGGCCACGGCTCCGTCCAACGAACCCCGAGAGCTAAGACCTACCGCCTCCATGCACGGCAACGACGGCAAGTGCGGGCGTGCGTGTCGCGAGCTTACGAAGCCAAGGGACTACGTCTTTACGGGACATGGGAAGTGGTGAGGGGGCAATCCGACGGGTGGACACGCCAGGTTGCGATTACCCCTAAAATGTTACTGGAAAACGAGAAAAAATCTGGCAGGTTGTACCCATATTGTTAAGTGGTTTTAGAACGTTTTCAGGGCCCACTTCCCCGGAAGTGGGCTTCTTTCATTCTTCCGCATGATAGCTCTCGTCGCCTATCAACGAACAACGAGCACGCTGGCGTAGGCAACTCCATTGCCGACGCAAGCACGGGTTGATCTAGCCCTATCGGTTAGTAGACAAATCAGTCAATTCTGGCACGATTGGGTCGCCAACATAATTGGCGTCAAACTCAGGGCCCGCCGGATTCCCGATCATTCCATGTGGCGGGCTCCTTTTCCCCAGCTTCCGCAGCGCAAACGCAGACGAGCTTCGGCACGGCCGGCTGTCGCGTAATAATCCTTATAGGCTAGTAGACATGCAATTTTAGTTTGGCAAAATGATTCGGCTACAACTTTGTAGCGTCATACCATCACCCATTCCTTTTCAGTAGCAATTTAGAGCAGAGCCCCTGAGAGATGACTGGGGGCTCTGTTTGCTAACGCGTTGGGGTTAAACCTGCCGATCGGCCTAATACACGCCTGTCTGAGCCAGGCAGGAGCCTGTTACTCACCTTCCGGCTGTCGTGCGTCAGGGGCCGGGCCGCCTTCCAGGAAGGCTACGACCTCGGCCTGCATGTCGAGACACAGGTTCTGGTATTCGAGCAGCAGTTCCTCCCGCCGAGGATACTCGTTGCGCAGGCTTTCAATGGCCCCTGAAGCAAGAGCATAGGCCTCGAACAGGTCTTCCATCTCCCGGTCCTTGAGGGCACGAAGCTGCTGTCGATGACGTGGTAGAGCCAGTGCGAGTCTTGCTCTTCCGTTGCGCACTAAAGCGTGTCGCGGCTTTTGAGATTCAGGATTCTCAAATCAGTGGAGATGTGATTCCCTTTGATTGACAGAGGGAGGAGCGCCGTGGGCAAATCACATCCGATCGCGTTGCGTGTGCGTGTTGTTGCGTTTGTCGAGGAAGGCCATAGCCATCGAGAGGCGGCTCGGCACTTCCGCGTGTCGCCGCGTTTTGTGAACAATCTGATGATCCTGAAACGCGCGACCGGATCGCTTGCGCCCCGGCGGCAAGGTCATCTGGGTGGCGGCAAGTTGAATGCCCATGATGCATGGATGCGCGAGCGCCTGGCGGAGAATGGCGAGTTGACGCTGGACGAGCTGTGCGTGGAACTGGCTGGCCGCGGCGTCCTCGTGCACCGCTCCAATGTCGGCCGTTTTCTCCATCGGCTCGGGCTGAGCCACAAAAAAAAGCCTGCGGGCAAGCGAGCATCGACGCCCGGAGATCGCGCGAGCCCGTGAGTTGTGGATCAGGCGGCGCCGGCGTTTCTTCAACAAGGCACTGGCGCGGCTGATTTTTATCGATGAAACATCGACCAACACAAAGCTGACCAAGCGCTCAGGATGGTCACCGAGAGGGCGGCGCTACCGCAGTCACGCGCCATTCGGTTCGTGGAAAACACAGACCTTCATCGCCGGCCTGCGCTCGCATGGAATGGTTGCGCCCTGGATCGTCAATGCGCCGATGAACCGGCGCATCTTCGACACCTGGGTCGAAACGCAACTCGCCCCGACCCTGTCACCGGGTGACGTCGTCATTCTCGACAATGTCGGCTTCCATAGGAGCGAACGGGCCGAGGACCTGGTCAAAGCGCGCGGCGCTTGGCTGTTGTTCCTGCCGCCCTATTCGCCCGATCTCAACCCGATCGAGATGGCCTTCTCCAAACTCAAGACACTCTTGCGAAAACGCGCCGCCCGCAGCTTTGACGCCATCGCACAGGCGCTCGGCGACATCTGCAACCTCTTCTCCGTCACAGAATGCCGCAACTACTTCAAGGCTGCCGGATATGAGGCCGATTAAACGCGATACGCTTTAGAGACATTGCCGCAATCCGGCAGTGCCCGCCGGATTGCGGACACTGCTGCTGTTCGGTGTGACGTGTACGCCGACCTCGGATAAAGGACGACTTCGTATAAATACCGAAGCTCACACTTTGTTCCGCGACAGGGAAGGAATGGCCGATCGGCCGATTACGGCTTGCCCTGCGCGGCGCGCATGAGGTTGTCGCGCAGCCGCGCCACGCTTTGCTGGACCTCGTCAAATTCTTCTCCAAGCCCGGTGGCATCCGTCAATGACGCGCCGGGATCGGCGTCTGCAAGGCTGCGGCCGGCGGGTGTCAGGCTCACCCGAACCTGCCGCTCGTCTTCCGGATCGCGGCGACGGCTGATCAGACCGATCTGCTCGAGCTTCTTGAGGATCGGCGTCAACGTGTTGGATTCGAGGAACATCTTTTCACCGAGTTCGCCGACCGTCTGGTCGTCCTTCTCGGAGAGTGCCACCAGGGCGATGTACTGGGTATAGGTGAGGCCAAGCTCGTCCAGGAGCGGCTTGTAGGCGCGGCCGAAGGCAAGATTTGCCGAGTAGATCGCGAAGCACAGAAAATTCGCCAGTTTCGATTTTTCCTTGCCTGCTTGCGGGAGAGCGGGCGTGGCCGCATCCGGGCTCTTTGCTGTCTGGGAGGGGGTCATGGGCATATCCAATCCGGTTCTTGCTGTCGGTCATTATATAAATCGCATCCGATTAAATCGCAACAGTGTTGATGCGGGTTCGAGAGATCCGTATTAAGTTCGCATCCGCTTTAAACTGATGCGATTAAAATCAACAAAAGGACATTTAACGCTGTAAGTGGCGTCGTCCGGGACGCTTGGTCGATAGGGACAGACGGTGCGCAAAGAATCGAAGCGCCGCGACCATGGGAGCGTCAGGCCCCCGCCGCGGCGTAATACTTTGTGATGCTCGGTAGGATGGATATCGCGCACCAGTATTGCCGCTGTAGGTGGATTCTGCGCGAGTAGGATGCTAGGTTGAACAACTTCTTCTTGCAGCGCGTCGGGGGATGCCATGCTTCGGTTAGGCAGGAAGTATCAACACCTGGCTCACGGCGCGGGATGCGCCTGCTTCAGTCCCGTTCTCCAGGAAGCCTCACGTCGTCTCGATGCGTTCTCGCGACGGTACTTTCTCGCGGGGGCTGGAGCGGCGGCAATGGCCGGAATGATGCCTGCGCCATCCTTTGCCCAGGGGCCGGTCTCCAAGGTTCTCCTGAGCAAGGTTCGGTTGTTCGATGGCAAGTCCGACACATTGCGGGCAGGGGTCCAGGTCCTGATCGAGGGCAACAGGATCGCGTCCGTCGACACGACGAACAGCCCGCCGCCGTCCGACGCGACCGTCATCGACTGCGGCGATCGCGTTCTGATGCCTGGCATGATCGATGCCCACTGGCACACCTTGTATGCAGCTGTTCCTTTGGCGGTTATAGCGACCGGCGATCCCGGCTTCGTCTTCTCCGCGTCCACGGCTGAAGCCGAACGGACCCTCATGCGCGGCTTTACCACCGTACGCGATCTGGGCAGTCCGGTCTTCTCGTTCAAGCAAGCGATCGACAGCGGGGTGATACCCGGTCCCCGCATCTTTCCGTCAGGTGCGATGATCACGACCTCCGGCGGGCATGGCGACCTTCGCATGCCGAGCGAGATTCCGCCCGACTCAGGGCGGCTCAGCGTGAGCGAACTGGTGGGTGCCGCAGCGATCGCCGACAGTATCGGAGACTTGAAGCAACGCGTACGGGAGCAGCTGCTGCAGGGCGCCTCGCAGGTCAAAATCGTCGGCGGCGGTGGTGTGTCGTCTCCGCGCAGTCCCCTCGACATGTCCACGTTCAGCGAGGACGAGCTCCGTGCGGCGATCGACGTTGCCCGCGACTGGAACACCTACGTCACTGTCCATGCCTATGCCCCGAACACCGTCCAGCGGGCCATCGCGGCGGGAGCAGCCTGCGTCGAGCACGCGCATCTGATGGACGAAGAGACAGCAAGGATCATGGCAGAAAAGGGGGTCTGGCTCAGCACCCAGCCTTTCCTGTCGACTGAGGATGTCGCTCCGCAGTCAGGGCCATCCGCCGAACGCATGCATCAGGTGTTTGCCGGGACTCCGAGGATCTACGAGCTTATTCGGAAGCACGGGATCAAGGCGGCGTGGGGTTCGGACGTCCTGTTCTCACCTGAAATAACACCGCGCCAGGGCATCATGCTGACCCATCTCAGCAACTGGTACACGAACGCGGAGACGCTGCGCATGGCGACATCGGTCAATGCGGAGCTGCTTGCGCTTTCCAACCTTCGCACACCGTACCCTGGCAAGCTGGGTGTCATTGAGGAAGGCGCGTTCGCGGACATGCTGGTTCTGGATGGCAATCCGCTCGAGGACATTCACCTGATCGAAGACCCGGCAAAGAACCTGGTCGTCATCATGAAAGATGGCAGGATCCACAAGAACACGCTGTGAGCTGTCCCGCGCTCTCGCCTCTTTGCATCTGGCGCTCCATTGGGGACCGCCGCAGCCCGTGCTTCCTTTCGACATGCGGTACCCCTGCGGGAGAGCGATCGGCCTGACGTCCCGACAGACAAGTGGAATTTATCTGGGAGGTGGAGCGCGTGCGGGCCGCAGGATACAAGGCAATTTACACCACCCAAATGCTGATCGTGGCTGTGCTCTTCGTCGCGATGCTCTCGGTGGCGAGTTCGGTTTTTGCGCCCGTTGCTTTCGCGCTGTTCATCATCGCGCTCGTATGGCCGGTGCAGCGCCGGTTGCAGGTCGTGCTCCCCCACTATCTGGCGTTCGTCATCAGCTTCCTGATGGTCGTGCTAGCCTTCCTCGCATTCGGCTGGCTCATAGCCTGGGCATTCGGGCAGGTCGGCCGGTGGATCATCGCGGATGCCGCGCGTTTTCAGCAGCTCTATGACGACGTTCGCCTCTGGCTCGAGGAACGTGGCGTCGTCGTCGACGTACTTTGGTCGGACAACTTCGGCGTCGGCTGGATTTTGCGTACGGTACAGACCGTAAGCGGCCGCCTTAACAGCACTTTCAGTTTCTGGCTGATCGCTCTGGTCTATGTCCTGCTCGGGCTGATGGAGATCGAGGCCTTCGAGCGCAGGATCGGGGCGCTGCGAAACCGGACCGCCAGTGCATTGCTTCTTCATGGCAGCCGACTAACAGCCATGAAGATCCGCCGCTACATGATGATCAGGACGGCGATGAGTGTCGTCACCGGGCTTCTGGTCTGGATTTTCGCCCGCGCCGTCGGGCTGTCTCTCGCCGAGGAGTGGGGCTTCATTGCGTTCGCTCTCAACTACATCCCGTTTCTGGGACCGCTCTTCGCCACCCTGTTCCCGACGCTGTTTGCCCTTATCCAGTTCGGCACTGCGGAAAGCGTCTTGCTGGTCTTCGTGGGGTTGAATGTCATTCAGTTCGTTGTGAGCAGTTATGTCGAGCCACGCGTTGCGGGCAGCGCGCTGTCGGTGTCACCCGTCATTGTCCTGTTCTCCGTTCTCTTGTGGGGCTATCTCTGGGGAATCTTTGGCGCCTTCATCGGCGTGCCGATCACGATAGCGCTGTTGACCTTCTGCAGCCAGCATCCGTCCAGCAAATGGATTTCGGAATTGTTGGGCGAGGATGTGGACGCCGATCAAGTCGTTGACGCCAAGGGGGCGAAGCGGTGATCGCCGGCCGCGACTGCGGCCAGCATGGCGAGGTTGGAACAAGCGTGCTGACCCGGTTGCGGACCTCGGCGGGCGTCATGTAGCCTGCCGGGCGAAGACAGGAGGACGCCATGGCTGACGCGAGTTTCGGCACCGCCCGGATGCTGACCGGCAGATGCCTGTGCGGGGCAGTCGAATACCGGGTGGCGGACCGGTTCGAATATGCAATGAACTGCCATTGCTCGAATTGCCGGCGCGCGACGGGTTCGGCCTTCAAGCCGTTCGCCGGCGTCAGGCGCGGCGAACTCAGCCTCGTTCGGGGCGAGGAAGCGCGCCTGATTTATGGCGATGAGGCTGACGTACACGACATCCACTGTGCCGCCTGCGGCTCCCTGCTTTATTCCGTCGTGCGCGAGGGCGCCTATGCGCATGTGACGCTCGGTACCCTCGTCGACGCACCGGCGATCCGGCCCTCGGCGCATATTTTCGTTGGATCGAAGGCGGCATGGTTCCAGATCACCGACGATCTGCCGCAATACGAACGCTTTCCCGACGATTGAGGCGCGGCGCCGCGCGATCAGACCGTCACGACGATCTTGCCGAATTGTTCGTTCGACTCGAGAAAGCGATGCGCATCGACGATCTCTTCGAACGGAAAGATCCTGGCGATCATCGGCCGGAGCGAACCGTCCGCCAGCCCCTCGAGGATGAAGGCTTTGGCCGCCGCAAGCCGCGCCGGATCGGAGATGATCTCGTGGACGAGGTAGCCGCGCAGCGTCAGGCTCTTGCTCAATACGGCAAAGAGCGGGAAGGGCGTGGGCTCGGGGCTCAGGCCGCCATATTCGATGAGGATGCCGCCCCGTGACATCGCGGCCGTCAGCGGCTCGAAGGCGGGGCCGCCGACCGCGTCGAACACCACGCGCACGCCGGCCGCGCCGGGAATCTCCGCCAATCGGGCTTCCAGATCCTCCTCGGCGGAGGCGATGACATGAGCGGCGCCGAAGTCGGTCAGGGCCTGCTTCTTGCCGGAGGTCCGCGTGACGGCGATCGCGGTGGCGCCGACCCTGTTGGCGATCTCGATCGCGGCGAGCCCGACGCTGCTCGATGCGGCGGTGATGACGACGAAATCGTCGCGGCGCAGTCCGGCGATGTCGACCAGCGCGCCATAGGCGGTGAGATAGGGCATCCAGACGGCGGCCGCCGCCTCGAAGCCGAGCGATGGCGGGTGCTTGACGACGAGCCTCGCCGGAAAATTGGCAAGCTCGCCATAGGCGGGCCAGCGGACCATCGACGGTGGCGGCACGACGCTGACGGCGTCGCCCGGTGCGAAACTCTCCACGCCTTCGCCGAGGGTTTCCACGATGCCTGCCGCCTCGAGGCCGAGACCGGAGGGCAACGTGGGCGTCTCGATATAGCCGCCGGCGCGGATCAGCGCCTCGGCCCGGTTGAGGCCAAGCGCCTTGACGCGGATTTGGACCTCGCCAAGACCTGGCGCCGGAACGTCGACGTCCTCGATGCGAAGGACCTCGGGACCACCAAGCTTATGAAAGCGAACGACACGGACCATAGGCGCAACTCCAAAGCAATTGAACTGAATGAGCTATGCCAACGCGTTATTGGCGGATAAATAGCTTGATGTGCAGGACAGAAGAAACCCGGAGTTTTGAATATGGACCGCCTTGCGAGCATGGCCGTCTTCGTCAAAGCCGTCGACCTCGGCTCGTTTGCGGCCGCTGCGAGCGCGCTCGAACTGTCCGGGCCGATGGTCGGCAAGCATGTCCGGTTCCTCGAAGAGCGGCTCGGCGTGCGTCTCCTCAATCGCACGACGCGGCGCCAGAGCCTGACGGACTTCGGGCGCGCCTATTATGAGCGCTGCCGTGTCGTGCTCGCCGAAGCCGAGGCTGCGGATGCGCTCGCTGCCGACCATCTTTCCGAGCCGCGCGGACGGCTCCGGGTCACGATGCCGGCGCTGTTCGGGCGGCGCTGTGTGGTCCCCATCCTGCTCAAGCTTGCCGAGCGATATCCGGCGCTCGAACTCGACCTGTCGTTCAGCGATAACTTCGCCGACCTCGCGGGCGATGGTTATGACCTCGCGATCCGCAGCCTTGGGGCGGGCAGCGGCAATCTCGACGACCGCGCCGGGACGATCATGCGCCGCGTCGCGCGTCACCACATGGTCATCTGCGGCTCGCCATCCTATCTGGACAGGCACGGCCGGCCACGGCAGATCGAGGATCTCGGCAGCCACCAGGGCATCATCTACAGCCGGTCGGGTCGTGTTCACCCCTGGCTGTTCCCGCGCGACGATGGTGCTCCGGCGGAGGTGACACCGCTCAACCGCCTGCGCCTCGACGATCTCGATGCGATCGCCGACGCTGCCGTCGCCGGCATGGGCCTCGCCTGGCTTCCCGGCTGGCTCGTCCGCGAACGCATCCGGGCAGGCGCACTCGTGCCGCTGCTGTCCGACCAGCCCGGGCTTCACTACGACAACTATGCGCTCTGGCTGCAGACGCCGCATCTGCCGCTGAAAGTACGCTATGCGGTCGATGCGCTGGCGGCCCGGTTGCCCACGTTGATGACGTGAAGGTGCTGGCCCTCGAGGGACGCGGGCCGTTGCTTCATTTCATCGGAAAGCCGCGCGGTAGTGTGGCGGTACAATGAGGCGCTGGACTCTATCCACAATCACCGTGATCCGGACCCTGCCGGGGTGCATTCGAATGCTGCGACAGGCCGGGAAAACCCTTTGAGCCGCCGACGTTTCGTCGCGCTGAAGGCGTCAGGGCTGCCAAACTCGCGGTACACATTCTCCGAAACAAGGGTCTGATCCGCGGCGGCAGCCGAACACAGGCGGGCCGCGAGTTGTACGGTGGTGCCGAAGAGGTCGTTGCTGTCCTCGACCGGCTCTCCGCTATCGATACCGATGCGGATGTGGATCGGTTCTGCGTTTCCGCTGTTGTAGCGTCGGAAGTCCCAGTGGATCGCGGTTGCGCACTCGACGGCGTGCTTCGTCGACGCGAAGGACGCCATGATCCCGTCGCCGGTGTGCTTCACCTCGCGCCCGCCAAAGTCGTTCAGGCACCTGCGCACGATCGAATCGTGTGCTCTCACCAGTTCGGTGGCCATGCGGTCGCCGAGGCGCGCCGTCATTTCCGTGGAGCCGACAATATCGGTGAACATGATGGCGCGATGGCCGCAGTCGCTATTGTCCTGCGGATGGTCGGCGAGCGGCTCCGGGTCCTGGATGCGACCGAGAAAAGCCTCGACCGCCGAAAGCGCGACCTCGACGATCTCGCCGGCAACATGGCCATGCGCCTCGCGATGCACGCACTGGGCGGTTTCCTTGTCCGGGGCATCGACGAGGCAGAAAGTGGTGCCGCGCTGCTGGTCGAACCAGTAGGTGAGGAATTTTACGCCGTACTGATCCTGGATTTCGAGATCCTTGCGATGCGCCTCGGCGACATCGGCCGCCGTGTACCCCTTGAGGTCATGCCGGTCCATGAAAATGGCCATCACCGTCCCCGTTGCTACCGCATCTCGCGCGTTGCAGTTTATGTGCGATCCCATTGTTGAGCAATCGCTAAAGTCCTAAATGTCGGTCGGCCGCGGCGAGGCTTCCTGGTTGCGGCTGTCGTGTGCTGCGCCGTCCGCGACGCAACGCTGTAGCTTGGCCTTTGCGTCGCCCGTTAAATCCTGGCCGATTTAAGGATAAAACTGTGGAGCAGGCGGTCCATGAAAGCGGGCGCACGCATGGGGCCTTCGTCCGCGCTGGCCCACGGAGGAAAAGCAAGTTCGATGACGAGTTCAGAGACTGAGGTTCTGATCGTCGGCGCCGGGCCGACAGGGCTCGTCCTGGCGCTGTGGCTGAAGCGGCTCGGCGTCGGTCTCCGCATCATCGACAAGGCACCCGCGCCGGGCGAGACCTCGCGGGCGATCGCGGTGCAGGCGCGCACGCTCGAATTCTACCGCCAGTTCGGCATCGTGGACGACGCGCTGGCGGCCGGCATCCGAGTGGAGCGGCTGGCCATGCGCACGCCCTCGGGGACCGCCGCAACGTTGAAGCTCGGCGATTTCGGCGCCGGGCTCAGCCCCTATCCCTTCGCCTTCGCGCTGCCGCAGGACATCCACGAGCGCATCCTGATCGGCCATCTCGAAAAGGCCGGCGTTGCCGTCGAGCGGCCGGCGGAACTCGTCGGCTTCGAGCAGGATCCGGCGGGCGTAACCGCGACGGTCATGAAGGACGGCGCAAGCGAGGTCATCCGGGCCGCCTATCTCTGTGGTGCGGACGGTGCGAGCAGCACGGTGCGCCACGGCCTGAAGCTCGGCTTTCCAGGCGGCACCTACGAGCAGTGCTTTTATGTTGCCGACGTCGAGGCGGGGAATGCTCCGAGCGGCCTCAACGTCAGCCTCGATACGCACGGATTCGCGATCGTGCTGCCGGTGCGCCAGTCGGGCTCGGTGCGGCTGATCGGCGTCGTGCCGGACGCAGACGCGGCGAGCGAGGCGATAGGCTTCGAGACCATCCGCGCCGAGGTCGAGCGGATCACCGGCGTCACGGTCAGCGCGGTCAACTGGTTCTCGACCTATCGGCTCCACCACCGGGTTGCCGAGCATTTTCGCGTGGCCCGGGTGTTCCTTGCCGGTGACGCCGGCCATATCCACAGCCCGGCCGGCGGGCAGGGCATGAACACCGGCATCGGCGATGCGGTGAACCTCGGCTGGAAGCTCGCCGCCGTTCTTGGCGGGCGCGGGGACGCACGGCTGCTCGACAGCTACGAACCGGAGCGGATCGTGTTTGCCCGGCGGCTGATCAAGAGCACCGACCAGGTGTTCCGGGTGATCACCAGCCGCTCGGCGCTCGTCGGCCTCTGGCGGCGCTACCTCCTGCCGAAGATGATCGCGCTCTTCGTCGCGAACAGGGCGGGCGCGCGGCTTGCCTTCAGGACGGTGTCGCAGATCGGCATTGCCTATGGGGACAGCTTCCTCAGTCGCGGCGCGGCCGGGCGCGTGCGCGGCGGCGATCGGCTGCCCTACGTCGAGGGGCTGGCCGATGTTGGCGAGGGCGACAATTTCGCGCCGCTTTCCTCGCTCGACTGGCAAATCCACGTCTACGGCGCGGCGAGCCCGGCCTTCCGCGCGGCAATTGCCCCAACCGGGATTCCGATCCACGCCTTTGCCTGGACGCCGGGCGCCGGAGAGGCGGGCTTGAGCCGCGACGCCGCGTATCTCGTGCGTCCGGACGGCCATGTGGCGGTGGCCGTGGACAGCCAGGACCCGGCGCCTTTGCTCGGCTATATCGCGGAGTTCGCCATCAAGATCAGCGCGGCGACGCCCGAGGCGCAGTGAGGCGCTTGCTCGCGCGTAGCGCTTTTTGCCTTGCCGCCCGCGCGATGGCATTGCAAGGTCTTTCGTGGAGCGCCGCGATGCCTGCGGATGACTTCGTGAGTGCGACACGACATTTGAAATGCGTGTGATTCCTTCGCAAGGGCTGGTCGGTTCTCCATAGCCACACGCGATAGCGCCAGCGCGTCCAATCAAGAGGCGCAGGTCGCTGTAGCATTTTGAATTTCTGCATGATTTTCTTCTTGAATCAGTTCCGATTTGAGGAATCATGCGGCACCGGCGAGGGGAAATGCATGACACGGCGCTACGCGATCTACGACGTCTTCACCGAGAAGCGTCTGGAGGGTAATCCTCTCGCCGTAGTGTTCGATGGCGATGGCCTGAGCGACGGGGCCATGCAGGCGATTGCCCAGGAATTCAATCTTTCGGAAACGGTGTTCGTGCAGCGGCCGGGAAGTGCCGCCCATTCGGCGCGGCTGAAGATTTTCACGCCAACGCATGAACTGCCCTTTGCCGGCCATCCGACCGTCGGCGCCGCCGTGGCGCTGGCGGAAGCCAACCATGGCGACTACGGCGAGCCGCTCGACCTGATGCAGGTGCTCGAGGAACGGGTGGGTCCGGTGCGCTCGGCGGTACGGCTGAAGCCGGGGGAGGCGACCTTTGCCGAGTTCGACCTGCCGCGCAAGCCGGGCCGGCTCGACGCGCGCTTCGACAAGCAGGCGATCGCCGACGCGCTGAGCCTGAAGGCAACGCAGATCGGCTTCGAGAACCACGTGATCTCGTTCTGGACCGCCGGCGTGCCCTTCGTCATGGTCCCGCTGCACGACGTCGGCGCGGCGGCGGCGGTGGAGTTCGACGCGCAACGCTGGGAACAGCTTGCGCCGATGGCCGAAGGCAGGCTCGCCAACGCCTATCTCTACTGCCGCGGCGGCGTCAACCACATGGCGCGTTTCCACGCCCGCATGTTCAAGCCGGATATGCGGGAGGATCCGGCGACCGGCTCGGCCGTCGCTGCCCTCGCCGGCGCCATCAACCTCTTCGACGAGTTGGTCGACGGGCACCATCCGATCCTGATCGAGCAGGGGGTGGAGATGGGGCGGCCATCCTTCATCCACCTGCATCTCGACATCGCCGGCGGCAAGATCGCGACCGCCCGTATCGGCGGTCATGCGGTCAAGGTTGCGGGCGGCGAACTGGCGATCTGATCTTCATCTCAGGGCAAGGTGCGTGCTCATCGGTGTGCGGAGGAAGCAAAGGCATGGCATTGCGCATAGTTTCGCTGAACGCCTGGGGCGGCCGGGTGCATGCGCCGCTGCTGCGCTATCTTGCCGAGATCGACCCGGATGTGCTCTGCCTGCAGGAAGTGACCCGCACGGTCGCGTGTGGGGCCGACTGGCTGATCTACCGCGATCGCGGGCTCGAACTGCCGCAGCGCGCCAATCTCTTTGCCGAGATCGCCGCCGTGCTTCCGGGGCATGACGGGTTCTTTTGCCCGACGGCGAGGGGCGAGCTCTCCGACGGTGAGGATGTGGTTCACTCCGAGTTCGGGCTCGCGACCTTCGTGCGCAAGTCCTTGCCGGTCATCGGCCAGGCGCTCGACTTCGTCCACGGCAGCTTCTCGGCCAACGGCTGGGGCGCGCATCCGCGGGCGCGAAACGCCCACTGCCTGCGGCTGATGAACTACGAGGACGGCTTCACCATCACCATCGCCCATATGCATGGCCTGCGCGACATTGCCGGCAAAGAGGACACGCCGGCGCGCCGGGCGCAGGCGGAGGCGTTAGTGGGCCTGGTGGAGCGGGTCCGGCACGACAACGAGCGGCTGGTCGTCTGCGGCGACTTCAATGTCCTGCCGGGAAGCGAGACCTTCGAGGTGCTGGGGAAGCTCGGGCTTACCGATCTCGTGACGTCACGCGGCTTCACGGATACCCGGACCTCCCACTATGAAAAGAAGAACCGCTTCGCCGACTACCTGCTGGTGACGCCGGAGGTGAAGGTGCTCCACTTCGACGTCGTCGAAGAGCCGGAAGTTTCCGACCATCGGGCGCTGCTCGTAGAAGTGGGATAGGGCGGCGGCCGTGCGCCGCATGTCCTTTCGGGCGCGCTCATATGTGACAGCAGCGTGCTGCATCTCCTTTGTGGCGGTACGGCAAGGTTCTGCCGGGCCCTCATTCCTGTGCCTGTCACAGGAATCCAGCCACGGCGCGTCCGCGCCGTGAATGACTCCGTCTCGCACCGACACAGGGGCTGCCAGTGTTGTGATTCCACATCTGTTACGTCCATGATTCTCTCGCGCCCAAGGACTTGAGCGCGCCGGATTCCTGTGACGAGCACAGGAATGAGGTGGGTGGGGTGCCCGTGGCGCGCAAAAGGTTGATGCAACAGTTTGAATTGTTGCACGGGTTTCATCCTTCACCGGTTCCGATCCGGGGATCACGCAGCGGCAGCCGACCGGATCGCCACCGGAACACCCTTCTGCAGCGTGTTGGCGACCATGCAGATAGCCTTGGCGCGGTCGATGATCTCCTGCGGATCGGAGCCGTCGAGCGTTTCGCAGTGGACCGACATGGCCGCGGCCGTCGTCAGCAACGGTTCGCCTTCGAGTTCGATCGTGACGCTAACGGCGATCTTGCCGAGGGCGGCGCCCATCTGGTGCGCGGCGTAACGCAGGTCGTTGCAGAAGCAGCCGCCAAGTGCCAGGGCCAACAGTTGCGCGCCATTGAAGCCAAGCCCGCGGCCTCCCGCCTTGCCCTCTGGCCGATCGACCACCACCGTGTGGCTGCCGGCCCATCCGATCGCCGCCTCCGTACCTTCGACATTGCGCAATTCAACCGTCATGGACGCCATTTTCTTGCTCCTTCAGAAGCCCGACCCGATGAGCCCAGTCTAGAGCGGGACGGGGATAAGCGTGAGCGGTTTCGCGCACACACGGCGCCGCCCCGACAGCGGGAAAGGGCCAGGCGGCGTCGTGCACGCCACCCGCATCACAGGCTTCGCGGCCACGCTGTGAACCGTTGAAAAATTTCCCAAAAATTTTGCAAAGGGTGCTGGACAAGCCGGGCGAACGCCATTATACGCCCCACCAGACCGCAGCGACGCGGTTCTGGACGGGTGATTAGCTCAGTTGGTAGAGCAGCTGACTCTTAATCAGCGGGTCCACGGTTCGAGCCCGTGATCACCCACCAAAATCTTCAATAAGACCAATGTTTTATAGATTTGGCTAAAGGCGCCGCGACTGGCGGAATCGGTATCTGGGCCGGCGGCTCAACGGTCCCGCTTTTCCCTTCCACCGAGCCCGGTTTAAGATTTCCGGCGTGATGCGTCCGCCGCCAGCTACAATCACCGACGTTGGCTCAGTTAGCGCCGAATATATCGCCGCGCCCGCTTCGCCATGCGCCACGACGAGGTTTTAGCGCAATCGGTCATTAGGTGATGCTGGCGGCATGCAATACAGCGCTGATCCCGGTTCGATTTTCCTCTTGCCCAGCTTGAACTGGCACGATTTTCGGTAGTGTCTCAGTTTGAAATTGGCAGCCGCTGAACAACCTCGACAACGTCACGCGTGCGTGTCGCGCGCAAGCCCCAGGTGGCATCAAATTCTGTGCCCGGCGATTGAATAGCGGCGTTCGCCGCCTCCAAACTGGGGAACTCATAGAAGGCAGTGTGCTTCGAGGGATCGGTTCGGCTCCAGGTGCGCCAGGCCCGGAGCGCCCCAAACACGCGCAATGCGTCTGGCATGTGGCGATCGTACCATTTGTCGAACGGGGCTCGGTCCACTTCATTGGGAACTTCGGCGTGCACTATTAGCAGTGCTTGAGTGGACATTTTTTCCCCCTTTTCTCAGATCGTGTATGACATGGCGCTCTCCGCTAAAGCATATCGGAGTTCGGCGCGGCTCACGGCAACGCGGTCCCCCGAGAAGGATCAGCGCCCGCGCAGCAGTCGCTCGAACTTCTGATCGAGCGACTGCTGCAGCGCTTGCAGTTCGGCGCGGAGGAGGGTGCGGAGATCATCGACGAGCGTCCTGCGTGTCTCGGCCATGGTGTCTTCGAGCTTGCGCATGCTTTCATCCGCCTTGCGCGTCGCACTCACGAGTTCCGCCGCCGCCTTCGAAAGTTCACGCATCTCGCGCTCTATGCCTTGCCGTTCGTCTTCCGTCATCCGCTGCGATCCCGTTGCCCGATTGGCACCATGGCATCTGAGACTGCCGATCGTCGTTGCTGGCGACCGGCTTTGTGTGCGTGATTACCCACCAGAAACTCAAAGAAACCAATCCTTTCTATCTCCGGCGTCCGATGCGCTCCATGTCGACGATGCGGCCGTCGCGTTGACGAACTGCGATCTCGAAGCGCGTATTGCCGCGCCAAGCGCGATAGATGAAGAACCTGCCACGGCAGTCGACGCGGCGAACATCGCGGAAGCCGCGATTGCGCAGCAGCCGTTCCCCCTGACGACAGGTTATGCCTCGACCTCTATCGAGGCTGCTGCCGACCCCGATGTTGATGTTGATGTTGGTTTGAGCGCTTGCATCGGGTGGAACCGCCATCGGTGATGCCACCAGCGCCAGAACAAGCACAAACGAGACGAGTGAAGACCTAAGCATCATCTTGATGAGATTCATTATCATCTCCCAAGGTTAACTCACGCCAGTTCCGAAAAACGCCCGGCATGGGATGTTCTCGCAGGCACGCGCCAAAGGCAAGCAACACGTGAACGACGACACCCAAAACAACTGACGAGAAGTAGGATGCCGCCCCCGTCGAGCGTCAGCTCAAGCGTGCAGCACACGAATCTTTGTGTAGTTCCGCTCTTGCCTTTCCCGCGTTGGCCGGATCAGGCAAGCATCTTGGGCGTCTGCCACGCGGCAGCGCTATCGGCTATCATCGCTGCCATTACACCCGCAGGAGGATAACGCTCTGGGTGAGCGGAGGAGCATACAAAAGCATCATGCCGACGCCCGATGACCGCTACGCGATCCTGATCCGTGTCGACCAGGTGGCACGCCTTTTCAATTCGCTCGACCCAACTCCATTTCGGGAACGCGATCTGGACGACGATGCCGAGCGGTTCATCGTCGAATGGGCTCGGGAAGCGCCGGGAAACCTGCCCATCGAGATCGTCGTCCAGTTGCCGCCCGGGGACGTGAACCCGGACCATACGCATGCCGTGCAGCAAGCAGTTCGATACAATTTCAACAGCCGCGCCAACCAGGCGCGCCGGGAGTTGCGCGACCTTCTCGGAGAGGGTCGGCGATCCTTGTTCATCGGCATCCCGATCCTGGCCTTCAGTCTCATCGCGAGCAAACTGGTCGACAACGCCTCGGAGGCCGCCACTTTTTCACGCGTGTTCAGCGAAAGCCTGGTCATTTTCGGTTGGGTGGCCAATTGGCGGGCTCTCGAAATCTTTCTCTATGACTGGTGGCCGATCGTGCGCCGTCGCCGGCTTTATCGTCGCCTCGCGGCAGCGGAGGTGAATGTTCTGTCGGCCTGATCGTTCCTGTCCCGCTCCGACATGTTTTCAGTGACGAGCCGGAATATGTGCGCTTGCGCCTTCACCCCCGAATGCGAGTAGTCGCCATCCGTCGCTACTGTTGGTATTCTTGGGCTCATTGGTAGGGTGCAACATGACTATCCTACGTGGCCTCTTTCGACTGTGGTTGATCGTCTCCGCGCTTTGGGTGCTGACACTGGTCGTCTACGTGGAAGTTGAAGGACGGCGGCGGGACGTGACGGATGGAGGCTCCATCTTCGTCAGGGCCTGGGTAGTGGTCACGGACGGCTGGAAGGCCGAGAAGGAGGCAACGGCCATAAGGGAAAAGGCCGCCGCATCCGGAACCGCCAGCGTCGCCGTGCCAGACGAGATCAACAGCCGACTTCGAACCGGCAGGCGGGTAGAGAATGCGGCTTTGCTTTTCGGCGGGATGCTGCTGGGTCCGCCGCTTATCCTGCTTGTGCTGGGGGCCTGGGTTATCCGTGGCTAGGGTAAAACCGATGCCACCTGGACCCACCATTTTCCATTTTATTCTATCGGGCGAGATGCAATACGGATCATTGCCGTTCTTGCGCGACGGCTGTTGCCTCACAAAGGCCACTTTAATAAGTTCCACGCGCGGCCACGTGGCAAGGGAGCAATCATGTCGATCAAGGCGATAGACCATTCCGGTTTTCAGGAGACGGTCTCCGTCGTCCCGGCGGGTGAGGCTCCGAAGAAGATGGGGTCATCCTTTTTCCGGGGCAGCGCGAGCAACTTCAATCCATACGGCTCCGATCACGTGAAGGACGACTTTGCGTCCCGATTCCTGTTGAAGGGCTGGACCCCGGATAAGCCGTTCATCTCTCCCACGACGAACGTTACCGCCTTCGGGTCGTGCTTTGCCGAGAACATCAGCAAGCATCTTGCGAAGCTGGGGTTCGACGTCTCCAAGAACCGAGATCGCGACATCTACATCTCGTCGATGGGCGAGGGCCTGGTCAATGTCCACTCGATCGTCCAGCAGTTCCGCTGGGCGCTCGAAGGCATAGCGCCGCCGACGAACCTCTGGCATGGTTACAAGGCCGAGGAATTCGACCTGACGGAAGAGATCCGGGAGCGCACCCGGGACGTATTCCTGAAGACGGACGTCTTCATTCTGACGTTCGGCCTGTCGGAAATCTGGTACGACGAGGTGACCGGCGGCGTTTTCTGGCGCGCCGTTCCGATGAAGCATTACGATCCGAGCCGGCACAAGTTCCGCGTTTGCACCTTCGGCGAGACGAAGGCCTGCATTCAGGAGATCATCGACCTGATCGGCAAACACGTGCCCCAGGCGAAGATCGTCGTCACCGTCTCGCCGATTCCGCTGGTCGCCACATTCCGGCCGGTCGCCTGCCTGACGGCCAACTCGGCATCCAAGGCGATCATCCGGGCCGCCGTCGACGAGACAATCCGCGAGCGCGGCGATGAATGGGCGGGCCGCCTCTATTATTTCCCGGCCTACGAGATCGTGAACGAGGCGTTTCCGAACCGGTTCGTCGAAGACGGCAGGCACCTGCAGAACATGATCGTACCGGCGGTCATGAATTTGTTCCAGGCGACCTATTGCAACACCGACCTGACGGTCGAGCAGGCCGAGACGATGCTGAAGGCGGCGCGACTGCAGTCGGCCAATACCCTGGACGGCCATGCCCTTTTCTCGCGGGCAAGATTTGCCTCGAGGTTCAGCGCGGTGGTCCGGCGTCTTACCGGTCGCAAGAGAGCGGCGTCGAACGCGAAGTCTCGCTAAAACGCGCGGCGCCATAGACGCAATTCCGGACGTCACAAAAGCAAAAGCGCGCTTGTTTGGGCCAAGCGCGCTCCAGGCGAACGATCTATTTAGGGGGGTGCCGGCACCCACGATCGAACCCCAAAAATATAGCACCGAATCGAGAGGGGAACAACGCGCGATCGGCCGTCTGAGCCCATGCGCGACGTTGCGGATGCGTTCTGTCGGCGGCCGTGAAGTTCGCTCCCGCGCGCTGTTGCATATTTGCGTCGATCAACGACTCCGCACCCGTTTTCTCTTGAGAATCGGACCGGGACGGCAGAAAATTGCCCAGATTGGCGACTAGCCGCGCATTTCAGGTTAGTGAAAATATGACATAGGGGACCTGATGCACGGATATTTGATCCTCTCCGAAGCAAGAAGCGGCTCCAGCTGGCTGAGTACTCTCCTCGGTCATTCCGGCGAAATGGGATTGCCGGCCGAGTGGCTGGCACCGAAGGCACATCGTCTCGATGTCAACGCCCTGTCTTTCGACGCGTTCTTCGGGGAAATCATCAGGAAATGCTCGACCGCGAACGGGGCGTTCGGCATGAAGATCTTTCCGAACCAGCTTTTCGTGACCCAGGAGCGCTGCGGCCGGGACTTCATCCGCCACTGCCTCTCCGAGCATGAGACGGCACTCGTCTTCCTTCGGCGCCGAGATACGTTGAGGCAGGCGATATCCTTCGCGCGGGCGCGGCAGACGCGGGCCTTTGCCGCCCATCACGGAGCAAAGGCGGAGCCGCGCTACGACTTCGAACAGATCGCCCGCTGCTTCTTCTATATCCGGGAAAGCTACAATTTCTGGCAGAGCTATCTGGAGCTGCTCGGCGTGCCGTTCACCGAATTTGCCTACGAGGATCTTGCCGGCGACGCGCATCCTTTCATCGCGCATGTCGCGGAACACCTTGGCGTTTGCGCTCCGGCCAGGGCCGAAACGACGATGGCCGTTCAGCGCGACGGCCTGACGGAGGAATGGATCGCGCGCTTCAACGAGGATTGCCGGTCGGGAAATATGCTGAGGGCCTACGACCGTCGAGAGCACATTGCCGGCAAGATGCGCAACTTCGCGAAACTGGCGTCGGGGAAGCTCGAACCGCGATATCCGTTCGCGTTTTAGCGGCGATTGCAGCGGCGCGTCCGCCCGCGATCGACTTGCAGTCGCTTCCAGCACGGTGCGCGGATGTTGCGGGCGGCGTGCGTCTCTGCAACACTTGGCCGATTTGCAGCCGGAGAGCGGGTATGACGCTTGGCGAAATTCGGGCATTGCTGCTTCAGCTCCGCTATTGGGGGCGCCTCAAGATCGGCTCCAAGTTCCGCATCGACGGAGGCATAATAAATCCGAACAGGGGCAAGATCCGCATCGGCCGCAAGGCGGAAATCAAGCGCGGCGCGATCATTGATGCCAATGACGGCTTCGTCACGATCGGCGATCATTTCAGCCTCAACCCCTATTCGATACTTTACGGCTCCGGCGGCCTGACGATCGGCAACTGGGTGCGGATCGCTGCCCATGTGGTCGTGATCCCGGCCAATCACGGCTTCAGCGATCCCGATACCCCGATAAAGAAGCAGCCGGAGACACGACTGGGAATCGTCATCGAGGACGACGTCTGGATCGGCGCCGGAGCGGTGGTGCTCGATGGCGCGCACATTTCCCGGGGATGCGTGATCGGCGCGGGCAGCGTCGTCAGGGGCCGAACGGATCCGCTCGGCATTTATGTCGGCGCTCCCGCGCGAAAAGTGGGTGTGCGCGGAGAGAAAAAACGCCCTGCCGGCCCGGGCGGAACGACTGCGGATCCGGCGCTGCTGCTATCGCGCAACAAGGACTAGACGAGGATTCATGCGTGGTTATCTCCTTCTGACCGAGGCACGAAGCGGATCGAACTGGCTCGGGTCGCTCATCAATCATTCGCAGGAGATGGGCAAATCCACCGAGTGGCTGTCGCCCAAGTTCCATGGTCTCGATATGGGCGCGCTCTCCTGGGACGCCTTCTTCGCGGAAGTCATCCGCAAGTGCTCGACCCCGAACGGCGTGTTCGGCATGAAGATCTTTCCGAACCAGCTTTTCGTGACGCGTGAGCGCTACGGCCGGGATTTCATCCGCCACTGCCTTGCCGAACATGAGACAGCACTCATCTTCCTTCGGCGCAGGGATACACTGAGGCAGGCGATCTCCTTTGCGCGGGCGAGGCAGACACGCGCCTTCGCCGCCCACCACGGGGCAAAGGCCGAGCCGCGCTACGACTTCGAGCAGATCGCCCGGTGCTTCTTCTACATCCGCGAAAGCTACGGATTCTGGGAGGGCTACCTGGATCTCCTCGGCGTACCCTTCACCGAATTCACCTATGAAGATCTCGCGAACGATCCGAGTGCCTTCATCGCGCATATCGCCGGACAGTTGGGCGTTTCCCCGCCGGCCAGGACCGAGACGACGATGACCGTCCAGCGCGACGAGCTTACCGAGGAATGGATCGAGCGCTTCAACGAGGATTGCCGCTCGCGAGATCTGCTCGAGGCCTACGATCGCCGCGAGCATATTCCGGGCAAGATGCGCAATTTCGCGAAACTGGCGAGCGGGAAACTCAGGCCGCGCTATCCGTTCGCGTTTTAGAGCTGCGCAGCGTGGACTCCGCCGCCACGGCCTGCCGAGTTGAATTCCGCTGATGATCCCGATAAACGCAGCTATCGCAGCGGCACCTGGAGCGGATTTTGAAGGACCTTCACTACCCCTTTCGTCTTTTCGAGCATGAGAGCGGGCCGGGCCAGCGAAGCCTTCTCGACCGGATCGTCACCCGGTACGAAACCTTCAAGTTGGCCGCGCGCGAACGCAAGCGGAAGCGGGACATCGAAATGTCGTGCCTGAACGCGGGCGGTGCCCGCCCGCTCGGTCGAGACGACATTCCTGTCGTCTTCAACACGCACAACGACGTGAAACTGATGCCGTCCTTTCTCGCTCACTACAGAAGGCTCGGCGTTTCGCGCTTCATCTGCATCGACGATGTGTCGTCCGACGGCACGCGCGAATATTTACGCTCGCAGCCGGACGTGGATGTCTGGAGTTCGCCGTTGCGCTACCGCGATGCCCGGCGCGGGCGCGAATGGCGCCAGACGCTGTTCGAGCGCTATGGCAAGGACCGGTGGTATCTCAACGTCGATTCGGACGAATTCCTGATCTACGACGAGTGCGAGCGCCAGCCGCTCCGCAATCTCATCCGGGCGCTCGAAGCGCGCGGCGACAAGCGCCTCGCGGCGCCCATGCTCGACATGTACCCGGTCGGCCCGCTCGGTTCGGCGACGCTCGACGGCATGGACGCACGGATGCCTTGGGAGATCGCCGATCACTTCGACGGCGCCGGATACGAAATCACCTATACCAAGCGGGCGATCAGCATCACTGGCGGGCCGCGCAAGCGGAAGTTCGCGCATGTGCTGGAACTGATGAAATATCCGCTGATCTTCTGGGACAAGGAATGCAACTTGGGGGTCAGCATTCACCAGCCGCTTCCCTGCGAGCGGAATTTTCCGGCGATCTCCGGCGTGTTGCTGCACTTCAAGTTCTTCTCCGACTACAAGGAGAAGATCGCGCATGCGGTGACGGACGGACAGTATTTCGACGGTGCCGCCGCCTATCGCAGGATGCTGGACGATCTGCAGAAGTCCGGCGAATTCGACTTCCAGAGTCCGGATTCGGTGCGGTTTTCCGGCTCGAAGCAATTGCGCGAACTGGGCTTCATCGCGCCTGTCGCGTTCACGTCGGACTAAAACAGCTGTGCAACGCTGCGCGAAGAGCAGCCGGACCGGGGGCATCTCCATCCGCGCCGACGATAAAGTTTGAGCCTTCTCGCGCCGCAGACGCGGCGAGGCCGGATTCCCGTGACAGGCACAGGAATGAGGTGCGCATATGTCAGCGCCGGTGGCCCGGAACCTGCCCGTTTGGTTGACCTCATCTGAATATTTCGGATTGGCCATCTCTCTATAAAGGCTCCATCAAGGTATGCTCTTTGCGGTCGCGTGCAACGATGATGGAGGCACAAGTGGACGACCGTGAAATAGAGCGCCGTGCAAAGAAGCTCTGGGAGCTAGAGAACCCAGGGCGGCCGTGGCAGCCTATCGCCCATCGGATTGAGACGGGGCAAGACCTCTCGACGGGAGCAAACGAAGAGGATAGAGAGCGTTACCGGCAGCGCGTTCGCGATGGTGAATGATCGGGACTAGGCCGCCCTAAGTCGGCGGGTGCCGCACGCATGTGCGATCTGCGCTTTGGCGATCTCGCCTTCCTTCCGGCGTCGTGGCTTCATCGGCGAGCGGCTCTCGATGGGCGGGGGCTAGACCTATTTCGCCGTCACCACGACAGCGGCAGGGCTCCATGCGGCGTGTGTCCTACGGCCCCCTCTGGGAATTGGTTGCAGGCCCGGAAATCGACCCCGGTCTTTCGTGGTTATGAGCCAGGCGGCTTGCCATCTCCAATGGAGATCGTCTCTGATATGATCTGGTAACTTTTAACGCACCTTGCCTTTGCCCGGAGGCTGGGCGAACTTCCCATCTCGGGCATTATTCAGGACTGGCATTCGAGACCTATGAGCAAAACAGTTTTAGACAATTTGACCGGCATGTACTTCACCCTCGACGCTCCCGATGGAAGCTATGGGACAGGCCAGGTAATTCGCCTTGCTGCCGAGGGCGTCTATTTCGTCCGGTTCGACGGCAACGAGGTGACCTTACCCATGGAGCTCGTCACCGTCGGCGAGATGCTGGAAACGACTGAGGAGGAGTACAAGCTCTGGCGGTTCTTCGACACGATCGAAGAAAGGGATAAGTGGATCGAATGGCTCGACGCGCCGTCTAAGCCACGGGTCGTCTCGCTTGTGAAACCGACCAAGTAACATTTTCGAACCTGTAACCTCCAGCTTATGAGGCTGACGAACCGCGACCGTGAACACCCCGGCCATTTCTTGGCTCCGCTATGACAATACGCTCCGCCATCCCTGCGCCCGTCACAGGGATCCAGCCACGGCGCGCCGTGAATGACTTGACGCGGTATCCCCAATCGCGAGGAGGATGCGGCTTGCCATGTCGATCCGCTGTGCGGCAGCAGCAACCGCAAGCGCTGGGATCATCCTTCGCCGCTCTGACTGAACCGCATGATCTCAACGAAACGGAAAGGACCGCAACAGGCGATCAATCGTCTCGGCGGATGGGACCGCGGGCGCATGGCCAGCAACGGCGCCAGCCGTTAGCAGGCTATCGAAATCGACGGGGCCGGGCAGGGCCGAGCCGCGGAAGCTGAAGTAATCCGCAAACTTGAAGCCGTCGCCCTTTATCTTGCCGTGGGGCTCCATCCAGATCGAGGGCACCCCATAGGCATCGGCGACGATGAGGCCGTGGAGACTGCTCGATATCACCAGGTCGCTGGCGGAGATCGCCTCGCAAATCTTCTGCGGGTCACCGAGAAGGTTGAGGACCCTCCAGTGCCTGGGCAGGGACGCTCCGTAGCGTTCCAGAAAGGTCTGGTAGGTGACGAAGTGGGGGATGACCACGACTTCCGACGTCGTCGCAGCCTTCTTGGGCCAGATCAGCGGCAGCAGGATCGCCGGATCGCCGAGCGCAATGTCGCGTTCGGGTGCAACTCTTGCCTTCGACAATTCGCCGCGAACCGCGTCAAAGACGAGGCGTTGTGGCCATAGGGCCGGCGTTCCGGTGTCCATGAAACCGGAACCCCAGACATGCAGCGTTCGCCAGGGGCGCTTGCGCCAGAATACGTATTTCTTGCGGCTGTACCGATAGTAGGCGTCGATGATGCTGCCGACACCGATAAGTTCTGCCCGTGCGGGTTCGACATAGACCGGCTCGACGGAAAACAGATCCTGGAGAATATCGGCCATCAGGTTGTCGCCGAAGTTCTCGATGGTCTTGCCGAAGCTCTCGCCGACGGTGGCGGAGAAGACTTTCACTTTGCGCACGCACGAACTCCCATGAGGTCAGATAAAGCGCGGCAAGGCGCAAACCTCCATTTCAGGATTGCTAATCAAGTGGTGAATACCGGAAACTTGACCGCAGAGGAAGGCTGAGGCCGTAGAGTTGCATCGGCCTGCACCATGCTACCGGAAGCTCACAACCTATGGTAATTTAGCGCGATCTGGCGCTTCGCTTCAGCATCGCGGGATGCGGGAGGATGCCGCTTCCGACCGGGGGAGGGCGCGACATGCCGTTGCAGGATGGCTATGGGCTCGTGATCGGGACGAAGCTCGATTATTTTCGCGACGACCCGGACGATTTCGGGCGTTACTACCACGGCAACCTGATTGTCGGCACGCCGCAGGGGCCTTACCACTGCGCGATCGACGTCGATCCGAAGAACATGCCGAATGGTATCGAGTGGCGCGTGGTTGCGCTTGCCGCCGGTTCGATGAGCCAGTTCAGCCAGCTTTCAAACGGGTGGCATCCGCTCGTCTCGAATGATAGCTCCGGGGCGCTCGACTACATCCGCTCGCCCGTGCTGCACCCGCCGCTCGGCATCCGCTTCGTCCGTTACAACAGTTGTCTTTCCCGCTTTCTCGATTTCATCCGCTGGAACCCGCCGTGGAACCAGGGGCTCGGGATCGATGCGTTGACCGAGCTCGAAGGCGTGCTGACCAATGCCGCGCGCTGCTACGTCTTCGGCGAGCCCTTCAATGTCGGCCTCGGCGTTCACAACGTCCACCAGAACCAGGGCGACCCGGTAACATCACCGTTCGCCGTCGAAAACGGCATCTGGCAGGACGGGGCGACGATCATCGAGAGCACGTCGGGAACGTTCACGGCCTTCCTCAACAAGTTCAAGACGCAGTCCTACCGCACCGATGCGCTTGGCCGGCCGGCTTAAGAGGCGATCGCTGCTCGGAAATCCGCCCGCAGCCCTTAAATTTGGCCCCGGCAATCGTTATATGGCCTTTCGTGACCGGTACAACGGCCAAAGAGACAGCGGGGAGGAAACAACGGGAATGGATGGCATGCAGCGTTTTGGACGAGTTCTGGCAATGGTCGCGGTTGGTCTCACGGTCATGATGACGGTGGTCGACGTGGCCGAGGCACGGCGGGCCGGCAACGGCTTCGGCTCGCGCGGCAGCCGCACCTTTTCCACCGCGCCGGTCACGCGCACGGCGCCGAGCACTGCCGCGCCGATCGATCGGACGATGACGCCGCGGCAGAATGCCGCCCCCAACTCCACGACCAATCCCGCAGCGCAGAACCCGATGACGAACCGGAGGCCGGGCTTTTTCAACAGCTTCGGCGGCTCGATGCTCGGCGGCCTGATGATGGGCGGCCTGATCGGCATGCTGCTTGGCCACGGCCTTGGCGGCGGCGTCGGCTTCCTCGGCCTTCTCCTGCAGATGGGCCTGATCTTCGTTCTCGTTTCGCTGGCGATGCGGTTCTTCCGCGGCAGCCAGCGCCCGGCCTATTCGGGCGCAGGCGCTTCGGCCCGCTCGTCGGCCGCTGCCTCTTCGGGGCCGCCGTCCTTCCGCATTCCGACCATAGGCGAGGGAGCGGGCAGGGGCGCGAACTCGAACGGGCAGACTGCGACCGCGGCTTCCGCCTCCGCGCAATCGTCCGCCGCCGCCTCCGGTGAAACGGACGAAATCGGCGTCACCCAGCGCGACCTCGACCGCTTCGAGGCGATGCTGAAAGAGGTGCAGGCGGCCTACGGTGCCGAGGACTATGCGGCGCTGCGTCGACTGACCACGCCGGAAGCCATGTCCTATCTTGCCGAGGAACTCAGCGAGAACGCGACGAGCGGGGTCAGGAACGAGGTGCGCGACGTCCATCTCGTCCAGGGCGATGTCGCCGAGGCCTGGCGCGAAAACGGCATGGACTACGCAACCGTCGCGATGCGCTACGAGAGCATCGACGTGATGCGCGACCGATCGACCGGCCGCGTCGTCAGCGGCGACGCCGACAAGCTCACCGAGGCGGTCGAGCTCTGGACCTTCCTGCGCAAACCCGGCGCGGAATGGCAGGTCTCCGCCATCCAGGGCGTCCAGGCCTGACGGCTGGCTTCGCCGTTCCGACCGCACAGCGCCGTCATGGCGCCGTGGCGGGGCGGGCATTCCCGACTTCGTGAATCCGTGATCGCTTATTCGCTTAAGCCCGGCCCGGCTTGAGCGTAAAATCGCGCCGGCACTCGACCTGCCGCCGCCGCCCGGGTATGCGTCCGGGCGCATGCGCGGTCTTGACGAAGACGATCATTGCGTGTCTTTTCTGTTGGGCAATGATCGGCGTAACGCCTTGAATTGCTATAAAATTCTTTTCGCTGCGGGCGCTGGAGCAACGGGATGTACATCGCTGGTAAGACCCTGGAAAGTTCGGCCGGTTTGATTTCGCCGACGGGAGGAGGACGGGACCGTCCGGCGGCCGCGGGGCGCGCATCGCGACTTGTCTTTGCTGCGGCGGCTTTCTTTCTCGCGGTGACGGCCTCGACCTTCGCCGGGGCGGCGGACTGCAAGAGTTCGGCCGGACCGGAAACGGACTGGCAGGACTGCAACAAGCGGCTGCTCATGCTCGGCGGCAGCAACCTGGAAGGCGGCAATCTGGCCAATACCGATTTCACGCTGACTGACCTCAGAGGCGCCACGCTTCGCGCAGCCAATCTCGAAAAGGCGACGCTGATGCGCGCTTCGCTCGCCGGCGCCGTCGCGGACAAGGCGAATTTCACCCGGGTCGAGGCCTATCGCGGTAATTTTTCCGACATTTCCGCCGAGGGTGCCTCCTTCGTAAGCTCCGAATTGCAGCGCACCGACTTCAGCCGCGCACGCCTGACGGGCGCCGATTTCGAGAAGGCCGAGCTCGGACGCGCCAACTTCCATGAGGCCGTGCTGACGGGCACCCGCTTCTCGATGGCCAATCTCTCGCGCGCCAATCTCAGCGGTGCGGTCCTCGAGGGGCCGATCGATTTCGACCGTGCCTTCCTGTTCCTGACGAGGATAGAAGGCCTCGACCTCTCGGCCGCGACCGGGCTCAAGCAGGAGCAGGTTGACCTTGCCTGCGGCGACACGGCAACGAAGCTGCCGGCCGGCCTGTCTGTCCCCACCAAATGGCCGTGCCCGGCCGACGACGACTGATGGACGTTTTCGCCTGCGTTGGGCCCGCGGGAACGCTCCGCCGGCGAAGAGCGCGCGTAAGGGCCTGGGCGGTCGTCCGGCCCGCTGTTTGATGCCGGACTTTCCTCTTGTTCCGTCTTCCTCGGGCTTCACCTAGGATCCAGGATCGAGCTGCCATCCCGGTGCGCGAGGCGCTTTCCTCTGAGCTGCGTTTCAAGCCTGAGGACGACCGCGGAGTAGGAGGACGACGCAGAGACGCCGGAAACCGCCTTCCCGGGCGGATCGTAGCCGGCCTGTTGAGATAACTGCGTGCTTCCTGAAATTTGAAGCTCGTGCTGTAATCCAAACGGATCCCATCGCGCCCACAGCGCCGCGCGTCCCGTCAGGCGCGCAAGGACGCTGTAGCACTTTGAATTCCTGCATGTTTCTATCCGTAGATCGGCTACGATCCAGGAAGCAAACAGTAGGTAACCGCCATGACGAAACGCCGATGGTCGCTTGTTGCTGCTCTCTGCCTCCTCAGCGGACCCGGGCTCGCCGAACCTGTTGCCGTCGACCTCGAACTCGTCATTGCGGTCGACGTTTCCTATTCGATGGAGCCGGAGGAGTTGAGCATCCAGCGAGCCGGCTATGTGGAGGCCTTCCGCAGTCCGGAGGTCATCACGGCATTGCGCGGCGGGCCGCTTGGAAAGATTGCCGTCACCTATGTCGAATGGGGCGGCAAGGCGGTTCAGGTGATGCCGTGGACGCTGCTTTACGACGCCCGGACCGCGCACGAATTCGCCGAGACCCTGGAGCGCCAACCGATGCAACGCATCGGCTTCACGTCGATTTCCAACACGCTGGCGGTGGGCCGCACGCTTTTCCAGACGAGTCCCTTTCGGGCGAGCCGCCGCGTCATCGACGTATCGGGCGACGGACCCAACAATGCCGGCGCGCCAGCGCCTCTCGCGCGCAACAACACCATTGCCCAGGGGATCACGATCGACGGCCTTCCGATCATGCTGCGGAGCGAGCCGGACTCAACGTCGATCCCGGATCTCGACGCCTATTACCGCGAGTGCGTCATTGGCGGCCCGGGATCCTTTCTCCTGAAGGTGAAGCACATCGACGAGTTTGCGGCAGCGATTCTCGCCAAGCTGGTCATCGAGATTTCCGGACTGAAGGTGAGCCGGCTGGAGGAGCCGAGGCTGAGTCCCGTCCAGTATGGGCAACCCTATAATTGCTTCATCGGCGAGGAACTGCAGGAGCGCGCGATCGGCCGGTAGATCGCTTCAACGTTTCTCTAAAGGAATGGCGCCAACCATTTGAAACATTGCAATCCTGCCGGAAGATCGCGGCGGACTTTGCGGGAATTGCCATGGTCGCCCTATCCCCGGCTTGCCAGTTCGTCCCGACGTTCCGCAGAGGGCGACCAGCCGCGCGTAAAACCCATGCCCATGGCGATCTGGGCGAGCGCCAGCTGCTCGCGCAGGTGCTTGCAGTCTGCGAGCAGGGTGCGGATCGTCGCCTCGGCGTCACCGCCATGCCAGGCGAGCGCGGCTGCGACCTCGTCCAGCCACTCGTCAAATTCCTCGATGTCGGAACGCTCCGCGGCGGACATGGCTTCTCCCTCTCCGTGGATGGACGGAGTTCTTGCTACGATGAATTTCGGATTGGCGGCTGCATCGCCGATAGGTGTTCTTATTATGTTCTCTTTTGGGCGGGAGTCAATCGCGTTTGCGGTGCACCCGCGCAATTCCCGGCGGAAAACCGCTACACACTTTTCCTGGAATTGCGTGGTTCCAACGCAATTCCCGGCGGAAAACCGCTACGCACTTTTCCTGGAATTGCTTGGTTCCAACGCAATTCCGGACGGAAAACCGCTACGCACTTTTCCTGGAATTGCGTGGTTCCAACGCAATTCCGGACGGAAAACCGCTACACACTTTTCCTGGAATTGCGTGGTTCCAACGCAATTCCCGGCGGAAAACCGCTACACACTTTTCCTGGAATTGCTTAGTTGAGCCGCTCGCCGAAGAACGCTTGTGGAAACAGGGAGAACATCGGCTTCTTGCTGAGTTCGATCGCGGACCGGTTTTTCTGTCCGAGCCATCGCCGCACGGCCTGCTGCGGCGGTTCGCCGGCGGCAGCGGCGATCGACCGGCCCATGAGGTCGAGGCGGCGGCCGGAATAGCCGAGATCGGCCGGGTGCCGGCCGAAGCGGGAGGGGCCGAAATCCACGCACCAGCGCTTCCGGTGCGGAAACGGCTTGCTGGGACCGGCCGCGAAGAAGGCCCAGACGTCGATGTCCTTCAGCCCGTTCGTGCCGTTCAGATAGTGCAGCGCACTGCCTTGGGCGAGCGCGAGAAGGAGCAGGCGATCGCGGTAAAGACCGGCGACCGGAGCACGATCGAAGATGGCGGCGAGCGCACGAAGCGCGGCGGCGGCAATCCTTTCCAGGTCTGCCGACGTTAGCCGTTCATACGATCTTTCGCTGACGTCCTCCACCGTGAGCCCTCGCGTCGTCTCGGAAGAATCGCATGTTGCTCCGGTGCCTGTCCCGCAAAGGGAATGCGGTTGCCTTGCCGGATAACAATACACTTAGACGGCAGAGCATACGGGGGTACGGGCTCAGCCCGCGAGAGGAAGACTATCCAACCGCTTCCCAGACCGAATTGGCGTCGCGGATGACCTTCTTGATCTTCTTTTCCTTCTGCCAGTCGCGGCCGATGTCCTTGATCACCGGGCGCTTCTGGGGCGAGAAAATATAGCTCTTCCTGCTGCGGACGTATTGTTCCAGCGCCGGGTTCACGCCGTAATAGAATTGTTTCTCAGGATCTCTCGCCGGGTCCATGAGGCGCGCGCAGTCCCGCACGAACTGACCTCGGAGAAGCGACGGCGAGGTGGTGAAGATCGGGAAGGCGGTGAACTTCGGGATCTTGATGCCAAACAGCCGCAAGTATTCATTGCGCTTGTGAAAATGGCCCCGCTTGGCGATGTCCCATTTCTGCTCGGCGGTGTGGAACGACACTTGCGCGATCGCGGGATCCTGGAAGGCGGTGAAGACCGCCGGACCGATGTCGGTCAGGGCGACCCAATCGTCCTCGAGGTGCAGGACGAAATCTGCCCTGGTGGCCGACCAAAGCCGCCGGACGGCGCCGACGAAGCTCGGCGTTTCCGGTTCGAAGACGACCACCCCCGGAAACCGGCCGCGGACCAGTTCGAGGCAGGCGGCGTGGGCGTCCTCGTCCCCGAAGATCGGATCGAGGTTCATGTAGACGTTCTCGATCTCGAAGTGATCGAGCATCCGCTTCGACAGGCTTTCGAGCGTCGCGGCGAGCAGGTCGGGACGCCGGGCGGCAACGATGCAAACGTCAATTTTCGGCATGAATGCAGCCTTGCGTTGAGGCGGGCGGTGGCGTACACGCTTGTCAACGCCGGCGGCGTGTGTTTGAGCAGGGGGCTGATCAAGCGCCGCATATATAAGCAGGTCAACAAGGGCGTGCAACGGGGAAAACATGGCTCGCGTAAGTATCGCAGTTCCCACCTACAACGGCGCCGGGACGATTTTCGAAAGCTTGAATTGCATACGCGGCCAGAGCTTCGAGGACTTCGAAGTTGTCATCTGTGACAACGCCTCGACGGACGGCACCAGCGAAATCTGCGCCGAATTTGCGCGAAAGGACAAACGCTTCCGCCATATTCGCAGCAACATCAACGTGCCAGTAATGGAGAATTTCAGAAACGCGCTCAATCTCTGCGGGGCCGATTACTTCATGTGGCGGGCCGATGACGACCTGACGGACGAGAACCATCTCGAGGTGACGGTAAACGCGCTCGACCGGGAGGGTGAAGCCCGCCTGGCCGTCACTCCTGTCCACCGGATCAACACGTCGACGGGGCGCGAGGCCGATTATCCGCTGCCGGTGAGCGAGGGCCCCGATCGCTTGTCGAGGGCGAAGGCGACCCTGCTCGGCTGCCATCCGAGCTGGTTCTACGGCCTTTGGCGGCGCCAGGCCGTCGCCGAGGACATGGAGGTGCTCAGGGACTATCCCTATGCCTGGGCGGCGGACCACCTCACGACGATGCGAGCCATGGTCAACGGCCAGGTGGCATTCGCGCCCGAGGCGACTTTCACGCAGAGGATCATGCGCGAGGGAAGCTACCACCTGGAACCGGCCGAACGGCTGGCGGCGCGGCGGAAATATGTCGAGATCGCACGCCGCATCATCGCCGAGACCGACTATACGGCGAAGGAAAAGATCGTGCTGAGAAAGGCGCTCGAGCAGCACGCGAACAAGCGCGTGGCGCCGTGGTTCCGGATGTACAAGCGGGCGCTCCGGCAGCGGATCAGGGCAATCTTCAGTCCGGCGTGATGGTGTCGCGTGCGAATGCACAGTCGGATCGCACCGGGCAAGGACGAGTTGTTCGCCGACGCGCTGTGGCCGCGTCCGTGTGACGAGCACGAATAGAGGGGCTCGGCGCATACCAGAGCAATGGCATCGCGCCAGCCGCTTAATCCGTCCGTGACGGCGCACTCCAGTTTTTTTGGTTGAGACCGGTATCGCCACTTGATCGATCGATGATTTATCCGTAGCGATGCCGAGCCGCTTTGCTCAGTGGGGATCAACACATCATGGAAATTTTTACGTCTGCCGGCTTGCTGGCGCTTCTGCAGGTTATTGTCATCGACCTGGTGCTTGCCGGGGATAACGCCGTCGTCATCGGCCTTGCCGCCGCCGGGCTTCCGGCCGAGCAGCGCAAGAAGGCGATCCTGGTCGGCATTCTCGCCGCGACCGTTCTTCGCATCGCGCTTGCCAGCGTGACCGTCCAGCTTCTCGACATCATCGGCCTGCTGCTCGCCGGCGGCATCCTGCTGCTCTGGGTCTGCTGGAAGATGTGGCGCGAGCTGCGTGCCGCCCAGGGGGACGGCGCGGAAGAGGGGAATGGCGAGCCGCACAAGAAGACCTTCATGCAGGCGGCAATCCAGATCGTCGTTGCCGACGTCTCCATGTCGCTCGACAACGTGCTTGCGGTTGCAGGTGCCGCCCGCGAGCATCCGACGGTGCTGGTGATCGGTCTCATGCTGTCGATCGCGATGATGGGCGTTGCCGCGGGCCTTATTGCCAAGCTGCTCAACCGCTACCACTGGATCGCCTATATCGGTCTGGCGATCATCCTCTATGTCGCGCTCGACATGATCTATCGTGGATCGCTCGAGGTCTGGCCGCACGTCGTCCCGGTCGTCGCGGCGATCGCGGGCTGATCTTCGTTACCCATGCGGGGCCGGCTCCCGGCTCCGCGCGTCTTATCCGTCCGGCAGGGAGCTTCCCGGCTACGCCACCAACGCGCTCAATTCGGCAGGGCTCCTCACGCCCGCCTGGTAGAGGCTAAAGAGCCTCTTGGCGAGCGCTTCTGCTTCAGGACTGGTGCACGGGAGTTTTTTCGCCTCCAGTGTCGAATTGAAAACGCCCTGAAGAAAGTCGATGTCGGCCGGTAAGATGAGACCGGTTTGAAAGTCGCGAGAGGGAGACATGGCCGCGGCTCCTGTTGGGGCGAAAGCGCGCGCATCTCTCAGCCAGTGGGCGCCCGTGTCATTTGCCACCGATGTTCATAGCATGCACCCGAAATGCGGCATGCGCCAGGATATTCGTCTAGCGCATCGGCCCGAAAATCGGAATCGATTTTCGGAAAGCACGATGCGTAGATTCAAAGACTTACAGCGTCCTTTGTGCGTCCTGATGGACGCACGGCGCTGTAGGGCCTTTCAAGCCGGCGGGGCCGGGCCGATCCATGCGAAGAAGCAGCTGCCGCGCCGCTACCCGATTTACCGACGAAGCATGCAATTCGAGATGCTACGCCGTTTTCGCGCGTCTCACCGACGCGCAGTACTGCAGGCAAGAAATGGAAGGTCCCAGAGTGATGCAAAAGGGGGCGGGGAGCATCGCTCTGGGACCTCTCACGCCTACGGCGGCGGGGGCTAGCCGTTGATTCCGCAGGCGTTTATGCGCTGCACTATGCACCCGGAGAAACGCTCGGCAACGGGTATCAGACCTTTGGCACGCCGCATCGGACTTAGGTCTGATACTTTCGGTGGATGAGTGCCCTAAGCTTTCTGCAACTGAGCGAGGATTTCCGCCCCCAACCACGGCCTATCTTGTTTGTGCCAAGCCTTTCCGGGATGCCGGCAATGAAGAGATTCGCGTTCCTGGCAGCGCTCGCAGCGCCGGCCATTGCTCTCGCCCTCGCCATAGCTGCAGTCGACTGGCTGGAGCCGACGGCGGGCGTATCAAACGAGACCACAGCATCAACCAATCTGCAGGTGCGCGTGCCTTGATGTCGCCATCAGGTCGCAAGGGTCGGCCTCGGGCGACAGCATGAGGAAGCCGGCGTCGCAACGGACGGCGTACAATGACCCGCGCCCGGGTCACGACACTCGCCGGCATCACCCGGCAACCGCTACTGATGTTGTCCCGGCACGCCCGCTTCGCCGAGATCCCAATAGATCCCGGCCATAAGCGCCAGACCCTCGCGGGCGATCACGAGCGGAAGATGCTCGTTCGGCGCGTGCTGGGAGCACCCGGGATAGGAATGCGGGACCCAGACGGTCGGAAGGGCCAGGACATCGGAGAAAATGTCGTTCGGCAGCGATGCGCCGAGGTTTGGCAGGATGGCCGGTCTCTTGCCGGTGGTGCGCACAATCGAGTCCACCGTCCAGTTGACCCATGGATGCGCGGGATCCAGCCGTGTGGCGTGAAAGACCGCGTCGCTGGTCTGAGCGATCCGCACATGCGAAAAGCCGCGGCGGTCGAAATGCCGTCTAAGCGCAGGGAGGATATCCTCTGCGTCGATGCCGACGACGAACCGCAACTGGCAGCGCGCCCAGGCCCGCGGCGGAATGGCGCCGACAGGCGTCTTCGGGTTTCCCGCCTCGAAGGCGAGGATCGCGAACGAGCACCACGCGAACAGCTTTTCCGCCGGCGTCAGACCGGGTTCGCCCCAGTCGGGATCAATTTCGGGATCGCCGGCGCCGGTTTCGATGTCGCAGTCGGCGAGAACGCGCCGAACGTCGTCCGGAATATCCTGCGGGCGCCATTCCGCAATCCGGATCTCGCCCGTCGGGCTGGTGATGCTTGCAAGAGCATGGGCAAGCTCAATCGCCGGGTCGGAAAGAAGACCGCCCCAGTTGCCGGAATGGTGGCCGCCCTCGCGCGCCTCCACCCAGACATCGAAGCTGACCGCCCCGCGTGAACCCAGGAAAACCGTTGGCCGCGCGGCCGAGAGGCGTGGTCCATCCGACGCGATCAGGACGTCGGCTCGAAACAAGTCCTTGTGGGTGACGGCCAGTTCGCGTAGGCCCGGAGAGATCCGCTCTTCTCCCATTTCGATCAGGTATTTGGCATTGAAGCCAAGTCCGCCGCGCGTCTCCAGCACGGCCTTGATCGCGCCGATGTTGATCGAATGCTGCCCCTTGTTATCAGCGACACCGCGTCCGTACCACCGGCCGTCGCGCTCCGTCATTCGCCAGGGAGAGAGACCTTCGTTCCAGTCCTCGTCAAGCCCGCGAACGACGTCGCCGTGGCCGTAGCCGAGCACGGTCGGCCTCGCCGGGTCCTCGATGCGCTCGGCAAGGAGAAAGGGCCAGTTGCCCTCGGACAATGTCTGGCAGGTGAACCCGAGTGCTTCGAAAGCGGGCTTCATTTCGGTTTCGATGTATTCGGCCAGCACCGGCGCCCGCTCCGGGTTCTGGCTCTCGGTCGGCATAGCGACGCGACGCGCCAGATCATCCCGGAAAGCACCGGAATCGAAGTAAGCCTCCGCTCTCGCTATGGCTGCATCGCGGGTCATTCCACACCATAACACCGGACGAGCCGCGGCGGAATGCGTGTTGCGAGCGAAGGTTTGCCCTTTATTCGCCGCCGCCTGGAATCAACCGCGCCACGATCCGGTCCGAAATTCGTTCGCTGCGTGCCAGACCCTCGGCAACGCCCGCCCTGTCCGCCGCCGGGCGGTTCTGGCTCATCTTGCTTTTGCCCTCGATCCGCGTGATCGGCATTTTGAGCCCGACGATGCCCTTGAGCTGTGCCTGAACGAATGCTTCGGGCGCATCGGTCACGGCCCACCGCTCCGGGCGCGGCCCTTCGTGAAGATCGGTCAGCCGCGTGACGACGTTGAGCAAGCGCTCGGTATCGTCATAAAATTCCACCGGTCCATAGGCATGCACCGCCGCATAGTTCCAGGTCGGGACGACCTTGCCGTGCTCGCGTTTCGATGCGTACCAGGAGGGGGTGATATAGGCATCCGGCCCCATGAAAATTGCCATGCCGTCGCCGATCGGCGGGGTCTTCCATTGCGGATTGGCCCTCGCGAGATGGCCGTACAGCGTCCCATGCTCGCCTTCGTCGGGATCGAGAAACAACGGCAGCGGCGTCGCGATCAGGCCATCTGCGGTGGCCGTCACGAAGTGGCAAAGCCGCGCCTCGCGCATCATCCTATGGAGTGTGGCGCGATCATCCTCTCTGAAGGCCGGCGGTGTGTACATCGAGTCTCGTTCCTATTGCTGGCGACATTCAAGCACAGGATCGCTCATTTCGCGAACTTGCGTGCGCCGGCGACGCAGAGGATGACGGCGACCGTCACCGCGAGCATCGTGAGGCTCACCTCTTCATGGAGCAAGGTCGCGGCCAGCGCCAGTCCGAAAAACGGCTGCAGCAATTGCAGTTGCCCGACCGCCGCGATGCCGCCCTGCGCCAGTCCGCGGTACCAGAAGATGAAGCCGATCAGCATGCTGAACAGGGAGACATAGCCGAGGCCGACCCAGCCGGGCATGCCCACCTCAGCGAATGACGACGGCATCAGGGCAAGCGCGATCGAGAGCATGACGGGGAGCGACAGGACGAGCGCCCAGGAGATCACCTGCCAGCCGCCAAGGGTGCGCGACAGTTTCGCGCCTTCGGCATAGCCGAGCCCGCAAGCGACGATTGCCGCAAGCATGAGGGCGTCGCCGACGGGCGAGGCCGACAGGCCCTGCGCAAGCGCGAAGCCGACAACCAGCAGGCTTCCCGCGACGGAAAACATCCAGAAGGCGGGGCGAGGGCGCTCGCCGCCGCGAAGCACGCCGAAAGCCGCGGTCGCGAGCGGCAGCATTCCGACGAAGACGATCGAATGCGCCGATGTCACGTGTTGAAGCGCGAAGGCGGTCAGCAGAGGGAACCCGACCACGACACCCAGGGAGACGATCGCCAGGGAGAGGAGTTGGTCGGTTGTGGGCCGCTTCTCCCGAAAGGCAAGAAGAAGGCACAGGGCAAGCAGGCCCGCGATGCCGGCCCGCGCAACGGTCAGGAACACCGGGTCGAAATCGAGCACGGCGGCACGCGTCGCGGGCAGCGAGCCGCTGAAGATCAGCACGCCGAGAAAGCCGTTGATCCATCCGCTCGTCGTCTTTTCCATGGCCTTCTCCTTTTTCATGTCGGTATCGGCCGAAGTCGCTGGCGTCGCCAGAGACAATCCAATACAGTTAGACAAAACTGTTATGCATCATGGAGCAGTACAGATGGACGTTGCAGCGACAGCCGAGGGTGGTGGCACACGTGTTGGAGCGGTGATGAGCGCGATCCGGCAGCGCATCGCCAACCGCAGCCTGACGCCGGGGAGCAAGCTGCCGTCGGTCCGCGCTTTCGCCACGACCATGCAGGTCTCGACCTCGACCGTGGTGGACGCCTACGAGCGCCTGGTCGCCGAAGGGGTGATTGCGTCGAGACCGGGATCCGGCTTCTACGTTTCGGGACAGGTGGTGCCGCTGGCCTTGGCCGAGATCGGACCGCGGCTCGACCGCGCCGTCGACCCGCTATGGGTTTCCCGTCAGTCGCTCGAAAGCAGCGATGCGACGCTCAAGCCCGGCTGCGGCTGGCTGCCGCCATCCTGGATGCCCGAGGCGGCTTTGCGAAAAGGTCTGCGCGGCCTGTCGCGGGCGGAGGACGCGGCACTCACCGATTACGGAACGCCGCTTGGATTTCCGCCGCTCAGGCAGTTGCTCGCGCGGCGCATGATGGAGCGCGGCATCGAAGCCTCGCCCGATTGCATCATGCTCGCGGAGTCGGGCACCCAGGCGATCGATCTCCTGTGCCGCTTCTTTCTCGAAACCGGCGATACGGTGCTCGTCGATGACCCGTGCTACTTCAATTTCCATGCGCTGCTGCGCGCCCACCGCGCGAAGATCGTCAGCGTGCCCTATACGCCGACAGGGCCGGACATCGAAGCCTTCGCCAAGGTGGTCGCGGAGCACCGGCCGCGCCTCTACATCACCAATTCGGCGATCCACAATCCGACCGGTGCGGTCCTCTCTCCCGTCGTTGCCCACCGGGTGCTGAAGGTCGCGGACCAGTTCGACCTCACCATCGTCGAGGACGACATCTTTGCCGATTTCGAGCTGACGCCCGCGCCAAGACTGGCGGCCTTCGATGGCCTCAGTCGCGTCGTCCACATCGGCAGCTTTTCGAAGACGCTGTCGGCGTCGGCGCGCTGCGGCTTCATCGCGGCGCGCCCGGAATGGATCGAGGGACTGGTGGACCTGAAGATCGCGACCGCATTCGGCGGCGGACGCCTTTCGGCCGAGCTCACCTACAACGTGCTGAGGGATGGCGGCTATCGCAAGCACATGGAGGCGCTCCGCGCGCGGCTCTCGCGCGCCATGGCCGAGACCGGCTCCCGGCTGAGAAAGCTCGGCATCGAGCCCTGGCTGGAGCCGCAGTCGGGCATGTTTCTCTGGTGCCGGCTGCCCGCCGGGCTCGACGCCGCCGGCATTGCCCGGGAGGCGCTGGCCGAAAACGTGGTGCTGGCGCCCGGCAATGCCTTCAGCCTTTCCCAGTCCGCCGGGGCGTTCATGCGGTTCAACGTTTCGCAGTGCCTCGGCGATCGGGTGTTTCAGACGCTCGGGCGAGCGCTCGACCTCATCAGGTGAGTGGCCTGGCGCCAGCCCACCCACCGCCGGGTAGAGAAAATGCGACTGCGAGGCGCTATGTGTCAGTAATTCACCAAAAAGGGGAACCGTTTGCCTTGCTGCGCGTTCGGAACGATCCTGCCGGAGGCAATACAGAGTGGAGACGGTTGCCATACTGATAGCCGACGACGAAGCACTGTTGCTGCTTGATTTCGAGTGCGCGCTCACCGAAGCAGGGTTTGGCGTCGTCGCTGTAACGAGCGGCAGCAAGGCTATAGAACATTTGACTGCCGCCGACTCATCCATCCAAGGCATCGTTACCGATATACGGTTCGGCGAATCCCCGGACGGCTGGGAGGTCGCACGTGTCGCGCGGGAGATCGATCCCGGGATGCCGGTGGTCTATGTCAGCGGGCACGGCGCTGTCGATTTCCCGTCAAGAGGTGTGCCGAAAAGCGTCATGCTTGAAAAGCCCTTCGACATGGCACAGTTGGTAACGGCCATCTCTCAATTGCTCGATGAGCGTTCATCAGAAACGCTCCCCCCCCCCCCCGCCAGTGACCCGAAGGGACTTCGCGGCTTACCTTGCGCTTATCCCGGCGCTCCGAGGTTGGCGCCGGTTCGGGCCCGTTCCTGAGTTTCAAGGATAGGAAAAAGCCCCAGCCATTAGGGGAAGCTGGGGCTTCTCTAAGTCCGTCCTGCAGGCCGTCCGTTTCGGGGAGGGGCCGGACGCGGCGCGGGTGAATGCGGGCAGAATATTTCCCGACGCTAATATATTGCCACTGAGACGGCGCCGTTGAAATACTGAAAATTAGGGGTCAAACAGCGAAATTTAGGTGATTTCTGGCGTGGTAGCCGAAGAGCCTCCATCCGAGCGACCTCACGCTGCGTCGCCGGCGACCGAAGCGCGGCTTACGAAAGCGCGGCTGATGACCGCGACGACCAGTGCGCCGACGATCAGGACCGCGGCGACGGCGAAGGTGACGCGCATGCCGGCGGCGACGGCGTCGGGGGCTGCCGCGGTGATCTCGCTCGTGCCGGAGGCAAGCGCGAACACTGCGCCCATGAAGGAGGCGCCGGTGACGAGGCCGAGATTACGCGAAAGGTTGAGCATGCCGGAAACGGTGCCCCGCTCGCCAGGCCCGACATCCTTCATGACGCCGGTGTTGTTGGCCGCCTGGAACAGGGCATAGCCGGCGGTAACGGTCACGATCGGCGCGACATAGCCGGCGATGGCGAAACCTGCCGGGAGCAGCGAGAGGAGGAACGCGCCGGCGGCGATCGCGGCGAGCCCCGCGACGGTGGTCGGCTGCGTGCCGAGCCGGTCGACAAGGCGGCCGGAGGGAACGCCCGCCAGTGCCGCAACGACTGGGCCGGCGGACATGACGAGGCCGACGAGCGCGGCATCGAGCCCGAGCCCGCGGGAAAGATAGAACGGTCCGACCACCAGCGTCGCCATCATTACCGTCGAGACGAGCGCGCTCATGGCGAGGCCGGCGGAAAGCACCGGATCGCGGAACATTGCGAGGCGGAGCAGGGGGAAAGCGGTTCTCGCCTCGGCAAACAGGAAGAGGGCACCGGCGACGATCGCCGCCAACAGCAGGCCGATGCTGAGCGGACCGAAACTGCCGCGGCCGATCGTCATGGCGAGCGCGTAGGCGGCGAGCGTCAGCGCCAGCAGCACGGTGCCGGTGGTGTCGAAGCCCGTGCGATCCTTGGGGCCCGCGCGGTCCGCGGGCAAGCTGCGGAAGGCGAGGAAGAATGCCACGAAGCCGAGCGGCACGCCGGCGAGGAAGATCGCCCGCCAGCCGAGGCCGGCGATCAGGAGGCCGCCGAGCGAGGGACCGAGGGCGGTGCCGACCGCCGATGTCGTTCCGAGGAGCCCCATGGCGCTGCCGGTTCGCTCCTTCGGCACCGTCTCGCCGACGAGCGCCATCGCAAGCGCCATCATGACCGCGGCGCCGAGGCCCTGCGCAGCCCGCGCCGCGATCAGCATTGAGAGCGTGGGCGCGACGCCGCAAAGCACGGAGGCACCGGTGAAGAGGGCGATGCCGGCGATGAGCAGACGGCGGCGGCCGACCATGTCGCCAAGCCGCCCGACACTGACGATGAGGGTGGTGATGGCGAGAAGATAGGCGAGCACCACCCATTGCACCGCCTGGAAGGAGGCGCCGAACGCATCGGCCAAGGCCGGCAGGCCGACATTGGCGATGCTGGTGCCGAGTGAAGACAAGAGCATGGAGAGGGAAAGGGCGGCGAGCGCCCAGCGAAAGGAGGGCGCCCGTTCGCCCCCTTCGGCGATCGCCTCGATTGGTCGCGTCGTGATTGTCATCGCATGAACTCCTTTTCCGGCTTTAGAACGGCTGGCCGGAAGGTAGCTTTTCGCGAGACATGGCGGAATGCGCATCGTTTGCACTTCATTCGTGCGTTTGACGCCATGTCACCGTCCGCTATAGTCGGCGCATGCAGAAGCCCGACCTCAACCTCCTTTCCACTCTCGACGTGCTGCTTTCGGAAGGCAGCGTTGCCCGCGCGGCCAAGCGGCTGCGGCTGAGCCCGTCGGCGATGAGCCGGGCGCTCGCGCGGCTGCGCGAGGCGACGGGCGATCCGCTGCTCGTCCGGGCCGGGCGCGGCCTGGTGCCGACACCGCGCGCGCTCGAGCTCAGCGAGCGCGTCGGGCGACTGGTCGAGGAGGCGGAAGCGGTGCTGCGGCCGCAGGAGAAGCTCGATCTCAAACGGCTGAGCCGGACCTTCGTGCTGCGGACCAGCGATGGCTTCGTGGAGAATTTCGGGCCGGATCTCATTTCCCGCGTCGGCGGGGAGGCGCCCGGCGTGCGGCTTTGCTTCGTGCCGAAGCCGGACCGGGGCAGCGGGCCGCTGCGCGAGGCGACCGTCGATCTCGAAACCGGCGTCGTCGGGGAGGCGACCAGTCCGGAGGTGCGCACACAGGCGCTCTTCCGGGACAGGTTCGTCGGCGTCGTGCGCATGGGACACCCGCTTTGCGAGGGCGAGGTGACGCCCGCCCGTTACGCGGCCGGCCGGCATGTGCTCGTTTCGCGGCGCGGGCTCGACAAGGGGCCGCTCGACGAGGCGCTGGAGGCGCTTGGGTTCCAACGCGAGATCGTCACGATCGTCGGCGGCTTTGCCGCGGCGCTGGCGCTCGCCCGCGCCTCCGACCTGATTGCCAGCGTTCCCGAGCGGCACACGGGGGCGCTCAGGGCCGGGATGCACAGCTTTCCGCTGCCGGTCTTCACACGGGAAATCACGGTTTCGATGCTCTGGCACCCGCGGCTGGACGCCGATCCGGCCCACCGCTGGCTGCGCGGATGCGTGCGCGAGGTTTGCGGCAGGCAGCGGGCGGGTTGATCGGCGTGCGGTGGGTGTGTGGCCCGGTCAAGTGGGCAGGAATCTTTTGCGCCCAAGGACTTGGGCGCGGTGGCACCTGTGACGAGGAGGGAATTCCTAGCTACGGCCGATCCAGGTGGGGCCTTGCGTTCAAGGATATATGACCGACCTTACGTACTCGGGCGTAGGCTTTTCTCCCAGCATCACGAACGACGTCGCGGCGATACTCGCTGCGGTACTGACGTGATGGGCCGTTTGCGAGAAGTGGAAGCCGCTGGCCTTGACAATGCGACGCACCTTTTCGGCTGTCTCATGCGTCACCGGGCCCAGCTTGGAGGCGTCTGGCGCATCCTTCATGGCGTTGATCAGCACAACCTCGCACATTTTATAGAACTCGTCGTCTGACATCTTCTCGATGTAGCTTGGGCCGGCGAGAATCCCGGTGGGCATGGGATCGTGTTCCATGGCGATAAGCTCCGAGTCTTTTGCACTGGCGACCCGACGGCTGTCGTTCTGTGCGAAAATATCCCCACCAGATGACCGCCGAGAACGATTGCGCCCACTAGCACCATGCTCTCGGCGGCGACCCGTTCATTGCACACTCTGATGTGGAGTTCGATCGCTCTACGGTACCATAAAGCGAGTTCCAGAGGGTGCATTTTCATTGTTCCTCATGGAGGCCTACTTGCGGAATACGCCCTTGTAGTATGCGCCGTTTCTCGGCGGCGGCTTGTTCACGCTTTTTGCTTCCGGGTTGTATTTCCCGTTCTGGTGTCCTTCGTTGACGGGCGTTGTTGATATGCCCTTGTAGTAGCTGCCGGTTGCAAATGCAGGGGAGGCGCTGCCGGCGGCGATTGCTGCAGTCAAGAAAGCTGCGAGAGCCAGGTTGGCGAATTTGCTCATTTCTTATCCTCGGTTGACCTGTGCCACGCGCCTTGGGAGATCGCAAATGGCATCAGGTGTGCGGCAAAACGATAGAGCCGCTCACGCCCTCCCGGCACAGGTTACTCGGGAGGCGTGACGACCGGATGTAATGCTGGCGAAAGCGAGCCTTCAACCTGATCGTGTAGCTACCTTGACAGCCGGAATCGAAGTTTATGGAGACGCTTGGGCGCAGCAGGGAGAGCCCGATGTACATTCTCCATGGGGGTGACTTCACCCGTGCACCGCTGGTCCAATGGGTGCTCGAGGAAGGAAAAATAGCGTACGAATTCAGAAGGATAGATATTCTGAACGGCGAGCACCGCTCGGCGGAATTCCTCGCCATGAACCCGGCCGGCCTGGTGCCGGTGCTGGTTACGCCCGAGGGCATGCCGCAGCAGGAGGCCGCGGGCGGGATCGAGGACAAACTGGCCAAAGGCACGCCGCGACTCCGTCATGCGCGAAAACATAACGGTGCCGCGCGGGTTCCGGTCGCCCTTCAAGGTACGGCCTCGCAGCCATGATCGGGGTTCGACGGCGACGATGCAGTTCAAACGCGCGGCGCTTTGGCCAAGGGCCGGACTGCAATGAGTGCGGAGGGACTGGGGGGTGCATAGTCCGTGGGCCGATCAGGGATCAGCGCTGCTATAGAAAGGGCACGGTAAGCCTTTTCAGCAGCTTGGGATCGCGAATACCGAGGTCATAGGTGAAGATCAAGCGTGTCATGATACCGTCTGCCACTGCGCTATAGCGCGATATTTCATGATCCTGCAGCAAGTCCTCGAAGATTGCGCTGAGCATGTCGGCATCTTGAAGGGGAATGTGGGATGGCATGGCGCACCTCCTCCCTACTGCATGTCGCCTTTAATCGTAGCCGATTAAAGGACAAAGACATGCAGCAATTCAAAGTGCTACAGCGTCCTTTGCGCGTCTGAAAAGACGCGCGGCGCTGTAGGGTGCGAAGGTGCCTGAGCGGTTTGAGAGGCAATCGCGTCGGCCCCGGGACCTTCGGCGTCCAGAGCGGCACCAATGTCGCGGGCTGGTGCTCAGAACAACATATGTCGGGCGGGGCTGCGGGCAATTGGATTAAGACGTTTACCGCTCCGGCGTCAGACTAAGGTCCATGGATCGGGGAGGTCGGCTCCCCTAAGATATCCTTGATACCATCTACAATGACCTATTCATTTTCTTGAGCGTGGTTTGTAGATTCATGCCTGTGCGTGAACGCATGGGCCTGCTTGTTCCACTTCACACGCGGAGATCAATCGGATCGAGAATGTCGGCCGTGTCATCTCCCGGGTTCCTCGAAACAGCCAGACGCTCCTCTCGCCAACCCGGCGGCTCGTTCAGGCGCGCGTGGCGCTGACGACGAGGGCGGGGAGCGGCAGGTGGACGATGCCGTTCTCGGTGAAGGGCTGGAAGCTTTCTCCGAGCGCCTCTTCTATCCGGGCCCGTGCGGCCGGCTCCTGCCTTTCCAGCACCATCGTCGAGCGGACGAAGGCGTGGTGGAAGAAGTCGGAAAGCTCGGCGAGCGGGAAGTCGAGGGTGGCGGGTATTCCGGCGAAGGTGATGTCTGTGAAGCCCGCCGCCGAGAGCGCCCCCATCGCTTCCTCCCGGTCGGCGAAACGGAACAAGGGCGGCGCGGGCGGCAGGTCGACATCGAGCGTGCCGTGGGCACTGACGACCTCCGGAAGGATGCGGAACAGCGGCGAGACGTCCGGGCCGCGCCAGACGGTGTAGGCGTAGCGGCCGCCGGGCTTCAGCACCCGCGCGGCCTCGGCGATCGCCTTGTCCGGGTCGGCGAGATCCAGGGTTCCGAAATTGTTGATGACGCGATGGAAGGCAGCGTCGTCAAAGATGAGCGCCTCGGCATCGCCGACCTGGAAATCGACGTTGCCGCCCTTGGCTTTCGCCTCGGCGATCATTTCCTCGGAAAAGTCGATGCCGGTGACGATCGCGCCACGCGCGGCGGCCGCCAGGCTTGCCTCCCCGGTGCCGCAACAGACATCGAGCGTCGACTGGCCGCGGCTGATGCGGGCCGCATCGATCAGCGCCGCTATGCCGAAGCGACAGAACCGGCCCGAATAGTGATCATAGATCCGGGCGCGCTCGCTCCAGCCGCGATGTTCGAGCGCCTTGAAGGTCATCTGCGTGAACATGGATCGGTCCCCCGCAAGGGATGACTATACCACGCTTTGGTTGCGTGGGGACGAGTTGCGATCGTCTCCGCCACGCTCCTGTTATCGATGCGGTAGGGTCCGCCCGATCCTCGTGTCTGTGCTCGCCGTAGGAGCAAGAGAGATGCCCGCCGTTCGTCTTGCCTGTCATCTTCGGGCTTGACCCGAGGATGACAAAGGGTCAAGCCCGAGGATGACAGGGATACGGGAATGGCGGAGAACTGCGGAGGCGTCGTGAACGACGCCTTTCGGCGGTTTAGGCGCGCTGACGGTCGAGCGAGAATGCCGGCGTGGTTGCCGCCGCCTCGCGGAGGCCCGCTCTTGGGGCGAGCACAGAGCGGAAATCCTGCCGCCAGCATCGAAGCAGCCCTGGTGATGGAGCCTTCCGCCAGAGCTGCTGCGTTGAGGGACCTGGTCACTCCGTGGTGGGCGTGGTCAGTTCCTGTCTTTCCCAAAAGGGCCTCGCGCTTTTGGGAACATGCACGAATGACCGCTTACTGGGCCTTTGGCTGGGCGAGCCAATCCTCGAAGCGGATCGATCCGAGGCGGGGGTTCTTGCCGGGCGTCAAGGACTGATCGTCGAGGACGGCGCCGAAGTAACGGGCGCGGACGTCCGGCACGACCTTGCGCGTGTCCTGCGTGGCCCTGAGGAAGCGCCTGACCACTTCGTCGAGCGGGATCGCGTCGGGGCCGGCGACTTCCACGGTGCCGTTCACCGGGGCTGCGAGCGTGACTTCGGCGAGGGCCGCCACCACGTCGTCGGACGCGATCGGCTGGAACAGCGCCGGCGACACGCGGATCTCCTCGCCGACGGTGGCCGACTGGGCGATGCCGCCGACGAACTCGAAGAACTGCGTGGCGCGCAGGATGGTGTAGGGAACGCCGGATGCCTTGATAAGGTTTTCCTGCGCGACCTTCGCCCGGAAGTAACCGTTCTCCGGAAGCCGCTCGCTACCGACAATAGACAGGGCAACATGGTGGCGGACGCCGGCGGCAGCTTCCGCGGCCAGCAGGTTACGGCCCGACGTTTCGAAGAACTCGAGCACGGCCTTGTCTTCCCATACCGGCGCGTTGGCCACATCGACGACGATTTCGGCGCCGTCGAGCGCTTCCGCCAGCCCCTCGCGGGTGATGGTGTTGACGCCCGTGTTGGGGGAGGCTGGGAGCGCCTCGTGGCCACGGTCCTTGAGGATCTTCACAAGCTTCGATCCGATGAGGCCGGTGCCCCCGATGACGACGATCTTCATGGCTTCTCTCCATTTCTTCCGACTGCAACCATTGCCGTCGATCTGGGTGGAGAGTGCCCCAGCGCTTAAGGGAAGTCCTTGCGGGGGGCTTGAATTGAGCTTGAAGGAAGCTTGGTTATTCGTCCAAGACGGCTTTGCCGGAAGGGCACGATAGTAGCGTACCGCGCCTCGTCGGTCGGGCTACGGCAAGGTTCTCCTCCGTCCCTCATTCCTGTGACGAGCACAGGAATGAGGGAGGGTGGGGGACGGCCGTGCGTCACGACTCAACTGACTTGATGAGGGCGAAAAAGCATCCGCGAAACCCAATTACGTGCTGTCGCCCGATGGGCGCCGGATGCTCTGATCTTCGAAGCTGCGGACGGAAAACCGCTACACACTTCTCCTGGAATCGCCCTAAGCACGCGCTGCCGTGCTATCAAGGGACGGAAGCATTCGCCGAGGGATACCGACGTGCCGTTCGTGTTTGGAGACTACGCGCTCGATCCGGAGCGCCGGGAGCTTACGCTGCGTGCGGACGTGGTCGCCGTCGGGCCGCAGGTCTTCGACCTGTTGCTGCATCTCGTCAGAAACCGCGACCGCGTCGTCAGCAAGGACGACCTGCTCGCCGCGGTGTGGGGCGGTCGGATCGTCTCGGAATCGACCATCACCAGCCACATCAACGCGGTTCGCAAGGCCATCGGCGACAGCGGCGAGGAGCAGCGCCTGGTCCGTACCGTCGCCCGCAAGGGCTTCCGCTTCGTCGGCGCGATCAGCGTTGACGAGACCGGGGAACTGCGCCAGCCCGACGGGCGAGGCGCCGTCGAAGACGGCTCCGGCGAGCAGAGGGAGCCGCCACCGCCCGCACTCGTCCTTCCGGACAAGCCTTCCATCACCGTCCTGCCGTTCCTCAACCTCAGCGGCGATCCCGAGCAGGAATATTTTGCCGATGGCGTGGTGGAGGACATCATTGCGGCCCTGTCGCGGATGCGCTGGCTGTTCGTCATCGCGCGCAATTCGAGCTTTACCTACAAGGGCCGGGCGGTGGACGTGAAGGAAGTCGGCCGCGAGCTTGGCGTGCGCTACGTGCTGGAGGGGAGCGTGCGCAAATCCGGCAACAAGGTGCGCATCACCGGCCAGCTCATCGACGCCACGACCGGCACGAACCTCTGGGCGGAACGCTTCGAAGGCATGCTCGACGACATTTTCGAGCTGCAGGACCAGATCGCCGAAAGCGTCGTCGGCGCGATCGCGCCGCAACTCGAGCGGGCGGAGATCGAGCGCGCCAAGCGCAAGCCGACGGAGAGCCTCGACGCCTACGACTATTACCTGCGGGGCATGGCGAAGACGCACAGCGGCACCCGCGAGGCGATCGAGGCGGCGTTGCCCTTGTTCTATAGGGCCACCGAGCTCGATCCGGAATTTGCGTCCGCCTACGGCATGGCGGCCTGGTGCCATTTCTGGCGCAAGGTCAATGGATGGATGACCGATCCTCCAGGTGAGATCGCCGAGGGTGCGCGGCTGGCGCGGCTCGCGATGGAGCTCGGCCGCGACGATGCGGTGGCGCTGACGAGAGGCGGCCATGCGCTCGCCCATCTCACCGGTGACCTCGACGGCGGCATTGCGCTCCTCGACAGGGCAAGATTCCTCAATCCGAATCTCGCCCCGGCCTGGTTCCTCGGCGGTACGTTGCGCGCTCTGCGCGGCGAAACCGACGCCGCAATCGAGCATCTGGCGCATGCCGTCCGGCTCAGTCCACTGGATCCGGAAATGTTCCGGATGCAGGTTGGGATGGCGCTGGCGCATTTTTTTGCGGGGCGCTTCGACATTGCCTCGGCCTGGGCGGAGAAGGCGCGGGGGAACTTGCCGAGCTTGCTCCCCGCTGCCGTCGTGGTGGCCGCAAGCCATGCGCTGTCCGGACGTCCGGAGGAGGCGCGGCAGGCCATGCAGCGGCTGCGCGCGCTCGACCCGTCCCTCAGCGTCTCCAGCATCCGGGACTGGATGCCGATCCATCGCCAGGAGGATCTGGCGCGGCTCGCCGACGGGCTGCGGATGGCCGGGCTGCCGGAGTGACGCGGCACAGCGCGTGAGCTCGAATCCTCCGACGCGTTCCATCGTTCGCCTCGAGAACATCGCGGGCGTCCAAAGCTGGTGTTGGATGCGGTTGCCGATCAATTAAAAGTCAATTCTCTAATATAGTTCACCTGCTATCCTGTGAAATTCACCTGCATCGAGCGAGTCTTAATATAATTTTTGAAATAAATTACCTGAAGTCGCGAAATAACTTAAAGTTGCTAGGCCGTGACCATGCGTGTACATTTCAATTGATGTCAGTTTATATTTGCGCGCGAATTATATTTGCAGCGCGGGCAGAGTTCGGAGGACGGCATGGCCAAGATCGAAGGCTCGCATTCCGGTGACGTGTTGCAAGGTTCGGACGACACCGACTACATTGGGATCTTCCCGGCTGGGACAAGATCGATGCCGGGAGCGGCGACGACTTTGTCGACGGCGGTGACGGATGGGATATCCTGACGAGCTCGAGCGGCTACGACCGTCTCGACGGCGGCACGGGTGACGACCAGATCGTCCTCGTCGGCACGGGTGGCGCCGTGACCGGAGGCGTCGGCTTTGACGGATTGATCATCGATCTCTCCACGACTTCCGACCGCCTGGAGTTCAACGGGCAGAGCGGTCACGGCATCATCGGGTACCGCAGCGCCAACGAACGGCACATTTTCTTCCACGATACCGAGTGGCTGAGGCTCACGGCGGGAAGCGGCAACGACCGCATCAAGGGAACGGCGGGCAGCGACACCATCTCGACCGGAGCCGGCGACGATGTCGTCGAAGGGGGAACCGGGCAAGATACCATCACCAATACGGGCGGCCATGACCGCCTCGACGGCGGCGAGGGAAACGACCGTTTCATCCTCGTCGAAACGGGCAGCACCGTCTTCGGCGGAAGCGGCGACGATAGACTGACGATCGATCTCTCCGCGGTTTCGGACCAGGTCGTGTTCAACGGCGAGAACGGTCACGGCATTCTCGGATACCGGACGATCGACGAGCGGCATCTTTTCGTCCGGCATTACGATGTCGAAGAGATCGTACTGACGACGGGAAGCGGAAACGATCGCATCCAGGGGACCGTCCTCAGAGACGTCATCCAGACGCAAGCCGGAAACGACTTCGTCGATGCGGGGGCGGGGGACGACATGATCGTCGACGGGCGCGGCGCAAACCGCCTTTTCGGCGGTGCCGGCAACGACGGCATCACGACGACGCTCTATTCCGCCGAGGTCGATGGTGGGCTTGGCGAGGACTGGGTCCGGATCGAGGAAAGGGTGCGGTTGAGCGACGCCACCATCGATTTCAGCATTGGCCGGGCATCCACGGGCACGATCTTCCGCGGCATCGAGAGTGCCAGCGTCGGGCTCGGCAGCGGCAATGACACGGTGATCGGCGGAAATCTCGACTATGTGATCGTCGATGCCGGCGCCGGCGACGATCGCGTCGAAGGCAGCACCGGTGGCGACCGGCTCAATGGCGAAGGCGGCAACGACCATATCGACGGCGGGGAAGGAAACGACACCCTATCGACCGGCGTCGGCGACGACGTTGCCTTCGGCGGCGACGGCAAGGATTTTCTCGATGGCGGCACCCAGGATGATCTGTTGAGCGGCGGAAACGGCGCCGACATATTGGTCGGCGGTGGCGGCGCGGACACCTTTCTCTGGTCCACTGAAAGCCCGGATCAACAGGGCATCGACCGCATCCGCGACTTCGAAACCGGGGGCGGCGACGTGATCGCGTTTTCTGATATCGCAGAGCAAAATACCGGCATCCGCAATTACGCCGATTTTCTCGCGGCCTCCACCGACACCGCCTCCGGTGTCTACGTCGCCTTCAATGGCTCCGATACGTACGGGCTGCTGATCGAAGGCGTTTCCCTTCAGGCTCTCACCGCCGGCGACGTGATATTCGGCGTCGTTTAGAGCACGATTAGGTGGCAATCGCGAAAATCAGGACGCCCCAAGACCCCCCTCTGCCCTGCCGGGCATCTCCCCCACAAGGGGGGAGATTGCAAGCGGCAATGTGCGCTCAACTACTGACCCTCTACGCGCGGCGTCTAGATCATTTCATTGTTTCATGGAAACACTGAAAGGATCTAGCTCGTTGAAACTACGCAATTCCGGACGGAAAACCGGTACACACTTTTCCTGGAATTGCTCTAATGACCCTGTGCGCAGGGCGATAACTGGATGACTTCGGCCATCTGCGAGTTTGCCGTCTGGCAGGGCCTTGCTTGCGGCCAATCTCCCCCCTTGTGGGGGAGATGCCCGGCAGGGCAGAGGGGGGTGTAGCCACTGGGCGGCTCCGAGAGGCTGCGACCTGCGAACCCCACCGGTTTCCAAAACGATCCAATCGGATCGGGTATCACTCTAAAGCCGATGGTCCTGCTGTTGACCCGTGCCGAAGACGCAAGTGCGGCGCCGGCGAGAATCTTGTATCTACAGCGCCGCGCGTCTTATCAGACGCGCAAAGGACGCTGTAGCACTTTGACGTGCTGCATGTTTTTAGTCTTAAATCGAGTACGATTTAAGGAAACCTGCAGTAGGGAACATGCAGTGGCTGGACCGGGCAAAGAAATGGGCAAGAGGCATCAAGCGGGACGTGATCGTCCTGTGGCTGGCGGCGCGTGACCGGCGCGTTCCCTGGTATGCGAAGCTCGCAGCCGGGGCGGTCGCGGCCTATGCCCTGTCGCCGATCGACCTGATCCCCGACTTCATCCCGGTCCTCGGATATCTCGACGACCTCGTCATCGTCCCGCTCGGCATCATCGCCGTCATCAGGCTGATCCCGGACGACGTTCTGGCGCAATTGCGCACCGAGGCAACGAAGCGCACCGAGCGGCCCACCAGTCGAGGCGGGCTGGTCGCAATCGTCGCGATGTGGGTTTTCCTCGCGGCTCTCATCGTCTGGATGGTAATCGGCGATATCTGACGTTTTCCGTCTGGGCTTCGTGGTTCAGAAAGTCCGCTGAGACGATCTATCGGTTCAATTCCGGAAATACCCGCTCGATAAAATTCGGATTGAGCCTCTCGCCGATCAGGCAATCGACTGCAGGTGTCGCGGCGACCGGCCGCGGAGCCAGGCGAAGCGTGCGGGCGCTGACCTCGAGGAGCAGTTTCTGGCGGACGGCAACGGCAAAGTCTTCCGGCTCGTGCACCGGGATCATGAAGGAGCCGGGGCCTCCGATGACGCATTCCGAATAATACTGATCGAGCGGAACGCCGAGATTGGGGGGCCGGATGAGGATCGCCAATCCGTTGATGACGATCCCGCGCGCTAGCGCGGCTGCACGGGCCGGCGCGACCAGCGGTCCGGTGTTGTTTTGCCCGTCGCCGGAAAGGTCCAGGACACGGCGCGCTCCGGAATAGGCGTTTGACTCGATCAGGTTTGTTCCGAACAGGATCGCGTTGGAGATGGAAGTGCCGCGCCGCGTTCCGACCGGGCGGCTTTCGAGCCGGGCGGTGAAGGCTTGGACGTCCCCGGCGTCCGCGATCACCTGCCAGTCCAGCACCGAGTCTTCGTTCACCAGCCCCGCCCATTCAAAATAGCTGATGGCGATACGTCCGAGGTAACCGCCCTTGATGGCGTTGAGGAAGTCCGGGTGCCTCAGTGCCTCAAGGTAGCCGAGGCGCTGCACGCGCGCCTCCTCCATGTCCATCGAGCCCGACATGTCGACCGCCAGCACGAGTTCCAGATCGACATCCGAAGGCGCCGCATCCGGAGGCGCGGCGGCGGCCTGCATCGGAATTCCGGTGAGAAACAGGATCAACGCCAACACGCGCAACATCGCATCAGGCCCCTCATCATGTCCTCCCGGGAGAGTACCACAGGATTGCAGGGTCGCGTTAGCCGCCGCATGGACGGAACCACATGCGGCGCCGTTCGGGGAGGACGGCTGAAGCTATCGTGCACTCCCTACAGCTCTGTGGTGTCTTTCAGACGCCACGGTGCACGGCAGTAACGCAACTGGGATGCTCTTCTCGCCCTCATCCCTGTGCTTGGGGTCCAGCAGCGCCGCGTCCGCGGCGCGGAAGAGCCTTTCAGCCCAAGGACTGCATGTATCCTTAAATCGTAGCCGATTTAAGGATAAAAACATGCAGCAATTCAAAGTGCTACAGCGTCCTTTGCGCGTCTGATCAGACGCGCCGCGCTGTAGGGGCTGTCTGGATTCCCGTGACAAGCACAGGAATGAGAGATCCGAGGAAAGCCTTGCCACACCGCAACCGACGAGGCAGGACGTCGTGGCGCTTTTGAACGTGCGGGGGCTTATGACTTCACGACGGTCTTTATCTTCGCCACGGCTTCGAGCGTGCGGTGGACCGGGCACTTGCCGGCAATTTCGACGATCTTGTCGCGAAGCTCCTCCGAGACTTCTCCATCGATGGAGATGACGCGCTCGAAATGGTCGATCCTGGCGCCGCCGGCCCGTTCCGCTTCGGTGCATTCCTCGCAGTCCCTGGCGTGGACCTTGGCATGCGAGACGTCGACGCCGATGCGGCCGAGCGTAAGCCCCTTGTGACCGGCATAGAGGCGCAGCGTCATCGAGGTGCAGGCGCCGAGTGCGATCGACAGGAAATCATAGGGCGAGGGACCGGAATCGAGCCCGCCCGCATTTTCCGGTTCGTCGGCAAAAAGCCGATGGCCGCCGGCCTGAACCGCGTTCTGAAACTTGCCTTCGCCCGTCTCCGTCACGCGGACATGTTCGACCAGGCCCGTGCCCTGCGGCGTGTCGGCGGCGAGATAGCGCGTCAGCCATCCCGAAATCATTCGCCCCGCGAAGGCTGCGTCTTCAGGGTCGGTGAGCAGGTGGTCGGCCTTGTCCAGCGAAACGAAGCTTTTCGGATGTTTGGCCGCGAGGAAGATTTCGGTCGCGTTCTCGATTCCGACCGTCTGGTCCAGCGGCGCGTGAAGGATGAGGAGGGGCTTTTTCAATGCCGCAACGGCGTCCTTGATGCGGTGCGCACGGGCGTCCTCGACAAATTGCTTTCGAATAACGAACTTGCGCCCGGCAAGATCGACTTCCGCCGCGCCGCTTGTCTCGATTTCCTCGAGGCTCGCTCCGAAGTTTTTCAGCACGTGGCCGACATCGGCCGGCGCGCCGATGGTGGCCACTGCGCGCACTTCGGGAATGCTGCCGGCGACGGCCAGCACCGCTGCGCCGCCGAGCGAGTGACCGATCAGCAATGACGGCGCCTCATAGTGTTGACGGAGATAGTCGGCGGCCGAAAGAAGGTCGGCGACGTTGGAGGAGAAGTTCGTCGAGGCGAATTCGCCTCCGCTCGACCCGAGACCCGTAAAATCGAAGCGCAGGACCGCGACGCCTTCGCGCGCAAGCTCGGCCGCAACGCGGCGCGCCGCCACGAAATCCTTGGAGCAGGTGAAGCAATGGGCAAAAAGCGCGTAGGCGCGCAATGGCCCGTTGGGCAAATCGAGGCGGGCGGCGAGCGTTGCGCCGGAATGGCCGGGAAATTGGAGCCGTTGCGTGTTGAAAGCCATGGTCGCCTCCTTTGCTATAAGGAAACGCCTATTCTACATCTGCAACGGGGCAACCGGGTACCTACACCTTTGCGCGTCTTTTCAGGCGTTTACAGTACACGACAGCAGCCTGCTGCTGGCTCGCCGGTTGCGGTTCGGCATCACGGGAATCCAGCGCGCACCGGAATGGGGGTGCCGCTCCCGCATCATCGGTGTTGAGGTCAGACGGAGTCACTCACGGCGCGGCCGTGGCTGGATCCCTGTGACAAGCACAGGGATGAGGGAGGGCGTTGGTGCGCAGTGCACCCCACGTAGCGGTCCCGATGACGGAGCGCCGGTGGTTGCGTGACTGACGCATCGATACCCGACCATCCCTCGTTATTTGCTCAGCCGTTACCCCAAGCTCCTCATTCCCGTGCTCGTCACAGGAAACCAGCCAGCCCAAGTCCTTGGGCTGAAAAGACTCTCCCGCCCCGCAGACGCGGCGCAGCCCTCATCCCTGCGACAAGCACAGGGATGAGGGCGAAGAAGGCATCGTTTGCTCGGTCTGAAGGGCTCGGCGTTATCCGGCGGGCCCCCTCGAAGTTGACGGATGGTCTCCTTGCCGGAGACAGGCGGCCGGGTTATTCGGCCGCCGACCGCCGGGGCAGCACCCAGTTGGGGCGCGCGAAGTGGCAGGTGTAGCCGTTGGGGAGGCGCTCCAGGTAATCCTGGTGCTCCGGCTCGGCCTCCCAGAAATCTCCCACCGGCTCGACTTCGGTCACCACCTTGCCCGGCCAAAGGCCCGAGGCATCCACGTCTGCGATCGTGTCCTCGGCAACCCGCTTCTGCTCATCGTCGGCGTAGTAGATCGCCGAGCGATAGGAGAGGCCGATATCGTTGCCCTGCCGGTTTTTCGTGGTGGGATCGTGGATCTGGAAGAAGAACTCCAGGATCCGCCTGTAGCTGGTCTTCTCGGGATCGAAAATGATCTCGATGCCCTCGGCGTGGGTGCCGTGATTGCGGTAGGTTGCATTCGGCACGTCGCCGCCGGTGTAACCAACGCGGGTTTCGATGACGCCGGGGAGCTTGCGGATCAAGTCCTGCATCCCCCAGAAGCAGCCACCGGCCAAAACAGCTCTCTCGGTCATTCAGATATCCTCTACCTGGTTGATATATGCGCCGTAGCCCTCGGCCTCCATGTCCTCACGCGGAACGAAGCGCAATGAGGCGGAATTGATGCAGTAACGCAAGCCGCCCCGGTCTCGGGGGCCATCGGGAAACACATGGCCGAGGTGACTGTCGCCATGCATCGAGCGCACCTCGGTGCGGATCATACCATGGGAGTGGTCCCGCAGTTCCTTGACGTTTGCCGACACGATCGGCTTGGTAAAGCTCGGCCAGCCGCAGCCGGAATCGAACTTGTCGGCCGAGGCGAACAGCGGCTCGCCGGAAACGATGTCGACATAGATTCCCGACCGCTTGTTGTCATTATACTCGCCCGTGAAGGGGCGTTCCGTACCATTCTGCTGGGTCACCCGATACTGCTCGGGCGTCAGCTTGCTGACCGCTTCGTCGGTCTTTTTATAGGTCATTGCCTGTCTCCGTTGCTGTATTTGCTGCCTGAATATGGCGAGGGATCACGAGAATTCCCAATATCGGACGTGCATAGATTCCATAGCCGCGCGAAAAAGCCGGTTCTCCCGCTCACGTCGCCCAGTCGCGCCGAGCCGCCAACTCAGCGATCTTGCGGATCTCGCGCGGCGTGCCGGAGCCGGAAACCGTTACGAACACGAGTTCGCGCTCCAGGGATATTCCTTCGACTGCGCGGGTCACTATGCCCCGCACGACGACGGACCGCTCGGGCATGATGCAGATCGCGCGGCCGTCGGCGACCATCTGCTGCACCCAGTCCTCGCGCTCGGCACTGAAGCGCGGCTGCATGACGGCATCATGGTCCATCAGGTGCTCGGTGATCTCGGTGTGGAACTCGCAGGCCAGCCGGTCGACAAAGGGATAGGCGGCGAGCTCCCCGGTGCTGACGACATTTTCGGCCGCCAGCGGATGGTTCTCCGCGCAGGCGAGGAGGAATCGCTCGCGAAAGAGCGGCACGACGTTGAGCTTCGGGTTGGGGCGCGGCGCCCGCGGCAGGATGCAGGCGTGGTATTTGCCCGAAAGCACCTCGTTCGCACCTTCGCCGGCCAATAGCTGGTGGATGTTGATCTTCACGGAAGGAAGCTCGCGAAGCGCGTCGTCGAAGAATGCGGCAAATGGGGCGGGACCGATGGTCGGTGCAACGGCGATGTCGAGGATGCGGCGCCGGCCGAGCACCGTGCTCTCGGAATGTTCGCGCACGTTCCTGAGCGCGAGTTCGATCCGCATGAACTCGGCCTGGATGTCGCGGCCGAGCGCCGTCAGGCGGCTGTCCTTGCCATCGCGATAGATCAGCGGGCTGCCCAGTTCTTCCTCCAGACGCTGGATCGCGCGCGTCAGACTCGGCTGCGAGACACCGCTTCGGCGCGCGGCTTCCGTGAAGTTCAACGTTTCAGCCAGATTGAGGAAGTACCTGACCTGATGGATGTCCATGGATCGCATCTCGCGTGGCTTTGATTGAACGGCCGTCGATTTCGGCAAAGAGAGACACTGGTTGTTACTCTGGCGCTGTTCGAATGCAAGGGCATCCAGAAGGGCCTCCCGAAAGCGCGGACCTTCGGCAAAAGGGACTACGGGTCGAGGTCCGCGCTTTCTCAGGGGCCGGGCGTGGCGCGTCGGCCGCTATGCTTCAACCATCTCCGTTTCACGGGTTTCGGCCGCCAGGGTGACCGGCTCCGGTGAATGCTCGGCCAGGAATTTCTCGGCTTCCAGGGCCGCCATGCACCCCATTCCGGCGGCGCTGATCGCCTGACGGAATACCGGATCGATGACATCGCCGGCGGCCAGAACTCCGGGGACGGCTGTTTTCGTCGACCAGGATCCAACCTTGACGTAGCCGGCCTCATCCATGTTGAGCTGGCCTCGGAACAACGCTGTTGCCGGGTCATGGCCGATGGCGACGAAGAGGCCGTGTGCGGGCAGTTCCTTCACGTCACCCGTGTTCACGTCGCGGATGCGAACGCCCGTCACCGACTTCCTCGGCTCGCGTTCGCCAATGACCTCGTCGACGACGTGGTTCCAGACGACCTCGACATTCGGTTTCGCCAGGAGACGGTCCTGCAGGATCGGCTCCGCGCGGAACCGATTGCGGCGATGGACGATCGTGACCTTGGAGGCGAGATTCGACAAGTAAAGCGCTTCCTGTACGGCTGTGTTACCGCCGCCGACAACGACCACTTCCTTGTTTCGATAGAAAAATCCATCGCAGGTCGCGCAGGCGGAGACGCCAAATCCATTGAACAGCTTCTCCGAGGGAAGGCCAAGCCATCGGGCCTGGGCCCCTGTCGCAATGATGAGTGCGTCGGCGATGTAGGTGTCGCCGGAGTCACCCTTAAGATAGAAGGGGCGCCTGGAGAGATCGACAGAGGTGATGATGTCATACACCACGTTGGTGCCGACGTTCTCCGCCTGCAGCCGCATCTGCTCCATCAGCCAGGGTCCCTGAACGGGCTCGGCAAATCCGGGGTAGTTCTCGACATCCGTCGTGATGGTGAGCTGGCCGCCGGCCTGCAGGCCGGTCACGAGGAGCGGCTTCAGGTTGGCACGGGCGGCGTAGATGGCGGCTGTATAGCCAGCCGGTCCGGCCCCGATGATCAGAACCCTGGCGTGGTGCGTGTTCATGAAGCGATCTCCTGCCGCGTCAGCGGTGCGCGTCCGGTGTCAGCCGTGATGCCGCTTCGATCTTCTTCGTGGTACTGCCGGCGCGCAATGACATCGATATCGTTGCGGGAAATGCCGACATCCTCGAGCAAGTGATCGTTCAATTGCCTGAACGTTCGGAGGGTCTGGCGATAGCGCTGGTGGGCGCGGAACTTCAACAGGATAGATGCGATAAACATGGGACGTTCCTTTCATTGAACCAACCGGCGCGACCGGATTGAGAATGGTGATTTCTGTGAACGCAAAATCGGCATGCGAGCGGAGCCAGGACTCCGCCCTCGCTCCTTAGTTGTCCGCGGAGGACGATCGCCCGGTGTTGTGAATAAACGATACTGATCTGTATCGTATGAGGAAAAAATATACCGATCTGTATCGTTTGACAAGGCGAATTCTGAGACCCCAAAGGAGGTGAGTTCCCTGGGGAACTAGGCCGATATTGGCGGCTGGAACGGTGGGAATGCAGCTACACGTGAGTATAGAGCTGTGTGGCAGGGACGCAGGAACTTTACAAAGCCGAAGCGGATCGTGTCGGGATCAAGCGCCAGCGTGAGAGAACAAGGATTTCTGAGCCTCACGCAATGTTGCAGAGATGTCTCGGAAAGCCCTTGCATTGGCCCTGCACTGCCGCTAGAAAACGATACAGATCTGTTACCTATTGTGAGGATGAGATGCGCCGTTCAGAGATCCGGGGTCACCTGCTCGACACCGCACTCCGGCTGTTCAACGACCATGGCTATCACGCGGCGGGTATCGACCTGATCATCGCAGAGGCGGGGGTGGCCAAGACGACGCTGTACCGGCACTTCGAAACCAAGGAAGACCTGATCCTGGCGGCGCTCGAACGGCGCGACGAGGAGGACCGCAACGCCATGCGCAGCTTTGTCGAGCAGCTGGCGAGCGATCCCGCCGAACGTCTTCTGGCGACATTCGATTTCCTCGAAACCACGGTCCGCGACAAGCAGTTCCGCGGCTGCATTTTCCTGAGCGCGGCGGGGGAGCACAAGGACGCTGTCGATCCCGTGTTCCGCGCAGCCTTGATGCACAAGCGCCTGTCGCTCGCCTATTTCGAGGAACTCGCCCACGCGGCGCGCTGTGCCGAGCCGAAGCGGATCGCGGCCGAGATCAATCTTTTGCACGAGGGGGCGGTTGCGGTCGCGCAAATAACCCGGACCGCCGAGCCTGTCCGGCAGGCCAAGCGCATGGCGCAGCAACTGCTCGCGGCGGACGGGCCGTCAGCAAGGAAAGACGCAGAAAGGCGGCCGCAGGCTTCCTGAATATTCCGCCTGTTGCCCAAGCCTCAAGCGTCCCTCCACAGAAGCGGCCGTGGCGCGAGGCCGAGATTTGCCTTCGCCCGGCCGTTGGAGGCCCCGGTCAGGCGGGTGTGGTAGTAGACTGCTTCCTCGCCTGCCGATTTCAGCGCGTCCTCCACGCTGACCCGCCGGGGCTCCGGCGCATCGACCCAGCGGGCGAATGCGGGCAGCCATTCGGAGACGGGCAGGGGATCGTCGTCGACGACATTGTAGATACCCGGCTCGGCGTCAAGCGATGCGACCGTCGCGGCAATCGCGTCGTCGATGTGCACGAACGACCAGACGCCGTTTCCTGCGCCGATGATCGCCGACTCGCCGTTGCGCGCCTGCTCCGCGATGGCCCCGTCCGGCCGGTACCAGGTGCCGGGGCCGTAGAAGAAGCCGTAGCGGAGCACGACGCCGTCGAGCGACGGCGAGGCGAGCACCCGGTCCTCATAGGCGCCGATGGTGCGCGTGCTCTCGCCGATCTCGCCGGGCGCGTCGTACCTCAGTTTGGCGGTCTCGTCGGCGAGCGCTCCTGCCGGAGCCTCCAGATAGAAGCCGCGAGACTGCATGATGAAGCGGCGGACACCCAGTTCCTCCGCCGCGGCGATGAGATTGGCGCCGCCCTCGCGGTGAAGGCGGGTATCGTTGGGCATCGCCTTGATGATCTCGGCGGGGTCGGCCGGAAGCCAGGTGAGTTGATCGATCACCACGTCCGGCGCTGCCGCTTCGATCGCGCGGTGGACCGCCTTCGGGTCAAACGCGTCGGCGAAAGACACTGCGGCCCCGAGCTCGCGTAGCCGATCCGCCCCGCGGCCGGGCCGCGTCATGCCGGTCACCTGATGGCCGAGGGGCAAGAGCGCCCGCACCAGCGGCAAGCCGACGGCGCCCGTGGCACCTGCGATGAATATTTTCATTGTCAACTCCCTGATTTGACAGCATTTCGCGGTATCGGTGAGACCGCAGTACACGGCGGCAGCCTACTGCTGTTTCGTCGGTTGCCGCTTCTTCTCCGCCCTCATTCCTGTGCTTGTCACAGGAACCCAGCCAGCCCAAGTCCTTGGGCTGATGAGACTTTCCGCGCCGCAGACGCGGCGCTGCTGGATCCCTGTGACAAGTACAGGGATGAGGGCGGAAAGGTATGCGCCAAACCCGTCACGCGACGGTCGCGTGCTGTGCGGTGAGGCCGCGAAATGCATCTAACCCATCGAAATAACGCAGTTCCTGACGGAAAGTCGTTAGACACTTTGTCGTGGGATGATCTGGAGCGCCTCGATGGAGGCGCCCGGTTACTTTTCCAGTGCAGCCTGTGGCGTGTTGCGGAAACTGATCGCCAGCCGGTTGTAGGTGTTCATCAGGCCGATCGCGATCGTGAGATCGACGAGTTCGTGCTCGTCGAACACCGCACGCACGGCTTCGTAGGCTTCGTTCGGCACGTTAGTCTCGGCAACGCGTGTCACCGTTTCGGCCCAGGCAAGGGCGGCCCGCTCACGCTCGTCGAAGAGATTGCCGGCTTCCGCCCATGCCTGCACCAGTGCTATCTTCTCGATTGTCTGGCCTTTCTTGATGAGGTCACGCGTGTGCATGTCGAGGCAGTAGGCGCAGTTGTTGATCTGGGAGATACGAAGATAGACCAGATCGACCAGCACCGGAGGGAGGCTGCTCTGCATGATATAGCCATAGACTCCGCCAAGGGCTTTGACGCCGGCTGGTGCGATCTGGTTGTAGTCGAGACGCTTGCTCACGTATTTTGTCCTTGAAGATATTCGGTTTCTCGAACGCCGGTTCAGTCGCGGGGGGTGGTGATGTTCTTTTCACCGCTGTCGTGGACGATGACCGCCAGCAGCTTTGCGGGCTTGGTCTTGCTCGCATTGCGGCTGACGAGATGGGCGGACCCCGGCGGTTCGTACCAGCTCTCGCCGGCGCGGAAGGTCTCGGTCGGGCCGTCGTTTACCTTCGACTCGATTTCTCCGGAGATGACGTAGGCGAAGATGAAGGCTGATTTTGCGTGGTCGTGCGGAAGCGAGGTCCCGCCCGGCTCATAGTCGACAATCAGTGCGCTCAGCGTCTTGCCCGGAATGTTGGGTATCGCCTTTTCGAAGTGGGGCGTAACGGTTTCGCCGAGGTCATGCGCTGCGGCAGGCATTGCGATGGCGATTGCGATGGCGGCGCCGGCAGCGCCAATTGCGGATCGTATCGTCATGACGGTTCTCCTTTGCTCATGGTCATGATGACGTTTCTTCGTTGCCGCCTAGAAATGACGGTCTTCTGGTTCTAAAAAAAGCACCAAGAACCGGCAAAAATCGTGTACCAAGAGAACATGGACCAGCCGCTGAAACTGGAGCTCGACCGGTCTGCGAAGACGCCACTGGCCGAGCAGATACGAAAAGGCATCAGCACCGCGATCGAAAGCGGGGTGCTGGCGCCGGGCGCGCGCCTGCCGTCCTGGCTGGACCTTGCAGCCCAGCTTGGCGTCGCCCGCGGCACGGTGCGAACGGCGTATGAGAAGCTGACCGCTGCCCAGCTCATCGTCGCCTCGCGCGCGGCAGGAACCCGCGTCGCGGATCAGCCAGCCGCCATCGCCCGGGTCGAGCAGCCGCCCGATCCCGGCTCGTTCATGGAGCAGTACCTGGAGATGACGGCGGGCCCCGCGATCTTCCAGATGGGCGTGCCCGCGCAGGAAACTTTTCCCGCGACGCTCTTTGCCAGGATCCGCTCGCAGGCCGTCCGCGCGGAATCGAGCGCGCCCGCGATCTATCCGGACCCGCGCGGCGAACTGGAACTGCGGCGGGAAATCGCCGCCTATGTCGCCGTCGCGCGCCGCATCGAGTGCTCGCCCTCCGAGGTCATCATTACCGGCGGCTATGCCAACGGCCTCGGACTGGCGCTGCGTGTGCTTGGCCTCGAGGGGCGCAAGGCCTGGGTAGAGGATCCGGGTTTCCCGTTCAGCCGGCGTGGGCTGGAACTCGCGCGATTGTCCCTCGCGCCGGTCCCTGTCGATGAGGAGGGCATCGATGTCGACCATGGCATCCGCCATGCCCCGGATGCGGCGCTGGTTGTCGTCACGCCGGGGCAGCAGGCGCCGCTCGGGCCAGCACTTTCGCTCGCAAGGCGCCTCCGCCTCCTCGACTGGGCGGCCCGGAGCGAAGCCTGGGTGATCGAGGACGACTATTTGAGCGAATTGCAGCTCGATGGCCGCGCTGCGCCGGCGCTCGCCTCGCTCGATCGCGCCGGGCGCGTCATTCACATCGGCTCGTTCAGCAAGACCATCAGCCCTGCGCTGAGACTCGGTTTCCTCGTCGCGCCGCCGGCGCTGGCACCTCGGTTCGCGGAGGTCGCGGCGTGTCTCGCGCCGCCTCCCGGCCCGGCGGTGCAGCTCGCAACCGCCGAGTTCATGCGCGAAGGCCATTACATGCGGCATCTGAGGCGCACGAAGCGCGTCTATGCCGCCCAGCGCGACGCATTGCTGAAATGTCTCACGTCCGGCCCCGGGGAGGCGACTGTTGCCGGGCTGGCGGTGCTGTTGCGCTTGCCGGACGGCACACCGGACCTTGCGATTGCGCGGGAAACGCTCGCATTCGGCATGGCGCCGGCACCGCTCTCGGCCTGGTATGCATCACCGGATTCTGCAAAACCCGGTTTGCTGCTGGGCCTCGCGACAGCGCCGCAACGGCAGCTCGCAAGATCCTGGGAGCGCCTGCAGGGGATCATCGGACGCTTTGCGTGACGGCGAGGGCGTATTCGGGAGCGACAAGGCACCTCCTCCGATCCTCACCAAGTCAGTTGGGCAGTGGCGCGCGGCCACCAGCACCCACCTCATCCCTGTGCCCGGCACAGGGATGAGGACGAATAGAGCATCCGCCAAACCCATTACGCTACCGTCGTCTACTGTGATCGGACGCGCAAAAGACGCTGCAGCACTTTGAATTGCTGCCTGTTTTGGTCCCTAAGCCGGCGCGGGAAACATGCAGCAGGTTGCTGAAGCCCTACTGAGCGCCTGACTGGCGTGCCGACTATTCGTATCAGAGTGTATCGCGATACGTCGGTTTTGACGTTCTCCTACATTACTGCGGTGGTGGCGAAACATCCCAGACACGAACAGCGCGTTTTTGTGCCTCATCCGCCGAAAGGGCAGGAAGCCCCGGCGAAGATGAACCGCACAAAGGAAGAAACCATGGCCGCCAAAGCCGCACATCAGTTGTTGGGACACGCCGTCGTAGGAACCAACGATCTGGCCACTGCCGCAAACTTCTATGACAAACTGTTCGCCCTGTTCGGCGTAGGGCGCATCCTGGAACAGCCCGGCAGGGCCGTCTACTTCGGAACGACCGGCCTCGAGTTCGGCGTGATCAATCCCTTCAATGGCGAAGGTGCCACGATCGGCAACGGCAACATGGTTGCGTTCAGCGCGCGCTCCCGTGCCCACGTTGATGAGGTACATGCGCTTGCCCTGAAGCTTGGCGGGGCCGATGAGGGCAAGCCGGGGCCGCGTGGCCCGAACGAGGATGGTCCGTACTGCGCGTATTTCCGCGATCTCGACGGCAACAAGCTGCTCGTCTTCCGCGCCGGTGCGGATGAGGCCCAAGGCTAGCGCATCAGCCCGCTTTGTCGGTCGCGGGCCAGCAAGGCCTCTCCCTCATTCCTGTGCTTGTCACAGGAAACCAGTCAGCCCAAGTCATTGGGCTGAAGGGACTCTTCCGCGCCGCAGACGCTGCGCTGCTGGATCCCTGTAACAAGCACAGGGATGAGGGCAAGAAGCGACAACCGCTACGTTCCTGTCGTGTGCTGTGCCGTCCTGAAGGACGCGCGGCGCTGTAAGAAATTGCTCGATCGATAGATCGAGCAATCACCTTTCGGCGAACCCGCAACAATCCTTGAACCCAGGTGCTTCAATGACAAGCTCCATGATGATCGGCGTCGCCGCCGCGCTCTTTGCCGCCTTTGCGTGGTCGCTGAACTTTGTCGTCCCCTTCGTCATAGGCGACTATTCGGTTTTCGACTTCGCACTGTTCCGGTTCGTGATCTCCGGCGTTCTGGGCCTGGGGTTTCTGGCATTCACCAGAAAGGCCCTGCGCGGGCTAAGCTTTCGCGACCTGCTGACGACAGCCTGGCTTGGTTTCATCGGGTATCTCGGCTACTTCCTCACCGTCGCGGGCGCGGCCATATTTGCGGGTCCCGTGATCGCGCCGGCATTTCTGGCATTCGTGCCCGTCGTGCTGGCGATCGTCGGCAACTTGCGCCGGAGAAGCGTGGCATGGAGCTCGCTGATCCTGCCGCTCACACTGGCTGTCGCCGGCCTGTCCTTCGTCAACGCCAGTGTGTTCGATGCTGCCAGCATGGCGACGACACGATCACTCCCGATCGGCATTCCGCTGGCGATTGCCGCCGTATTGCTGTGGACGTGGTTCGGCATTGCCAATGAGAGTGCCCTTGCGAAACGTCCGGGCATGGATGCCGGGATCTGGACCGCGCTTATCATGACCGGTGGCGGGATCGAGATGCTGGCCTTCATGCCAATTGGTCTTGCCCTGGGCGTATTCGAGATACCGCGGCTTGGCCTCGGCTGGGACGTTGCAGTTCCTCTCTACCTCTGGGGAACGGGCCTCGCGCTTCTCGCCTCGGTCGGCGCTGCATGGGCGTGGACGATTGCCTCGCAGCGGCTGCCTGTCGCGCTGTCCGCCCAGTTGATCGTGTCGGAAACAGTCTTCGGCACGCTGTTCGGCCTTGCCGTGCATGGCCGTTCGCCAACGGCGCTGGAGATTGCCGGAATAGCCATTCTGACGGTCGGTGTCCTGACCGCAGTCCGGGCCTTCCATGGAGGGGGCAGACAATCGGCAGTGGCTTAACATTCGCGGACGTTTCGATACGCGGGGACTGCCCAATTGTCGGATGCCGTTCCCATTGGCGCGGTCAGGGTTTATCGTGCCGAGGAGAGCATCGGAGCCGCCGGGCGAGGGGCGCCGCGGGCGCGAACGGTCACGCTCTCGAAAAAAGGGGGAGGCCATGCACACGATCAGAATGCTCAGCGCTGGCGTGCTTTTTCTCACCGGTCCAGCCTTCGCGGCCGACTTGCTGCCGGAACCGGTGACGCCGGTCAGTCACGGCATTTCGGCGGCTGACCAGCCGACCGTCACCCGCTGCAACGAGGCGATCGCCCAATGGGCCTCGCAATACAATCCAGTTTCCATCGAAACCAGCCTGACCGAGCCGGTAAGCGCAGGCGAGGGCGGCGCGCGGACCGCTACGCTGGCGGTCAAGATCGACTACCTGCGCCAGGGCGGCATCGAGCCGCGCTCCGCCACCATCGCCTGCACGGTGACGGCGGACGGCGAGGTCAGCGTGGAGCTGATCAAACAAGGCTAGGACGGATGAGCGTCGCTGCGCCGTGAGGCGGCCAGGTCGGAGCTGCGGTGCCGAATGAGGTCGGGAGCGTGCAGGGAGCGCCACCGGCGGCGCTGTCCACCTCGCACGCGGAAACGATCTTTCGGAACCCGATCCCGGCCTTGGCCGTTGCATTCTCCATGATACGGGATCCGATACGACGTTCACTCAGCGTACTGGCGGCTGCGACCGCTCGGCCCGCGGCGTTTCTGGTTGTCATAGCCTACGGCGCGCTATGGCTGGTGCTTGAACCCCAGACCTTCGACATGCATAGCCTGGCCACGCTCATCGTGTGGGTCATGACGCTGATCATCCAGCGCGCCGAGCACGGCGACACCCAGGCGATCCATGCAAAACTGGACGGACTGCTTCATTCTGACGACCGGGCCCCGAACAGGCTTGCGGAGATCGACGACGCGGAACCCGAAGACATCGAAGACGCGCGACAGAGGAACAGCTAGTACGCCGCTTCTTCCGAATCCCGTCCAATGGCTATTGAGATCCGGTTCCGCCCGATCGCCATGCGGTTGGCCGTCACGCGGTGATCTGCGCGGCTGATGCCGTAAAGCACATCCGGCGTCGAGCGGTCCCAGGCGATGCCTTGACCGGTGTTCTTCAGCGGCACCGTCGCGACCCATTTCAGCACAGATCCCGTCTCCGGACGCTCCATCACGTACGCCTCGGCGGCATCGTGGCCGGTCAGATAGAGCCGGTGATCGGGTCCCCAGGAACCGCCTGAATTGCTCATGTCTCCGAATTTCTCAAGCACTTCATCCGGCAGAAGCCAGGCCTCGGCAATCCGCCAGTCACGGCCAAAGCGGACGACCTGCGTATTGTCCTTGTTTCCTTCGTCGAACGGACGGCGGCCGGATATCCGCTTGTAGTTGGCGAATGCTCCCCACCATGAACCGTCGTGGTAATCGAGCCAGGTAAGAAAGCCGCGATCGATGCCGAGGGCATAGGTGTCGAGGTGCTGCATGGTTTCTGCGTCAAACACCTCGACCGAGTTGGCCGCCGGCCAATCGGGAAAGTTCGAGTGCGCCGCATACACTTCTCCGGCAACCACGACGGCGCTGTTGAGGTGCCTGATCGGTCCATCCTTTTGCCCCTCGAAAACAGCGACCCGCTCACCGCTCGCCTTGTCGTATTTGGCGATCATGCGGTTGTCGACGGCGTAGAAGTGATCGGCATCCACGCCGATCCCCTGGTTGGCCTCTGGAACCGCGAACTCCCGCACCAATTCCGCCGCGATCGGTCGCCCGGGTGCCGCGACGTGTGCGATCACCATGCCGGCAGCAAGGGTGAGGCCAGCCGAGAGTAGAATGATACCCGCCCGCAAGCGCGCCTCCATCTGCTCGCGTCAACCATGTTGTTCGCGTGATCCTGCCAGGAATTCTTGCCCGCAATATGCAGGCCCGAACGACAACCGGCTCTGCAAAAGGATAGGTTGCGGCCTTCGCCGTCAACATGCATAAGCGCCGAGCCGCCCACCCGGCTTTGAGAAGGCATTTCCGCGAATGTTCGATCTGTTTGTCTCGCCTCTCGTCCAGGTTATCGCGCTGGGTGTCACAAGCATTGTTATCTGGCATCTGCAGGGGCGCGGCCGTCCGAACGGGCGGCTTGTGGTTCAGATCGCATTCTTCCTGAGCATGACGGCGATAATGGTCGGAACGGGCATTTCTCCGTTCAAATCCCAGCCAATTCAGGAAGTCGGCGGTACCCTCATCGCCGCCAAGGTTTTGTGGTGGGTCCATCTGGCCTGGTCCACCATCGGCTTTATCCGCATCTACATCGTGCTGGATGGCAGGCCGCTCGAAGCGCGGCTGCTTCAGGACCTGTTCGTCGCGGTCGTCTATCTCGGGGTGACGCTCTCCATCCTCTCCTTCGTGTTCGGCATTGCGATCGGAACTTTGGTCGCGACCTCGGGCGTCATCGCGATCATACTCGGGCTTGCCTTGCAGAGCACACTGAACGACGTTTTCTCCGGCGTGGCTCTCACGTTGGGACGCCCTTACGGCATCGGTGACTGGATCATCCTTGCCGACGGCGTCGAAGGGCGGGTGGTCGAGAACACCTGGCGTTCGACCCATGTCCTGACGCCGGCCAACAACATCGTCGTCTTGCCGAACAGCGTGCTGGCGAAGGTCGGGCTGACGAACATCACCCGCCCTGACGAGACGCACCTGCAGCTCCTGACGCTTCGCGTGCGGCCCACACATCCGCCGTCCTTTGTCGCCGAGGTCATGCGGCGGGCAATGATCGGGGCAAACCACATTCTTCACGAACCTGCCCCCGGCGTCGCTCTCAAGGGTGTCGACGCCATGGCGATCGACGTCGAGCTGCACTATCGGGTCAGGCATCCCGCCGACCGGACTCCCGCCCAGAACGAACTCATCGACCTCATCTATCGGCAGTGCACGGCGATGGGCCTGGCGCTCGCCCTGCCAACAACGGCCACGGTTCTCACGGAGAGCGCCGTTGCCAAGCCGGCATCCGCGGAGACGGTGAAGGACCTGCTCCAGACCAGCCCGATCTTCGCCGACCTGAAACCGGAAGAGCTGGAGAAACTTGAGGCGCGGACCCGCCGATACCGGTGCGGAGACCTCGTGCCCGGTCCTGCGGAGAATAGCCCAAGCCTGATGATTGTTCGCACGGGAGTCGTTGCCGCCTTTCGCCGTGGCGCGGAGGTTACGCGGCTGGCATCCGGCGCAATATTCGGGCAGACCGACGCGACCGACGGCGAACCGATCAGATTCGAAGCGCTGACCGAGGTCGAGGCCTATGAGATCGACGGCCTGGTCATGAAGTCGCTGTTGCGCGACTGTCCGACCCTCCAGAGGGACCTTTTTCGCCAGCTTGCCGGCATCGCGGGGGATGCGCGGGTCGGCGATGGGCCTGTTGAAGGAAAGCATGCCTTCCTGCGCAAGGTTCACGGCTTCCTGGGGCGGTAGGTTGGCAGGGATGGCGCGTTCACTCCCGGGCGGTGCATTTGGCGACCGTTTCGTCAATGTTCGCGCTCAGGCGACTGTCCGATGAAGCCTTTTCCTGGATTGTGCGTTAATGCAGCATGGACGAACTGACCATCATCGAACGCCATCTCGCGGAGGCAGAGCGGCATTTTGCCGAGGCTTCGCGCCACGTTGAGAAGCAGCGCAGAATCGTCGCCGAACTTGAGCGGGACGGTCACGATGCTTCCCTGGCACACAACGTCCTTGAGACATTCCTGCAATCGTATACGGCGCACAAAGCGGAACGTGATCGGTTGGTTCAGGAGAAAACGCTGATTGTCGGGAAGACCTGATCGATCCGTCTTCAAGAATGGTTAGACATCCCGCTCTAGACGCGGTTGAGGAACTCAAGCACACGCCGTGTGAGCAGCGCGGCGGCACCGGCGTCGTATGAGGGGAGGGAACTGTCGGCGAAGTAGTGCTGGTCGCCCGGGTAGAGGAAAAGTGCGGCGTCCTTAGCCTTCTCGACGATCTCGCGGGCAGCGTCGATGTCGCCTTCGCCGACGAAGATCGGGTCGTTGTCCATGCCGTGGATCTCAACCGGGACGCCGTCCGGCCATGGCCCGAAGGCCCAGGTGCCGCTGATCGGCAGGCAGGAGTGAAAGAGCAGCGCCCCGCGGGCTCCGGGCCGGGTTTGTGCGAGCTTCTGCGTCGGCAGCACGCCGAAGGAGAACCCGGCATAGACGAGATCGAAAGGCAGGTCGTCGGCGATGCGGACGCCGCGCTCGCGCATCTCGTCGAAGCCGATCCCTTCGATATAGGCGAGACCCTCGGGGATGCTTGGGAACGTGCGCCCGTCGAACAGGTCCGGCGTGTGGACGGTGTGCCCCGCTTGCCGCAACTCCTCGGCGAAGGCGTGGACGCCGCGGGTCAGCCCCTGTGCATGATGAAACAGCAGGACTTCAGCCATGAGATGCCTCCGGGCGGAATCGACGGAAACAGGCAGCAGCGTGTCAACCGCTTGACCGCGAAGAGTGCGCCATCGGGGACACTCTCTCGTTCCCCAAGGGCTACCATAGGCAGACCCGGGCACTCAAGGCCTTGGCCTAGAGCATTTCATTGTTTCTAACTCTTTGAAACTACGCAATTCCGGACGGAAAACCGTTACACACTTTTCCTCGAATTGCTCTAATGACAGCGCGGCGTGGTGCGATCAAACTTGCCCCAATGCGAGGCGGACGCTCAGGACGGCAGTCGAACGATCATTTCCATTTCCAGCTGCAAGTCGGGCGCGGCCAGAGCGGCGACACCGACGCCCGTGAGGCTCGGCTGCGCGCCGTCGAACAACGCACTCAGATATGGCATCAGCTCCTCGATGCGCCCGGGCGTCAAATCGACCATGTAGACGCGCACCATGACGAGGTCTTCCGGCGAGGCGCCTATGGCGTCGAGAGCTGCCTTCGCGTTGGCGACGACGAGTTCCGCCTGTTCCGCGAGGCCATCCGGCGCCGGCTTGCCGTCTGGGCGCCAGGCGACCTGCCCGGAAACGAAGGCGAGCCGGCCCGGCTCCACGGTTGTGATCTGCGAGTAGCCGAGCGCGGCAGCATCGGGCAGGGCAGGCGGATTCAAACGGGTCAGTGACTGTGCCATTTCGGCTTCCTTCCTATGGTAATGACTTGCCTCGGCGGCGACGTGCTCGAAGGCCAGCAACCAGTTGGCAGGCGGGTCCGCAGCCCTCGACGAGGCGTCGGTCCTTATAGCCGGTTGATTGACGAATGGACGTCCACACAGAAGCGACACGCGCGACGCCAAGCCCGCCCGGCGACATCACGCTTGAATCGCTTGCATCCACAGGTCGTACTAATGCATGTCGCTCAGTCGTACTAATGCATGTCGCTCAAAAGTGTGCAGGGGTTTTGGGACAACGACAGCAGGGTGCTGCGCCTTGTCGGTTGTGGTACGGCACGGCTCTCCTCAGATCCTCATCCCTGTGACGAGCACAGGGATGACGGCGAAAAAAGCATCCATCAAACCCGACTACGTACTGTCGTGTACTGTGGAGGCCGTTTGAACGCGGCTCGCTTTGGAGACATGTGCGGCAGCATGAGCCTCTGCCGTGGTCGAGACTTTGGAGTTGCATCATGCAGCGTGCGAATCTGAACGACATTCAGGTGTTCATGGCCGTCGTCGACGCGGGGAGCTTCGTCGCCGGAGGGCAGGCCATGGGCCTGTCCCGGTCGGCCGCGGGAAAGGCCGTCATCCGCCTGGAAGACAGGCTCGGTACGCGCCTTCTGAACCGCACGACGAGAACGCTGAGCCTCACCGAGGAAGGGCGGGTGTTCTACGCACGCGGGCTGCAGGTTCTCGTCTCGATCGACGAAGCGGAGGCGAGCGTGGCCGGGGAGGGCGGCACGCCACGCGGGGTTCTCCGGCTCACCGTTCCCGATGCCTTCGGGCGGCTTCTGGTTCTGCCCGTCATCAGGAAATATCTTGCGGCCTGGCCCGAGATCCAGGTCGAGGTGAACTTCACCGATCGCGTTGCGGACATCGTCGAGGAAGGCTTCGACCTGGCGGTCAGGATCGGGGTTACGACCTCGGACACGCGGCTCGTCTCGCGCGTGGTCGCCAGATACAAGGCGGTGCTCTGTGCCTCGCCCTCCTACATCGCCGAGCGCGGCGAGCCGCTGGAGATGGACGATCTTGCAGCACACGACTGCCTGCTCTTCAGCAGTCGCAACCAGAGGCAAGGCTGGCGCTTCCGCGGGGAAGGAGGTGCGTGGGTCAGGGCCCAGGGTCGCAGCCGCCTGCGGCTCGACAGCGGAGAGGCGATCCGGGATGCCGCCATTGCGGGCCTCGGCATCGCGTTTCTTCCCGACTTTCTGGTCGCGGCGGACATGGCGGCGGGCCGCCTCCGGCCGGTTCTATCCGGCCTCGAGACCGACGATGTAAAGATCGTGACGATCTATCCCAGCAAGCGTCTCCTGGAGCCGCGCGTGAGACGCTTCATCGATCTCATGGTCGAGGAGCTTGGGCGCTGATTCATCGGACTCGCTCCGACCACGTCGAGAAAACCGGCGCAGATTTCGGATCGCCGCTCGATCTCTTTACCGTAAGGCGCTGGGCAATCCGCGTTTACGCCCTAAAGTTACCTCCGTCATTCAGTGGAGTGAACGTTATGGCCGAGAAGACCTCCAGCAAGCCGGCGAAGGTCGCCAAGGAGCCGGACGCCAAGCGAGGCGCCGCCAAGCCGCGCCAGTCGACCGCCAAGCCGTCGGCCCGCAAGCCCGCAGCGACCAAGGATGCGAAGCCGACCCTGCTTTCAGGCGGCAACCCGCAGATCGCGAAGGGCGACGGCGACGCTCCCGTGCAGGCCTATATCGCTGCCATGCCGGGCTGGAAGAGCGACGTAGGTCGCCGCCTCGACGCGCTGATCGTGCGCACGGTCCCCGGCGTAAGGAAGGCGGTCAAATGGAACTCGCCCTTCTATGGCGTCGAGGGCCAGGGCTGGTTCCTCGCCTATCATTGCTTCACCAAGTACATCAAGGTGACGTTCTTCCGCGGCGCGTCGCTCAGTCCTCTTCCTCCGGTCGAGTCCAAGGACAAGAACACGCGCTATTTCCACATCCATGAGGGCGAGCAACTCGACGAGGAGCTGGTGGCGAGCTGGATCCGGCAGGCATCCGAGCTGCCCGGCTGGATGTCGTAGCGCAGACTGCCTTAGATCATTTCATTGTTTAATTGAAACAGTGAAATGATCTAACTCTTTGAAACTACGCAATTCCGGAAGGAAAACCGTTACACACTTTTCCTGGAATTGCTCTAGCGCATCGGCCCGAAAATCGGAATCGATTTTCGGAAAGCACGATGCGTACACTCAAAGACTTACAGCGTCCTCTGTGCGTCCTGAAGGACGCACGGCGCTGTAGGAGACACCTTGTAGATCGAAACTGCACCCTGGAGATTGGAAACATGGCGCTCAAGCGGATGGACAACGTAGGAATCGTCGTCGAAGACCTCGAAGGGACGATTGATTTCTTTCGCGAACTCGGCCTCGAGCTCGAAGGGCGGGCCACGATCGAAGGAGAATGGGCCGGACGTGTCACGGGACTGGGCGATCAGCGTGTCGAGATCGCCATGATGCGCACACCGGACGGCCACAGCCGGCTCGAGCTTTCCCGCTTCATCGCGCCGCCAGTCGTCGCAGATCACCGGAACGCCCCGGTCAACGCCCTGGGCTACCTCCGCGTCATGTTTGCCGTGGACGACGTCGACGAGACGCTTGAAAGGCTTCGCAGGCGCGGCGCGCAGCTCGTAGGCGAAGTCGTCCAGTACAAGGACGCCTATCGGCTCTGCTATATCCGTGGGCCTGAAGGGCTTCTCATCGGACTCGCCCAAGAACTCGGCTGAGCGCAATACGAATGCCGGGGGGAATGCGCTTCGCCAGACGGCAGCGCATTCCTCTCGATGTATACCGGGCGCGATGACGGAACCTTTCCTGCGGCGGCCGTTCCGGTTACATAGCTGCCTCGGCCATCCAAAGCTCGGCATCCGCACCGCCCGGAATACGCAATGGGGCGGACGGATCGGTTGCAGCTTTCCAGACCGCCTCCGCCACGTCGGGCGCATTGGTTACGGGACCCGTGTCGTCCTGCGCGTTCTTCACGAATTGCTGGATCAGCGACGCGTAGTCAGGGTCATCCACACCGCGCAGGTGTGGGCGGGCATTGGCCCCGAAGCGCGTTTCCGGTGAGCGTCCCGGTAGAACGATATGCACGCGTATCCCGAACGGCTCCACCTCCACTGCAAGGGACTCGGTGAAGGCGTTTACCGCCGCTTTGCTCGCCCGGTACACCCCGACCACCGGCAGCGTCTTCACCGTCACCGTGGACGTGACGTTGATGACGACGCCTGACCTCCGTTGGCGCATCTGCGGCAAGACGGCCTGAACCATCGCCAGCGTCCCGATCGTATTGGTCTGGAAAAGCGCCCGGACTGTCTCGGGTGCCGTCAATTCAACCGGTGATGGCGCGCCGAAGCCGGCGTTGTTGACCAGCACGTCGATACGGCCTGCCGCCTCGACAGCTTGCGCGATGCTTGCCGGATCGGTGACGTCGAGCGCCAGCACCCGCAGGCGATCGGAGGCAGGCAGCAACTCCGCGTTGGGCGTGCGCATCGTCGCGATCACGTCCCACCCCCGTTCGAGAAACAGTTTCGCGGTTTCCAGACCGAAGCCGGACGAGCAACCGGTAATCAATATCGCAGGCATAGGCATCTCCGTACAAAATGAATGAGCCTATGGTAGTGACCGCATGCCGGACTTAATATAGGCGATAGTCTTCATTCCTTTAGCGTTAGTCCTGAATATGGCCGTCGATCCGCTTGCAGAAATCGTGACCCTGCTACAGCCTGCCGCCCGCTTTTCGAAATTGGTGGAGTGTGCCGGCTCCTGGCGCATTCATCGTGAAGCCACCGGCGAACCATTCTATTGCGCGATCCTGGAAGGGACCTGCCGCGTGAAGTTCGGCAGTCACCCACCGTTCGTCCTCCAGGCCGGTGACTTCGTGCTTGCGCCGGCGATGGCCGATCTGGTCAACGAGAGCATCGATGCGCCGGCCGATCTCTCCACCATGATCCCGACGCAGGTCCGCGACGGGCATTTCCGTGTCGGACGCCACAACGGGCCTGCCGATCTGCGCATGCGGATCGGGCATTGCAGCTTCGGCGCGCCGGATACGGCCCTGCTTGTCTCTCTCTTGCCGGATGTGGTTCTCGTGCGTGGCGAACCCCGGCTTGCCACGCTGATGCAGTTGGTGGGCGAGGAAACGCGCGAACGGCGGCCGGCGCGCGAACTCGTGCTGGAACGGCTGTTGGAGGTGTTGTTGATCGAAGCATTGCGTTCCGGCCCGGAAACGACAGCCGCGCCGGGCTTGAGCCGCGGCCTTGCCGATGAACGCCTGGCGGCCGCGCTTCATGCCCTGCATGCGCGCCCGGAACATCCCTGGACTGTCTCGGACCTCGCGGCCGAAGCGGCTCTGTCGCGCTCGGCTTTCTTTGCCCGGTTCAGCCGCGTCGTCGGCTTGCCGCCAATGGAATATCTATTGGCTTGGCGCATGGCTCTTGCAAAACAGCTCTTGCGCAGCCGTGACTTGGGCATAGACCAGGTGGCCGAACGCGTGGGTTACGGATCGGCAAGCACTTTCAGCGTTGCCTTTGCGCGACATGCAGGCATGCCACCCGCTCGATATGCTCGCAGCATCCCAAGAAGCGATTAGAAGCCGTGTGAGAGCCGAGCGAGAAGCATATTTGCGCTACACTCCTCCAGGGTTCGCGGCGAAGAAGGGAACGAGCGCCACGGTGACCTCATCCGGGCAGTCTTCGGGCTGAAGATGACCGCCGCTCGTCGCCACGCCCGTGACGTCGCCGGCCCAGAGCCGCCAGATCCCGGCCGGATGCAATCTGCCCGGCTTCTCCTGCGAGTGTGGCCAGAGCACGAGGACAGGACAATCCAGCTTGCGTCCTGCTGCGCGGTCCGCTTGGTCATGGGCAAGATCCTCAGCCAGCGCCGCACGATAGTCTTCACATATTGCGTGCCTGACTGCCGGGTCGCGGAAAGCGGCACGGTACGCTTCCCTTGCCGCCGCCTCAATCACGCGACTGCTTTCTGCATTCATGGACGCAAAGGGCCCGATCGATGAACTCATCCGGTGCGGCTGCGAGCAACCGTTCGGGCAGGTCTGCCTCCTGGCCCAGCAGGAACCAATGATAGCTCTTCTGCGCATAACGATAGTCGACGGCCAGCATCGAATCGAGGGCAGGAATGACGGTGAGCGACGCGAAGCGGGTTACTATGCCAGGATGGTCGAGCACCAGTCTGTAGCCGGCGCGTGCGCCGCGATCATGTCCGGCCAGCGCAAAGCGCTCATGACCGAGCGCCCGCATAAGCGCGACCAATGCTTCACCGACGCGCCGCTTGGTCCAGCGCGGGAACGTCGCGTGCGGCCGGCTGGCGCCATAGCCCGGCAGGTCAGGGATGACCAGCGTGTGGTGACGTGCCAGCATCGGGCCGACCTTGCGCCACGCGATATGCGTCTCGGGAAAGCCATGAAGCAGCAGGAGCGGCGGCCCTGCGCCGCCGATGACGCCGGCGAAGCGAACGCCGCCGGCGTCCATGTCCAGGGTGCGGAAGCCCGGAAAGAACGGCGCTACCGCGTCACGGCTGCGGGCAGCCGTGATGTCGATGGTAGAGTTTGAAGGACGGTGTCGCCGATCCAGGTTCACGTCGATCCTCAGCCCCTGTTGGCGGCCTGCACGAAGGCGGCAAGCTCCTGTCCGTACTGTACCGGCTCCTCATAAAATGGGCTGTGTCCGCTGTCGGAGAAAAGCGAGAGCCTGCTGTTAGCGTGGATGGACTTGATCCGTTCCGACATCGCGACGCGAACCAGCCGGTCGTGGACGCCATGCGTCAGCAGTATCGGGCCGGCAAAGGCGTTGAATACGGGTTCGAGATCGGTTGTCGCTGTCTTGATGAAGCCCTCGTTCACCGCGCGGGCGGTCATGCCGTTGATGACCAGCATGCGCTGCATCTCCACAGCGGTCGGCGGCCGGTGGAAGCAGGCGGCGAGGAAGTCGGCCGTGGCCGCGGTGCGCTCTGCCAGATCGTGCGAGGTGCAGGTGCCGGTGAAGGTCGCCGCCTCCTCGGTGAGGAGATCCGGCGACAGCCTGGTGACGGCGTCGACCAGATTGACGCCGGCAACTGCCGAACCCCCGTATTTGCGCAGATAGGCGCCGGCCACGAAGCCGCCGAGTGACCATCCCACGAGCACCGGCCGGCGAAGCTTGGCGGCGGCGATTACGGCGGCGACGTCGTCCGCCCATCGATCGGCATCGGAATAGGCGTCGAGTGCAGTCGGCTTGTCGGAATCGCCATGGCCGCGAAGGTCGAAGCTCGCCATGCGAAAGCCCGCCAGCGCAGGATCGGCGAACTGCTTTTCCCAGCTCAGGCGGCTCTGACGCAGGCCATGGATGAACAGGACCTCCGGCGCCTGGCTGTCGCCCTGCGCCTCGCCTGTCAGCATCACGCCATCCGCCGAGCGGACGACGAATGGCTCGCGCGCTGCCGCAGGCGCTCCATCGGCCTTCGACCGAGGGGCAGCGCTGCCGGCGGATGCCGCATGAGCTTGCCGCGCGGCATGGGCGGCTTCGATGGCCAAGGTGGCGAGGCCGGCCGCGCCGGCGAGGAAGGTACGTCTCGAGTGATTCATGAGTGTTGCTCCGCGTTGTTTAGCGAACGCTATTCAACCTACTTGACTTCGCCTGTCAAGGGTTGTTTAGTGGCCGCTATGGAAAGCAAAGCAAAATCACGCGGCGGACGACCTTGGAGTTTCGACCGACAAAAGGCGGTCGAGACCGCGATGCGGCTGTTCTGGCGGCACGGCTATGAAGGGGTGTCGATCGGTGATCTCACGACGGAGATAGGGATAGCGCCTCCAAGCCTCTACGCTGCCTTTGGCAGCAAGGCGGATCTCTACCGGGAAGCGGTTGCACGCTACGAGCAGACGCTCGGATGCCTGGATGTGGCATCCATCAAATCGGGGGGGGCGCTGGCGGACGCAGTACGAGTATTGCTCGAGGGAGCCGTGAGAGCCGTAACCGACCCTCACCGTGAACGTGGCTGCCTGATCTCAAGCGGTATGGTCGCTTGTCATCCGGAACATGCCCCGCTCGCCCGCGACGCGGCCACGCGGCGTGATGCTATGCGCGAGCGGATTGCGGAAGCGCTCCAGCCCTTTGCCCGCGTGGACGAGGTTCAGCGCTTGGCGCGCCATCTGGCTGCCGTCATGCAGGGTATTTCGATCCAGGCGCGCGACGGTTGCGAGCTAGCGGAACTGCAGGAGATCGTTGAAGATGTAGTGGCGGGCGTCGCAGCACGGTTTCCCAAGGATGGGCGAAAACAGTGACTGCCAAACGCAGGACCGCACTGCGGTACGGAATGCGCAATTTCAAGGAGTTAGACCGGCGCGCGCCAGCCCGTGCGCCACCAGCCGGTCGATGAGCTCGGCATAGCTGACGCCGCTTGCGGCCATCGCCTTCGGATACATGCTGATGTCGGTGAAGCCGGGAATGGTGTTGAGCTCGTTGATGAGGAAGCGCATGTCCGGCGTCAGGAAGAAATCGACGCGCGCCATGCCGTCGCAGCCGACCGCCCGGAAGGCCATCGCGGCCGTTGCGCGGATGCGGACTTCGATCTCTTCCGGCAGCTCCGCCGGCACCTTCAGCGCCGCGCCATCCTCGTCGATATATTTGGCGTCGTAGCTGTAGAAACCGTGGCTTTCGGCCGGCACGATCTCGCCGGGGCGGGAAACGAAGAGGCCGCCTTCCGGATCCTCCAGCACGCTCAACTCGATCTCGCGGCCGCGGATGAACTCTTCGGCCAGGAGCTTGCGGTCGTGCCTGAAACCCTCCTCAAGTGCGGCCGTGTAGTCCCCTTCGGTCGCAACCTTGCTGACGCCGACGGAGGAGCCCTGGCGTGCGGGCTTGATGAAAAGCGGAAGCCCGAGCGCGCGTTGAAGCTCGGCCAAGGTTGGTGCTGCACCCTGGTGGATGGTGACGGACCGCGCGGTCGGCAGGTCCGCCTCGTGGAGGAGCCGCTTGGCGATGTCCTTGTCGAGCGCGGTGGCGGAACCGAGAATGCCACAGCCGACGAGCGGCACGCAGGCTACCTCGGCGAGTCCCTGCACGGCACCATCCTCGCCGTGGAGGCCATGCAGCACCGGAAAGAGAGCACCGATCTCCGGCAGCGCATAGGGCGCGCCATCGGCCGGGATCGCCAGCATGCGTCCCTTGCCGCCCGGCACGAGCGAGACTTCCGTGCCGCTTACCGGCTTTGAGAGCGTGCCATTCTCGAAGCGGCTCAGCAGCCATTGCCCTTCGCGGGTGATGAAGATCGGGACCGCATCGTATTTTTCGGGTTCCAGCGCGCGCATGACATTGGTTGCCGAAAGCACGGATACGTCATGCTCGGCGGAGCGCCCGCCGAAGAGCACGGCAATGCGCAGTCTGTTCGAAGAAGTGGCCACGAAAAGCTCCCACGGAATCGGGTTTGTATGGCCTACTGCATTTCCTTAAATCGCGACCGATTTAAGGAGAAAATTGCGGGGGCCCCCGCAAGTCAGCTTCGCGCCCAGGAGTCGCCATTTTACCTACAACCTTAAAGGTCTGGGTCGGGTAGGAAACAGCCATTCGGCGTCGTTCGCCGAACGGCTTAACGCGCTTCAGATCTCTGTAAGCATGTCGTTGCCCCAAACCGCTGCAGACTCCTACAGCGCCGCGCGTCTTTTCAGACGCGCAAAGGACGCTGTAGCACTTTGAATTGCTGCATGTCTTTGTCCTTTAATCGGCTACGATTAAAGGCGACATGCAGTAGGCGACATGCATTAATGCTTCAGCCTCGAGCACTTGCAGTCGCGATCGCCCGATCTGGCGTGCAGGTGTGCCCAGGCGCCGCTGGGAAGAGAAGGCTCGAGCAACCACGGCGCAAGTGTCTGGAAGCGCGCCGAAGGCACGGCGACCGGAACCGAATAGCCAAACAGCAGGCCGGTCGGCTCGAAGGAAATCCGCTGCTGTTGCACCTCCGACTGCTCCTCCATGCCGCAGACGGGTTCCAGACGGCGCAGGACCTCGCGTGCCTTCAGCTTGCAGCGAATGTGGTCCGAGTCGTCGGACGCGACCTCGTCGAAACTGAGAAAGACTGCAATGGCAGTATCTCTGCGTCCGGCGGCCAGAAGCGTGACCGCGAGCTTGTAGCGCAGGATACCCCGATGGGGGTGCCGCCCAACGAGCTTCTCGAAGGTTTTGCTTGCCTCGCCATAGGAGCCCTGCTCCATTTGCGTGTCGCCAAGCCGATGAAGGATTTCGTCGGCGTCGGGAAGCGTCGCTAACAGCCCGCGATAGAGATATTCCGCCTCGGCGTGGTCGCCCCTGTCGCTGTAGAGCTGCGCAAGTGCGTAGCGGGCCTGCACATGGCCGGGGATGGTACGGATCACTTGACGATATCCCGCTTCCGCCACGTCGAGCTTGCCCTCGGCATGCAGCGCCATCGCCCGCTCGAACACGAAGCCGACGCTGCGGCGGTTCAGCCTGTCATGCAGGTTTCGGCCCGTCCGGGTTCTAATGAGCACGCTGTGAACCGGACCCTTGTCGATCTCGCCTCTCGCTCGATCCTCGGAGCTTCGGGAAAGCGGCCCGTCGGGAAACGCCTGCAGCAAGTGTTCGAGCCTGGCGGAAGAGGGCTCGCAACGTTCGAACCGCATGCTCGTCCAACTTTCGCTCATGAGGAAGCCGGCGAAGGCGTCCGCCGCCGCGTTCTCCAGGCCGGGCATGCAGAGAAAGCCACTCTCGCCGCTGTCGCGATTGCCGATCATCAGAAGCTGGTCTGAGAAAAGCCCCGTGTCGTCATCCTGGAGAGTCGTAACCTCCAGCGGCAGAAAAGCGTCGTAGCGATGGTCAGTCTGCTCCTGCCCGAAGGCCAGAATGAACCATTGTTCCCGCCTGGACAAGTATTCGTTCAGCCAGGACCAGGAGAGTAAAGGATGAGATTCTGGATCTGAAAGATATACCCGGTTCCAATTTTTTCGAATTTTCTTAAATTCTCTAGAATAGCCAATAACATCTATTGTCATCTTCGCCTCTCTGAGGCGGTATACGCGATACCGACCAATAAAACGTTGATCTAATATAATAAAATCTGAAATAAAAAATCTGGGGCCTAACGGCCATCATGTGTCCATGCAGTATAGAGCGAAGCGCCCGGTACCGGTGCGCCTCGTGATTGATTTTATCAGGCTGGAGCGCGGGATGCGAGCGGAAACAGCGTGCGGTTTTCTCGTCTTCCCAAACGACGCAGGCGATGCGGGGAACGGCGACCGCTTCAAGAACCGATTCTTACCCTCCGCGTCTACTGCATGTCGCCTTTAATCGTAGCCGATTAAAGGACAAAGACATGCAGCAATTCAAAGTGCTACAGCGTCCTTTGCGCGTCTGAAAAGACGCGCGGCGCTGTAGCGCATCGGCCCGAAAATCGGAATCGATTTTCGGAAAGCACGATGCGTAGATTCAAAGACTTACAGCGTCCTTTGTGCGTCCTGAAGGACGCACGGCGCTGTAATACATGCGCCCAGAAGTGGGCAGCAGATTTGGGGCAACGACAGCACGAAAGAACTCAAGCGCGCCGCGTGAGGTACCGCATCAGTCGGCGAGCCCGACGCGGCGATGCCAGCTTGGGGCTCAATCGAGCCGTTCATTTGGCCCGCCGCCGATGACCGAAGTGGAGCGGGACGCGCCTTTGTGGCTTAACGGTAAAGGTCCGGAAGTCGATTCAATATCGACCGCTTGCCCCCTACGGCCCGATCTGGATTTCCCCCTCGATCCGGGCGATCTCGAAATCGCTGATCAATATGTCGAGCCGGACTTTCCAGAGGCCGGGGAGGGGCAGCAGGAGGTCGGAGGTCCGCCATGTTCCGTCCGCGGCCTTGCTGGCCTTGCGCTTTATCTCGGTGACGCCGGCGGACGGGTTGGAGAAGACGAAGGTGACCTCCTTCGGGTCAAGGGCAGAAAAGTCGCCGTCCATGACAAGGGCAGAGGCTTCGACCGGTCCCGGTTGGCCCGGTGTGATGGTTATTTCCGCCATCGCCTTTTCCCCGTGAATGTGGACCGAGGCGGGCTCCGCGGCGACCGTCACGAGGGCTCGCGGCGGCGGCGTGAAACGCCACGAAGCCGTCACGCCGAAAACCAGCAGCACCAGCAGCGTCTCGGCAGCGATCGAGTGCACGAGATGCCGGGCGGCGCCTCGATCGCCGGCTTCGACGCGGTCGGTCAGCACCCATCGATTGATTGCGGCCAGGGCGAAAAGCACGACGAGGAGAGCGAGCTTGACGAGAAAGATATTGCCATAGGCCGTATCGAGGAGTGCCGAGGGCTGCCCCACCTGCACGATCAGCAGCACGATGCCTGCCGCCACGAGAACGGCGACTGAGAAGGGGATGAAAACCGAGAAGCGATGCAGCGCCTTCAGTGCATGCGGGTGGCCGGCCTGGAGCAGTCTTGCGATGGGCACCAGGGCGCCGACCCACAGCGCGATCGTGATTGCATGCAGGAAGACGCTCGGGCGCATCAGCCATTGCGGCTCGGCGGCGCTGGCGTGGCCGCTGAGGGAGAGAGCCAGCGAACCCGCGATCAGTGCCGTGAGTGAAATCCACCGCGCGAGCTGCTCGCGGCGCGAGACGAGCGCAACGCCTGCAAGGGCGAGCGCGACGGTCATCACGATGACCGTCTTGCCGAAACTTGTTCCGAGTCCTGTCGACCACGCCGAGGGCTCAGCCAGCGCCGAAAGCGGTCTGCCGAGCGCGTCCAGTCCCTGAAACCCGGCGGAAAGAGCCGTTCCCGCAAGCCCGATGCCAAGCATTGCCGCAATGAACCGCCGCCCGGCTCGCGCGCCCTGCAGGAGCCAGCTCAAGGCGAAGACGCCGCCGATGCCGAAAAAAAGACCGGCATAGAGCGCGACACGGCTTGTCCAGAGCGCAGCGCGCACCGGCCAGTCGATCGCTTCGCCGGCATAAGTCGACCCGCTCGGCGAGCCTATGGAAAAAAGGATCGAGCCGCTGACCGGATGTCCGTCTTCGGAGACGACGCGCCAGGAAAGGACGTGCGTGCCGGCGGTAAGGCCGGGCGGCACCTCGATTTCCACCGTGCGATCCCGGAGCGAAAACCGCTCGAGCGCGACCGCGGAACCATCCGGCTTGACCAGTTTCAACGCCAGAGGTGACACCGGCTCGCTGAACGACAGCGCAAGTGTTGTGGGCGAAGTGGGAACGACCGCGCCATCCCGCGGCTCGGTCGCGGTCAGCGACGCATGGGCAAGCGCCGCCGTCGCCAGGAAAAGCCAGGCCAGAACGGCGATCGTTACCCGGCCAAGGCCGGGCGGAAACTTCGTGGCCGCGAGCGTATTCACCGGAAGATCCTGACATCGAAAGGAAGCCGGCGCCGAAGCGCCGGCTCATTTGCTCAATATTGCGAACTCAATGTCCAGAGGCTTTTTTGAGCAGTTTCAGACCCGGCGCCGGCAATTCGAGATCGTCGGAAGTCTGGCCGGCAGCCGGAATCTCGATCCAGCGTTCGGCAAGGCCATCGGGGCACTCCTGCACGACCGGGAAATACAGCGTTTCGCCGGCCTTGAGGTCAGGGGTCAGGAAGACGCGCAACGCGAATTCGTCATACTCGTCGTCGGCGAGGCTTCCGCCGCTCCAGATCAGTTCCTTCACGCCTTCGCTGGTCGGCGTGCCGTAGTAGTCATAGGACTTGGTATAGGCGCCCTTGACCTTCTCGATGGTCCAGCCGGCCTTCGGCTGCGGCTTGACCGCAATGACGCCTTCCGGGATCTGCACCCGGATGGCTGTCGTCGGCTTGCCCTCGCAACCGTGCGGCACCTGCAGGATCGCCTTGAAGGTCGAGCCGACGGGCGCTTCCTTGACCTGCAGGCTGACATGCGCCAGCGCGGCGCCGGTTCCAAGCGCCAGGATGGCTGCGGTCGTGATGAACGTCTTGAACATATTTCTTCTCCATGTCGCCGGCGCTTCAGCGCGGCGGTGATTTTAGCGGCACGAGGGCCTGATGCCGAGGGTCTTCCGCCTGCGAATGTCAGGCGCTGTGGGTCGGCTCATATTGGATTGGATGCGCTGAGCGACTAAACGTTCGCGAAATCAGCGTGATGCAGATGGTTTCGCATCTGGTGAGGAGGCGCCCGTGGGCTTCCTTGAAACTCGTTCAGCCATTGGCGAAGGCCGGGACCGTCCCTTTTCGCAGGGAGATCGACGGGTGTCGCATACTGCGCGTCAAAAACGTAAAGCTGTCTCCCCGGAATTGCCGGATGCGCAAACATCCCGCAAGCCAGCGTGCAGCAGTCCTGCTTTCCCGAGTGATCGCTCGCTGGCGCCTGCTCGTGTTGGCCGTGGTGTCCGTGGTCCGCGTCCGAGATGCAAAGCGGGTTTCCGAAGCTATCCAGCACAACCGGTGCGGCGCTGGCCGCAACTCCGCTCGCAGCCTCTAGGACGAGCAGGCAGGCGGCGACAAGCGCCACCCATATGCTCTTTCCACTGCGCAACTGCTTCAGCATCATTTGCTCCGATCGATCACCTGTCTATCAGCGAAGATCTCACTTGAATATGCTCTCGATCAAACAGATTGAGGAAAATGGCCGGCATCAGGAGTACGACGGTACGCGTGATGCAACGGCTCATGCAGTGTGGACCAGACCGCATTTGGTGGGAGGCGAAAGCCCCGCCGCGCTGGCGGTGGGGCTACTGCATGTCGCCTAATCGTAGAGAAGACGCGCGGCGCTGTAGTTGGTCTACAAGTCTGCGGCTGGCTATTGCGACTTTTGTGGATCGTCGGCCGGATTGACATAGTTGAGCCCCCATGGGCCATTGGTGGTGATCTGGATTACCGTTTCCTCGTCGAAGTAGGCGAAATGCGCGGTGCCGGGCGGCAGCGCGAAGAAACTGCCCGCAGGCAGCGCGTGGGCGGAACCCTTGTCCGCGGTTTCGCCCATCCCAAGATTGAAAGTCCCTGATATGACAGTGACCACCTCATCCGCAGGATGGGTGTGCGGCGGAACCGCATACCCGGGCGGCACCTTAAGCCTGAGGGCAAACAAACCCTGCTTGGTGGGATCGCCGAACAAGACCGCCGCTTGTGCTCCGGCAGGAAGGATCTTGGGGGCCGGACCCCACTTGATATCATCGGGAGCGACCATTGTGTGCTCATCCCCCGCCGAGGCAAAGGAGGCGGCTCCGCAGAGTCCAATCCAGCCCACTGCGATTATCGATGCGATCTTCATGATAGACCTCCCTCTATTGCCAGGCCCTTGTGCCTCGGCTGCGCGCTGGGGCAGGCCCGCGAGGCGTTCAGATTAGGTCCGCGGACCACACCTGGGCAAGCGCTTCTCGGTGATCCGAGCGAACTTCGGAGAAAGCCAATGGCTGAAAGCAGCCGCCGCCTCGGCTCCACGTCGCCGCCATCGAGGCGGCCGGCGTGGTTGACGCTTTATCGCGTCTGCAGCCCGAATTGCCGCCAAGGCGCGTCGGCTCGCCCCCATGGACGCTGGATTGCAATCAGAAGCGGACGCGAGAGGGTGTCCTCGCGCCCGGTACCGTATCCGATACGAGATGCTATCACGCCTTCCTGACCGGCGGGATGACCCACGAACCATCCAGAATGGACGGCGGGCTGTCGTCGGGCCAGTAGAGCCGCATCATCAGGATGAACTTTTCCTTTGGCGCCGGCAGCCAGTTGGCCTCCTTGTCTGCACCGGGGGATTCGTTCTGGATGTAGATATCCGTCGACCCGTCCGCATTCACCTTGAGATCCTGCCTTGCGCTGATCGAGTAGCGGTTGATCGGGTTGTCGACGAAGAAGTACTTGTCGTTGTACATCGTGATCGACCAAAAGCCCCGGACGGGCGGCAGGTGTCCCTTGGGGAAGGTCAGCACGTACTTGTTCGTCCCGTGATAGGCACGAGAAAAAAGGCCGTCCTTCGATTTCAGCGAGGTCGGATAGACGGCGTCCTGCGGGCGGTTGGCCCCGAGCCCTATGGCCGTTACGAGGGCCCGCTGGAGGTAATTGTCACCGTAGATGCCGGTCCTGGTGGTGTAACCCCAGCCGTTGATGTCCTTGACGTCCCCGTCGCTGAACTTGAAATGCAGCATGATGCGGTGGAAGGCGATCTCGGGAATCCGCTTGATGAAGGCAGCGTCCAGCTTGCTTTTGTCGAAGTCCTGGCCCGGGACGATGCCGATTTGTGCGAATTTCGCCACCATGTCCGCATCCGCGGCTGTCGGCGGATTGGTTTTCAAGAGTTCGCTCAGCAGGGTGAAATATTCGATCGCATCCATGCGGTTGACCTGCTCGCGCACTGCGGTCTTCATGTCGATGCTCGGATCGACCTTGGCAGGCGGTGGGGTCCAGTCCTTGCCGTAGGCGCTGAGCGGCACCAGCTTGCACTGATCCTGCAATTCATGGACGGCCTTGTAATCTTCCGCCGTGCCGTCGCAATAGATCCGGCCGAGAATCCAGACGATGCCCGTCGGCGACTTGTACTCGGTGACACCATCGGGAATATCGCCCTGCCAGCCGGGGCCCGTGATCGCGTAGGATTGCGCGCCGTCGCCGGTCGTTCGTTTTCCCGGCACCTGAAACACCGTTGTCCACCCATCGAGCATCGGAAACAGGAAGTAGCGATCCTTCATATCCGGGATCGACAGCACCCATGGCTCCTTCGCCACGTCGATGAACGCGGTCGTATAGAGGGTGTCGGCGTTCGGCGCCGTAACGTCCTTGAAGGACGCATTCGGGTATTCGCGAAGCTTGATGATGTGGCCCATCGGGCCCTTGCTGCCCTCGGGCTTTTCGACATTGGTGATGACCCGGCGGGTCATTTCCGTCGTTACGAGCGGGTAGCCGTAGATGTAGGCGTCGACGGCCAGCCAGAACTCATCGGCCGCCTCGACGGGGTCGATGAGCGGGGACTCCAAGGCATTCGCGGGTGAAAATGCGGCACTGGCGAGCAAACCGGATCCCCCCAATGCGACGGCACGGCGTGTCAATTCCATAATCGCCTCCTATTTCCCTCATGGCATTTTCGAGGTTAGCACGCGCTATTCGATACTACCAAACATTGTATGTCGTCTGAATTACAGCTCTGGAAACTGAGACGGGAAGCATCATCGCCGAGGGGGAAGGAGATCGATCAAAGCGTATTCTTGTAGATCTGTCCGTCCTTCATGATGAGCTTCAGATTGTTCCGGTCGGCGATCAGCGACATGTCCGCCAGCGGGTCTCCGCCAACCACCAGCAAATCGGCCAGCGCGTCCGCTTCGATGACGCCGAGCTTGCCGGTATAGGGGCTGCGCGGCCCGGAGAGGGCAAGCAGTTCGGCATTGTCCGCGGTTGCCATCCTCAGCACCGCCGCCGGCGCATGCCACCGGGTGAGCTTGGCGAGCTGCGCTCCCTGGCGGGCGGCGATCCTTTCCGAAAACAGCGTGTCGGTCCCGAATGCCGTCCTGATCCCGTGCTTCTTCGCCAGCTCGTAAGCGGTGTCCGTGCCGCTGATGACCTGCATCTGGGAAAAGCGTTGCGGCGACCCCTCCGGAAATGGCGCGGCGTCCTCGTCATCCAGAAACGGCTGAAGGCTCCACCATATGCCTTTTTCCGCCATCAGTCTCGCGGTGTCCTCGTCGGCGAGGTGCCCGTGCTCGATGCATCTGACGCCCGCCGCGATCGCCAGCCGGATCGCCTTTGGCGTATAGGCGTGCACGGTGACGTAAGTGTTCCAACCCGCCGCCGCATCGACCGCGGCGCGGAGCTCGGCTTCGGTATATTGGGAGGAGTCGAGCGGATCATGGTCTGAGGTGACGCCGCCGCCCGCCATCACCTTGATGTGGCTGGCGCCGAGGAAAAGTTGCTCGCGCGTTCGCCGCAGCACCTCGTCGACGCCATCGGCGATCGCGGCCGCTCCGCTGCGTTCGGAAAAATGCAGCTGGTCGCCGTCCTGGCGGGGCAGATCGTGGCGCGTGCGAAAGTCTCCGTGGCCGGACGTCTGCGAGATCATCGCCCCGGCCGGCCAGATGCGGGGACCGACGATCGTGCCATCGTCGATCGCCCGCTGCAGCGCAAATACGGGTCCACCGGCATCGCGCGCGGAGGTGAACCCCTGCATCAGGTAATCGCCGGCAGTCCGGGCCGAGCGCAACGCCAGATAATTGGGATCGGCGGTCAGCGCCACCGCCAGGGGAACGGACGAGAAGGTCAAATGTGTGTGGGCGTCGATCAGCCCCGGCATCAATACCCCGCCGGCGCCGTCGATCGTCATCGCTTCCTCGGGTGCCTCCGCCCCGCCATCCTCGACCGATTTGATCCGGTTGCCTTCGACGAGCACGCGCGCACCCTCGCGAAGGGTCGGAGAGGTGCCATCGAAGAGGCGGATGTTGGTGAAGAGGATTGGCCGAGCCGTTGCCGGGGGAGGCGGCTGCAGTTGCGCCGAAGCGGTGGTTCCGAGGCCGACGCCGGTCGCCGCTGCGGCTATTCCCGTCATGAAGTCGCGGCGGGAAAACCGAAGTTTGACGCGCTCGGCGATGTATCGGATTTCGGGCCCGTGGCAGAGGCATCCAATGTGGCCGGGTGTCGCCGTCGTTGCTGCCGAGCAGTCAAACATGCCGTTCTCCCTCCTGCATGCTTCCTTCGGTGGCGGTACGGCAAGGCTTCTCCTCCACCTCACTCCTGCTTGTCACAGGGACGAGGGCGAAGAAGCAGCCGCCAACAGCGCCCGCGTCTTTATCAGACGCGCATAGGGCGCTGTAACATTTTGAATTGCTGCATGGTCTTTCCTTAGATCGCTGCGATCCAAGGAAAATGAAAGGCCGCGCTGTAGATCTACTTGTGTTGATTGCGACGGAGGACCTTGCCCATCAGCAGCATGATCCCGATCGCGATGAAAACGACGCCTGCAATCATATATCCTGCCGCCCCGTAGCGGTAGCCGGACGCCGCCAGGAGGAAACCGATTACGACGAAAATCAATCCGCCGACCTTGCCGAAAAACAGGTTGGACTTCTCTTCCTCTAAGGCCATGACGAACCTCCCCGTCACGTGGAGCCACCTGCTGCATGTATCCTTAAATCGTAGCCGATTTAAGGATAAAAACATGCAGCACTTCAAAGTGTTACAGCGTCCTTTGTGCGTCTGACGAGACGCGCGGCGCTGTAGCCCTATATACAACGGCAGCGCGCCCCGGTCGAGCAAAAGTGGACACGCATACCTTGTGCAGGCGACCTTTTTCGAACGACGTGCAAAGTGGCTCTGTTATTGGTCTCACCAACGAAGCGGTGGCCAGGTTGTAGCCAACTTCATTTCTGCATAGCATCGGCCCAAGCGTTTTTGAGGAACTTGGGGAGGAGGTCCTGCAGCATGGCGAAGCTAGTGTACGCTTTGAACCAGTCCCTGGATGGGTATGTCGACCACACGGAGTTTGCGCCCGATCCCGCGCTCTTTCGCCATTTCATCGACGACGTGCGCGGCCTTGCCGGCAGCGTGTACGGTCGCCGCATGTACGAGGTGATGCGGTATTGGGACGAAGACCATCCCGAGTGGGACGAGGAGGAACGCGACTATGCAGCGGCGTGGCGGAGCCAACCGAAATGGGTCGTGTCGCGCTCGCTGAAGTCCGTCGGCCCGAACGCCACGCTTGTCGCGGATGACATCGAGGCGGCGATACGCGGGCTGAAGGCTCGACTGGATGGGGAGATTGAAGTCGCGGGACCTGAGCTAGCGCAAAGTTTGACCGACCTTGGTCTTGTTGACGAATATCGCCTGTACCTCCATCCCGTCGTGCTTGGTCGCGGCAAGCCGTATTTCGCGGGCCCGCGGCCGCGGCTGCGCCTCGTGGCGAGCGATCGAATTGGCGGGGATGCGATCAGGTTGACATACGTTCCCGCATAATCGCGCCACGAGCCCGGCGGACTGCGGAGAGTCTACGGCCCGATAGGTCGAGACGCGGGATGCGGGCGGAAAACCGAGCACTTTTTCTCATTTGTCAGCTTGATGCGGCCGCGGCCTCGTCCGTCTTGCCGGCTCGGGCGGCGCTCCATTGCTCGGCTGCAAGCTCGATGAATGCCTTGACCAGCGGCGAAAGGTGCCGACTGCTCGGGTAAAGAACATAGAGGCCGCCGGCTGGCGTCGTGTAATCGTGGAGAACGCGGCGCAATCGCCCCTCGCTGACAAGCGCCTCCGCGATCCCCTGCGGCACCTGGGCGATGCCGTAGCCAGCGATCGCGGCGGCCACGACCGCCTGCATTTCATTGGCGGCGAAGCGTCCAGCCACGGTGACCGTTTCCTGGCCGTGCGGCCCGTCCAGCACCCAGTGGGCGCTGGCGGCCGAGAGGCCCGCGATGACGCACTGATGGCGGGCGAGATCTGCCGGTCCGTCCGGAACCCCTGAACGGGCGACGTAGTTGGGACTGGCGCAGAGCAGCCTGTGCGTGGACCCCAGCTTGCGCGCGATCAGCGTTGAGTCCGCAAGGATGCCGGTACGGAAGGCGAGATCGATGCCGTTCTCGACCAGGTTGAGATTGTCGTCGGTCAGGCGCAGTTCGACCTTGGTTTTCGGATAGATTGCCAGAAAGTCGACCACGGCGCGGGTCAGGAAATGGCCGCCGAAGCCGACGGGAGCGGAAATGCGAATTGTGCCTGACGGCTCCGCCCTCGCTTCCGCGAGGCGCAGATTTGCTTCCTCTATCGTCCTCAGCGCCTGGCTGCTCTGCTCGTAGTAGAGACGCCCGGCGTCGGTCACGTTGAGGCTGCGCGTCGTGCGCTGGAGCAGGCGGACCCCGACCTCGCGCTCGAGCGCGGCAATGCGGCGGCTGACGGTCGTCTTGGGCATGCCGAGCTGTCGCGCCGCAGCGGTGAAACTGCCGGCTTCGACGACGCGAGCGAAGACCGCGATATCGTTGAGATCGAGCATTGTATCCTGTCTTGGGACAAAGTTTCCCGATTATAGGCAATTATGGACCAAAGCGGCAGACCCTAACTTCGCTCTGTTGAAAACCAAGGAGCAGACACATGACCACGAAGCGAAACGTTCTCGTCACCGGCGCCACCGGCCAGCAGGGAGGCGCCGTCGCGCACGCGCTGCTTGCCAGGGGACACCGCGTCAAGGCGTTGACGCGAAAGCCCGACAGCGATGCCGCGCGGCAGCTGGCCTCTGCCGGTGCGGAGGTCGTGGGCGGCGATCTCGGCGATCCGGCCTCCATCGTGAAGGCCGCACGCGGCGTGGACGCCATGTACCTGATGGGCAACAGCTACGAGGCCGGGACAGAGGAGGAGATCCGCCAGGGGATCATTGCCGCCGATGCGGCGAAGGCTGCCGGCGTCGGGCACCTGATCTATTCGTCCGTTGCCGATGCCGACAAGAAGACGGGCATCCCGCACTTCGAAAGCAAGTATCGCGTCGAGAAGCATGTCGCAGAGCTCGGCATCCCCTACACGATCAGCGCGCCGGTCGCCTTCATGGAGAACATTGTCGCGCCGTGGTCGATCGATGCGCTGCGCCAGGGCACTCACGCCTTTGCGATGCCCGCCCACCGCCGCCTGCAGCTGGTGGCGCTCGCGGACATCGGTGCCTTCGTTGCGGCACTGGTCGAGCGCGGCGCGCATGTCTTCGGCACGCGCTTCGATATCGCCGGGGACGAACTCACCGGCGAAGAGCAGGCGGATATCCTCTCGCAGGCGATCGGGCGCCCCATCCACTATCAGGAGGTCCCGATCGCCAAGGCTCGCCAGCAAAGCGAGGATGCGGCGCTGATGTTCGAGTGGTTCGACCGCGTCGGCTACGACGCCGACATCGCGGCACTGCGCCGGGAGTTTCCGGAGGTTCACTGGCTGAGCTTCGCGGACTGGGCGCGCGCCTATGATTGGAGTGCGCTTGAGCGGACGCCTGCCAGCTGAGCGCGGGCAGCATCCGACCGACCCGGGATCGCGCCAACCGAAGAATGTTTGGCGGCGCAACGGACCGATGAGGACCGCCCCTTCCGCCAGTCATCCCTGTGCTCGTCACAGGGATCCAGGCCACGGCGCGTCGGCGCCGTGGATGACTCGCCTTTTCCGGAAAACGCAGACGAGCTTGCTACCAAGTGCGCCGGAGTCTTTCGCGCCCAAGGACTTGGGCGCACTGGATTCCTGTGACGGGCACAGGAACGAGGGAGTTCGGCGCTATCGCCGCGCCGGATTGTGCCAACCGAATCAAGCAGTCAGCCGAGAAAGTCCCGGATGGCGGCGGCGATTTCCCTGGCGTGGGTCTCCAATGCGAAGTGCCCGGTGTCGAAGAAGATCACCTGCGCTTCCGGATTGTCCCGCTTGAAGGCTTCGGCGCCGGGCGGCAGGAAGAAGGGGTCGTTGCGGCCCCAGGCCGCCAGGAAGCGCGGCCGGTGGGTGCGGAAATATTCCTGGAACACCGGATAGAGCGCGACATTGCTCTTGTAGTCGCCGAAGAGGTCGAGCTGCACGTCGTCGGCGCCGGGGCGGCCGAGGTAATGGTCGTCGAGCGTGTAGCCATCCGGCGAGACCTTCGTGGCGTCCGGCACGCCGTGCGTATATTGCCAGCGGGTCGTCTCCGGGCTCAGCATCATGCGGAGTGCGTTGCGATTGGCGTCCGAGGCCTCCTGCCAATAGGCGCGGATCGGGTTCCAGTCCTCACTCAGGCCCTCGGTATAAGCGTTGCCGTTCTGGGAAATGATTGCGGTGATCCGCTCCGGATGGCGGACGGCGAGGCGGAAGCCGGTCGGCGCGCCGTAGTCGAAGACGTAGACGGCAAAACGGTCGAAGCCGACGATTTCGGTGAAGCGCTCGATCGTCTCGGCGATCGAGTCGAAGCTGTTTGTCTTCGGGTCGTCCGACTGGCCGAAGCCCGGCAGGTCGGGCGCAATGATGTGGTAGCGGTCGGCAAGCAGCGGAATCAGGTCCCGGAACATATGGCTCGACGTCGGAAAGCCGTGCAACAGCAGCAGCTTCTGCGCACCCGGCGCGCCTGCCTCGCGATAGAAGATCTTCAGGCCGTCGACGTCGGTGCTGCGATAGTGGATCTCGGTCATCGTCTTTCTCCTTGCTGGCCGGACTTTGCCGGGCGCCGTTGAGGGATGCGGGCAAGATATGATCTTCCAGCAGGTGCGATAATCGCCTACGCTCAAGAGGCATAGTTTCATAAATTGAGATAATCATGGACCGTTTCGAAGCGATGTCGATCCTTGTTGCGGCGGTGGAAGCGGGCAGCCTCACCGGTGCCGGCCGCCGGCTGAACATGCCGCTGCCGAGCGTCAGCCGGAAGCTCGCGGAACTCGAGGATCATCTCGGAACCCGGCTGCTGACGCGCACCACGCGCAAGCTGACACTGACCGATGCGGGCAAAGACTATTTCCAGTCCTGCAAGCGCATCCTCGAAGAGGTGGGCGATGCGGAGCGGAAGGCGGCGGGCGAGCAGAGCGCGCCGAAGGGCGAACTCGTGGTGACGACGCCGATCGTGTTCGGCCGGCTGCATGTCCTGCCGGTCGTCAGCGCGTTCCTGGCGCTCTATCCGGACATCAATGTCCGGATGCTGCTTTCCGACCGCAATGTGCACCTGCTCGAGGACGATATCGACCTCGCCGTTCGCATCGGCGCGCTGCCCGACAGCACGATGGTCGCAAGGCGCGTCGGTTCCGTGCGCCGCGTGGTTTGCGGAAGCCCCGGCTGTTTCGAGCGCTATGGCGTTCCGGCAAGCCCGGCGGACCTCGAGCGGCTGCCCTGCGTCACCTTCGACATGATGGGGTCGCCGAACCCCTGGCCCTTTGGCAAGGGTGGAAAGGCGCGCGAGGCGGTCGTGGAGATCCGCCCGCGCCTTTGCGTCAATACGGCGGAGGCGGCGCTGGACGCAGCAATCGCCGGCGTCGGCGTGACCCGCGTTCTCTCCTACCAGGCGGCCAGGGCGGTGAAGGAGGGCCTGCTTCAGGTGGTGCTGCAGGCCTTCGAGCCGGCACCGCTGCCGGTCCATATTCTTTATCAGGGACGGGGCGAACTGCCGGTCAAGATGCGCAGCTTCCTCGATTTCGCGGCACCGCGCCTGCGCGGGCGCCTGGAGGCGGTCGCGCTGTCGTGAGGGCGGAGCCGCCTCGGCCGACAACTGCTCACCGCAACGCCTTCATTCACAACGCATGGCTAATTTTCGCTACTTTGAGATGCGTTGGAGCGGTGGCAAACTCAAACAAGACGGGAAATATTCTTCCCGCATTTCGCCCGCCCCCAGCCCCTCCCAAATGGGCGAAAACCTTGCGGCCCCGGATACCCCTACCGGGGCCCTTTCGTTAAGTACCCTTGAAAAAATCCAATAATTACCGGGCCTTCCGCTGCCTGACCTGTCCGCCCGGTCTACGGCGCCGGGCGTCCTGTCAGACGCGCAATGGATGCTGTCGCAAGGGATCTGGAGTTCATAACCGCCCCTTTGCGTCAGAAGCGGTCACTTTTGCAGGGCTGCTGCAGCGTCCTTTGCGCGTGATTGGACGCGCGGCCCTGTAGGCGCGCAAAGAGCGGATTTTGAATACCCTTAATTTTGAATGCCCTAAAATAAATTCTATGGCATGCTGCCTGATGCAATCCCGGAGGAGAGCGTCCATGGACCGCAGGCTGGCCGCGATCCTCGCCGCTGACGTCGTTGGCTTCAGTCGGCTCATGGAGGCCGATGAACCCGGTACGCTCACTTCGTTGATGACTCACCAAAGCGAGCTCCTCAATCCAAAGATTGCAGAGCACAGCGGCCGGGTGGTCAAATTCATCGGCGACGGCATTCTCGCCGAGTTCCAAAGTGTATTGGACGCGGTCGCATGTGCTGTCGACATACAACGCGCGATGATTGTTCGTAATGACCCAATCCCACCAGATCGCCGCATTGAATTTCGGATCGGCATCAATCTGGGAGACGTCATCCTGGAGAACGGTGACATTTTCGGCGACGGCGTGAACGTTGCGTCAAGGCTGGAGGGAGTGGCAAGACCAGGCGGCATCGCCGTGTCGGCCGCGGTGCGCGATCTTGTCCGAGAACGGCTGGACATCGCGTTCGAAGACACCGGAGACCAGCACCTCAAGAACATCACCCGACCGATCCGCGTTTATCAGCTTCACTTAGGGAAGCAGACGCCGAAAGCAGCCAACCTGATCGACACGCCCTTTGCTCTGCCGAAACGACCGTCAATTGCGGTGTTGCCGTTTGAAAACATGAGCGGCGATCCGCGGCAAGACTATTTCGCCGACGGCCTGGTCGACGATCTCATTACTGAACTGGCCAAGATTCACAGCCTCTTCGTGATCGCGCGTAACTCGAGCTTTTCCTACAAAGGCAGGTCGGTCGATGTGAAGCAAGTCGCACGAGATCTGGGCGTACGCTACGTGCTTGAAGGCAGCGTCCGACAATCTGCCAACCGAATCCGCATCACGGGACAGCTTGTGGAGGGGGCGGGTGCGACTCATGTATGGGCGGACAGGCTCGAGGGCTTCGCCGAGGACTTGTTTGACCTTCAAGACCGTTTCGTAACGAGCATCGTCGGTGCGTTGGAGCCGTCAATGCGCCGCGCTGAAATTGAACGAGCGCTCCGAAAACGGCCAGATACACTAGACGCCTACGATCTGTATTTGAAAGCACTTCCCCACACCCATGCGAATTCACCTGCTGAAGCCCAAAAAGCGCTGCAACTGTTGGAGGAGGCGCTGAAGCGCGACCCGAACTATGCACTTGCACATGCCTATGCGGCGTGGTGCCGTGAGCAAAGTTACTTTCGCGGTGGCCTCGATGAACGAGATAAATCCCTCGCGCTGGAACACTGCAATGCTGCGTTCAACTTTGGCGTCGATGACCCGCAGGTCCTGAGCATCGCCGCCTTTGTCCAGGCCAATCTCACGCATGACTACGAAGCGGCCATTCTTGTTCTGGATCGGTCGCTGGAGCTCAATCACAATTCGGCGCTCGCATACGGCTTTAGTGCCTTGGTGAATGCCCATTGCCAGCGAAATGAAAGAGCCATCGAGCATGCACTGCTTGCGTTGAGGCTCAGTCCGTTCGATCCCTTGAACTATCACCCGTACTGTGCGCTGACGTTGGCCCACTGGTTCAGTGGCCGGTTCGAGGAGGCCGCCACCTATGCAGCGCTCGCCGTTGGCGCGAACCCGAACTTCAGCGTCACCTACGCCTACCTCGCGGCGGCATATGTCGAGTTGGGCAATTTCGACGCGGCACGAGTGGCGGCAAAGCGCCTGATCGAGCTCGCACCGTCTTTCACAATCAGCGCCTTCACTCGAATGGGGCCTTTTCGACCCGCGTCAGTGCAATCGCTGGCGAACGCTCTCAAGAAGATACCGCTGCCTCTCTAACCGGTGCCATTTGAGATTCAGTCTCGGTCCCCTTTTGGGGCCGAAAGCCTAATCTATCGCCTTCGCTTAATTATGGGTCCTGACCCTGGAGCGCCGTGCGTTCAAATGAACGCACAAAGGAAGCTCCAGCACTTTGATTCTAGATCGCAGCATCTGCGCTGTCCTTCACGGCGCCGACGCGCCGTGGCTGGTCCCTGTGACGGGCACAGCGATGAGGGAGGGTGAGGTGATCGGCTCACTCCCGGCGCAGCACCCAGCGGAGCGCGGCGGCGATGGCGAGGCCGAGGAGCGGCCAGACGGCCCAGAAGACTCCATCGAAAGTGAGGAGGTTGACGGCGACGACGGTGAGGGCGGCGATGGCAAGCAGGCCGAGGGTGCGGTTGATGTCCTTTCTCCGCCGGAGCCAGAGGAGGGCGTAGAGGATCGAGAGCCCGAGCAGCGGCCAGACGGCCCACAGCACACCGTCCCAGGTGAGGAGGTTTATCGCGACGAGAGTGGCGGCGATCACGGCGATGACGGCGAGCTTGCGGTTGCCGGACGTTGACGCGGAGGTCGTCCCGGAAGGCGCTTGTGGCCGATTGCCATCCGGAGCGCGTTCGCGGCCCCGGGTGCCGGAACGTTCCGCTGCGGCCGTGTCCCCGGGAGCGACGCTCGCCCCGGTGGCCGACCCGGGCGCTGCGTTGGAAGCGGATTGCCGGCCCCAGATGGCGGACGATGCGGCCGACGCTGCGTGCCGGGGTGCACCGCCTGCCTCGGCGGGCTGTTGCGTTGGTGCTGGCCCGGGAGAGGGGTGCACGTCCCGGGTGCGTCCGGGCGCCGCCGCGCCGTTCCCGTAGGCGTCTTGCCTGCTGCCATCCCCGGCGCCGATCCTGACCGCGTAGCTCGCCACGCCGCCCTCGATGTTCTTCACCTCCAACTGGCCCAGGAAATCGAAGCTGACGGCGACCTTGTTGCGCACCTGGTCGTAGACGGTGTTGGAGATGACGATGCCGCCGGCCGGCGCCGTGGCCTGCAGGCGGGCGGCGATGTTGACGCCGTCGCCATAGAGGTCGTCGCCCTCGGCGATGACGTCGCCGAGATTGATGCCGATGCGAAGGAGCATCTGGGTCTCGCGCGACCGCTCGGCATTCAGCCCCGCAAGTTCGTTCTGGACGTCGATCGCGGCGCGCACCGCCTCGACCACGCTCGGGAATTCGGCGATCAGCCCGTCGCCCCAGGTGTTGACGATGCGGCCGTGATGCGTCTCGATCAGCCGTGCCATGGCATCGCGATAGCGCTTCAGCGTCGCGAGCGTGCCTTCCTCGTCCGCCCCCATCAGGCGCGAATAGTCCTGCACATCGGCGCAGAAGATCGTCGTCAGCTTGCGGCGGGTCTCGGGCATGATGGCTTCGTCCTTGCTTCGGGTCCGCCCCCAGCGTCGCGCGTTTGTCGAGACGCGCAAAGGGCGCTGGAGCAGTTTCAGCTGCTGCCTGTTTTATCCTTAAATCGATTCCGATTTAAGGAAACATCCAGCAGGCGGCAGGCGGGGCGGAGGGCGCGTGTTTCGGACAGCAGGCGCGCCACTTCGGATTGCGCGAGTCGACAGCCTTTCATGGCCAGGGGGAAACATTTTCTGCAAATCGGGGACGCCGGTGTCGATACCCCCCTCTGCCCTGCCGGGCATCTCCCCCACAAGGGGGGAGATCGGCAGGGCAGAGGGAGGTGCAACCGCGGTCGGTTTGGAGACGCTGCGCCGCGCTCCCCAGAACCCGCCAGTGGAACAAGTTCGGCTGCTGCGGAATTGTGATGTTCATGAAGAACATGGCTCTTTTCGCAGCATCGCTGACATTGGGTCTCTGCGGCACCGCCGGTGCTCAGGAGCTTCAGCCGGAAGCCATCAACAAGGCTTCGCTCGCCTCCATCCCGCCGGAACGGCCGGCCGAGGACTCGCCCCGGCCGGACCCCGCCATCGTCCATCTCCAGGTGCTTCTCGACCGCGCAGGTTCGTCTCCCGGCGTGATCGACGGTTACTATGGCGAGAACGTCACCAAGGCGATCGCCGGGTTCGAGGCCATGCAGCATCTTCCCGTCGATGGAAAGCCGGACCCGGAAGTCATCGGCAGACTTCCCGACGACAAACCCGTCATCGAGCCCTATCGAGTCAGCGAAGAGGATGCAAAGGATCTCGTCGAGCGCATCCCCGACGACTACGCCAAGCAGGCCGAGATGAAGCACCTTGGCTATACGAGCGTCGCGGAGAAGCTGTCCGAGCGGTTTCACATGGATATCGACCTCTTGAAGGCGCTCAATCCGGGCTCGGCGTTTGCCGTTGGGGACACGGTGTCGGTTGCAATGCCCGGCGCCGCGCAGGAGGGCAAGGGCAGGGTCAAGCGGATCGAGGCGCGCAGGCGCGCGGGCCAGGTCGCGGCCTTCGCGGAAGACGGCTCGCTGATTGCCGTTTATCCGGCCACGATCGGCAGCGAAGAGACGCCTTCGCCTTCCGGCACGCACAAGGTGAAAGGGGTGGGTCGAACGCCCGTCTACGTCTACAACCCCAAAATCAACTTCAAGCAGGGCAACAACACCAAGCGCCTGACGCTGCCCAGCGGCCCCAACAACCCGGTCGGAAGCGTCTGGATCGACCTGACCGAGCCAACCTACGGGATCCACGGCACGCCGGAACCGTCGCTCATCGACAAGGCGGGGTCACACGGATGCGTGCGCCTTACAAACTGGGATGCCGAGGAACTGGCGGGGATGGTCAAGCCGGGGGTAATCGTGGAGTTCACGGATTGACGGCATGGCGGATCCAGCCGCGGCCCAACCTTGCGGCGCGGAAGGGCCTTTTCAGCCCAAGTCCTTGGCGCAAGAGCTCCTGTCCGCTTGACGACAAGCTTTCGAGACATTCACGGCCCGACGCGTCGTGGGTGGAGCGTGATGTCGCCTGCACCGAGGCTCCGATCAAATAGACGCGACCCTGCTCCGCTTACTTCTGTCGTGGTTGCGAGAGCTCTCCTCCCGCTGAAACCCGTTTTCCGGTCCGCTTGGCCGCAACCGCTTCGACCAATGTCCGTGCCGCGTTGCGGACCTCTTCCTGTACCGCCTCGTCGGCATCCAGCTCCTCGTGGCTTGATGCGTAAGGTTTCCAGTAGCCGATGTAGCGATCCAGCTCCGCCAAAGGGCCGGCCGGTTCGAGGCGCATGTAGCAAAGCCAATCCGACAGGCTGCGCCGAACGTTCTCTGCACCCTCCACGTCGCCATGCACGATGACGGAGAATAGTCGCCCGGCCAGATGGCGGGGATAGTCCCAGCCCTCCAGCTCGATCGCCTTGGCGAGCTTCGCATCCTTGCCCTTGGTCAAGGTCGGATCGGGGTTGCCGCCGTCGGCGCAGACCAACCGGTCCATCATCAGCTTTACCGGCGAGGACACCTGATACCAGTTGACCGGTGTGACGATCATGATGCCGTGCGCCTCGACCCACATCGGATAGATCTCGTTCATCCAGTCGTCGACCTGTCCGAGCGAATAGTTCGGGTAGCAGGAGCACGGCCAATGACAGAGTGCCGGCGAGGTGGAGAAGCACGCCTTGCACGGATGGATCGTTCGCCCATATTCCGAAGCGAGCCGGTGCAGTTCGAGCACAGTCGTCTTCACCCCGGCCGTCTGGTCCATCGTTTCCTGTGCGATCCGCATCAGCCGGTAGGATTTCGACATTTCGCCGGGGCAGGTGTGTTCGCTGCGTGACGAGCCGCTGATCAGAAGGATGCGCGCGGGACCGTTGGCGTCCATGTGACGCTCTTGCGCGGCATGAACAGCATCGCGCGCCGCAAGCCAGTCGACGGATAGATCGTAGTCCGCATCCTTGAACGCAGCACCGGCCTTGCGGGTGCGCGGTGACTTTCGCTGATGCTCATAGGCGTCCCATGCCGCCGAAGCGATCTTGTCCAGTTCCGATTGAAGACCATCGAAGGCCGGATCCTGAAACCGGCTCAGGAAGCGGCGGCGAAATTCGGTCTCCGCGAGCCTCGGACTTGGCGTTCCCTTGCGCGGCTCGATGGCTGCCGGCGGCGGCTTTATGGGGCTTTTGGACATCGCACACCTGCGTCGTTGGAAGACTTGTTAGCTGTAATCGAGCACTATGCCGATTGTTCCGTCGGCCCCTTCGGGTTGTCCGCAGAGCTTGGGCGGCAGGGGCGGTGCAGCGCCGCGCTTCTTGGCAGGCGCAAGCGGCGCTTGGCCGCTTTGAATTGCCGCATGCTTTTGTTCGGCTACGATTCAGGGAAACATGCAGTAGAGTACCGCTTGGATCGGGGCGCATCCGCTTCGGGCTCGGACACATCGAGGCGAGGCGTCGAAACCAGCACAGGCGAGGTCAGGGCCATGCACAAGTTCACAGTCACCATCAGGCAACACTTCGAAGCCGACACTGCCGAGGAGGCCGCCCTGCTGATGTATCAGGAACTGACCAAAGCGCCGGCGCCGCTCGATTATTCGGTCGCGGACGAGACAGGGACCGCAACCGAGCTGACGCTGGACCGGGAAGAGGCGGACGAGTTTGCCAGTCTCGACCATACGGCAGATCCCGGCAATTGGTAGCGCCAGGCAGCGATGTGGGCCGCGAGCGTGCCGCATGTCTCAGGCCCAGCCAATCGCATCGGGTCGCCAACCCGCCCCTAGTAATTTTCCCGTCGTCGCAGCGAGAATGTACGCGGCGATAATTTCCCGGACGCAGCGCTAACGACAAGCGGAAAGCACTTCGATATAGATTGTCTCACCGTCCAATGGTTGAAATGCGAGACGGCTTAAATCTACTCCTTTCGAATTAAAGTACTACTCAGAAATATTCGTTTCTTAAACTATGGAATATGGTAAGAGGTACAAGGGGATAGGGGATTCTACTGCGGCAGCTGACGCGCGAGCGTGAGTGCGGCTGAGGGGAATCAAGACAAATTTTCAACATGTTGCCTGGCCAGCCATTTTGAACGCGCTGGCCGGAGAGGGCGAGGGCGTGTGCAGAGTATTCGCCCGATGAGGGGCTCCGGCTTCAGCGAGGGGAAACCGGCCGTCATTGGCCGGTTTCCACCCTCTTCGAGAACGCGAGTTAGAGCAATTCCAGGAAAAGTGTGTAACGGTTTTCCGTCCGGAATTGCGTAGTTTCAACGAGTTAGGTCATTTCACTGTTTCAGTGAAACAATGAAATGATCTGGTCGCGACGAATTTCCCAAATCTTCCGAACGCGGGGGCGCTCAAGAGGACGGGAAAGGTAACTGAATTTTTTGAGTCAACAGGATCCATCGATCGATGCACCAGCATCGGGGTTAGGGGGCAAGCAGCATGAGTTTCTTCACGACAAGCTTCATGACGGACGGAACGTATAATTCCGGCCTCAGCCAATCCGCGCAGGGGCAGCTCTCGTCGAGCTACACCGAGGCGCTCACGGGAGCGCTGGAGGATGCAGCCGTCGCCGACTACATCGGCTTCCTGGCCAATCAGGGCGGTCTTTCGGTCGATGACGCCCTGGCGGTAAAGGCCGCGGTCATCGCCGGGGACTTCACGCTTTCGAACCTCTTCGGAGCCGCGCAGAGCAAGCTTGGCCCTGTCGACGGCGCCAGCATCACGAATCCGGCGCCGACGATGCTGGTCAACGGCGTTGAAATCGACCTGACCGCCATCCTCACCGGTATCGACACGGAAACCTGGTCGACGGTGCAGGGGGGCGGCAAGAAAGCCGAAACGATCTACCATACCCGCGAGTTCTACACGGATACGCGCGAGCCGGCCGACTACGACGCCGGTTGGTCCGTGGACAACCAGCCTCCGAGTGCCGAACCGATCCTGAAGGAACTGACCGAGGACGTTGCTGCGTCTCCGATCGACCTCCTCGCAACGGCTTCGGATCCGGACGGCGACACGCTCTCCGTCGTCGGCGGCAGCCTGAGCTTTTCCGTTGACGGCGGCACCGGGTCCACAACGCCTCCCGGTTACATCACCGTCGTGGACAACATCGTGACCGTCGACACGTCGCATCCCGATCTGCAGCCCGGAGGGGCAATCGATCTGAGGCTCGGCGAGACGCTCACCGTCGTCGTCAATTACACGATCGAGGATGGCCACGGCGGCACGACCACCAACGCGCTGACGATCGAAATCGCCGGCTCCGCGGACGTCTACACTGGAACCGAGTCCTTCAATTTCCAGAAGATCGGCGGCGATATCACGGAACGGTCGTTTTCGGGCTCTTTCACGGTCGATGTGGACGGTTTCGACGGCATCGTCACCGTGAGCGGTCTCGCCGACCTGAACAGCATAAGAGAAAGCCTCGGGGGCACGGTCGACAGTGGCTCGTTCAGCATCGTCGGCAGCGACTCGAACAGCAGCACCACGGAAACGCTGAACCCTTATTCCAAGACAGTGGTCCTCAGCGACACCGATTTCGCAGACGGTACGATTGCATTCAACGGTACGTTCAGCCAGCAGGTCGCGAACGGTTCCACCGTCGCCGTTCAACTCGAATACAACTACTGGGCCTGAGGCCCGGCAGCCACATGGCCCGGCAATCGAGCGGGCCATGCGCCAGCTGTTGCGGGTTTCCTTTAGATCATTTCACAGTTTCATTGAAACGGTGAAATGATCTAACTCTTTGAAGTTACGCAATTCCGGACGGAAAACCGTTACACACTTTTCCTGGAATTGCTCTAGGGTTAAAACTCAATCAGCCTATTGATGGCGTTTGATTTCCATGATTCTATTCCGAAATAGCGGAGGTGAGGCATGGGAAGCGAATTCTGGCTAAGTGATCAGCAATGGTCCGTGATCGAACCGCTGCTGCCGAAGAACCGGCCCGGTGCGCGCCGGGTCGATGACCGCCGCGTCATCAGCGGCATTGTCCATGTGTTGCGTGTCGGCTGCCGTTGGCAGGATTGCCCGGCCGTCTATGGCCCGCCAACCACGATTTACAACCGCTTTCATCGCTGGGCCGGCCGCGGCCTGTGGCAGAAGCTGTTTTCGGCCCTGGTCGCGGCCAGTCCATGCGATATGCAGATGATCGACAGTACCACCGCGAAGGTCCATCGCTCCGCCGCTGGTGGAAAAGGGGGGCGCAGACGCAGGCGATTGGTCGCTCCCGCGGCGGCCGGACGACGAAAATCCACGCCGTCGTAGACGGGCGCGGCCGGCCGCTCGGCCTGCAGATCTCGCCGGGGCAGATGGGCGATGTGCGCGCCGCCGTGCCGTTACTCCAGCACCTGCCACCCGCCTATTTCCTCGCCGCCGACACCGCTTACGACAGCGATGCCCTGCGCCAGTATCTGACCGCACGCGGCACCATTCCGGTCATTCCCAACAACCCGACCAGAAAGCGCCGCCATCCCTTCGATGCAACGGCCTATCGCCAGCGCAACGTCATCGAGCGGATGTTCTGCCGTCTCAAGGATTGGCGGCGGATCGCCACCCGCTACGACAAGCTCGCCACAAACTTCCAGGCTGCCGTCCACATCGCCGCTATCATCATCTGGTGGACCAATTGAGTCTGGAGCCTAGAACTCCCCGTCATTCCTGTGCTCGTCACAGGAATCCAGCCACGGCGCGTCGGCGCCGTGAATGACTGGCAGTATTCGAGACGGACGAGATGCGAACGGGCATCCTGCGGGTGACCGGCGACCAATCACACCATCGATCAGGAAGGGTCCCCCGCGCCGCGGACGCGGCGCTGCTGGATTCCTGTGACGCGCACAGGAATGAGGTGGGTGGGGGCGGCTGCCGGCTCAACTGACGGGATGGAGGGCGAAAAATGGCATGCGCCAAGCCCGCACGCTACAGTCTTATACTGTGGCATCGCTGTAGCGCATCTACCTTTTGGCTTCGGTTTTGCTTGCGCCGTCCGCCGCGTCGGCGCTCGCGCCTGCCATTCCAAGGTCATAGACAGGAACCTCTTCGTCGAACCCCTTCAACTGGATCGAGCCGAGCGCCGTCATCGGGATCCGGCCGCCGACGGAATGGGCAAGCGAACTGTCGATGAGGATCTGTCGGTCGGCGGCGGACGAGCACAGACGCGACGCGAGGTTCACGACATGGCCGATTGCCGTGTAGTCGAGCCGGCCCTCATAACCGACCTTGCCGACCGTCGCCGAGCCCATGGCGATACCGATGCCGAAGCCGATCGTATGGCCGCGCTTTCTCCAGTCCGAGATCAGCCGCTGGACGGCGTCCTGCATCTCGCGCGCCATCTCGACGGCGCGAAATGCCGGATCCACGCAGGCGATCGGCGCGTTGACGAGGACCATCAGGCCGTCAGCCGAGACATTGGTAAGCGTCGCCGCATAGCGCGTGATGATCGCGCCGAGCGCCTCGTAGTAGGCCTGCAGCACCTCCATGATCTCCTCGGGCTCGGTGTGCGCCGAAAAGGCGGTGAAGCCGCGCAGGTCGCAAAAGATCACGACCACTTCGGCGCGTTGTCCGGCAAGGACGCTTTCGTCGCCGGCCTTCTCCACGATTTCCGCGACCTGCGGCGCGAGGAAGCGCTTCAGCCGCGCGATCCGCTCGGATCGCTCCTTGGAGACCGCGAGCTCTTCCGCCATCTGGTTGAAACCGACCGCCAGCCGCTCGAGTTCGTCGCCGGTGGCGATCTCTATGCGGTGGTCGAATTCGCCGGCGCCGATTTTCTCCGTGCCTTCCTCCAGGCGGCGGATCGGCTCGGTGAGCCTTCTCGCCAGCCAGTAGGCGAGTGCGGCGGCAATGATGGTGGCGGCGAAGAGCAGGCCGGCGGAGCGCCAGAGGGACGCGAGGAGGGGCGCGAGGGCTTCCGCCTGCGGCTGCTCGACAAACACGGTCCAGCCGGGCCGGGGGATCTCTGCCATGGCGGTCACGACCGCATCGTCGTCGGCGTTCCGGGCCGCAATCGCCCGGCCTCCCGCGGCCGTGATTTCGTCCTGCATCCGCCTGAGCTTTGCGGCGGCGTCATTCTCGTCGCCGCCCTGCAGCACCTTACTGATATCGGGATGGGCGATCAGCCGGCCGGCGCCATCGAGAACGAAGGCCCGGCCTTTTTCGCCGACGCGAATTTCGGCAATGACGGTCCAGATGAGCTTCAGGTTGATGTCGGCGACGGCCGCGCCGAAGGCCTGGCGCTGGCCGGCGATCGCCATGGTCATGAAGGGTTCGGAGCCCTGGCGGTAAGTGACCGGGCCATACCAGATGCCGTCCGACCGGGCACCCACCACGGCGGGATCGCCCGAGCGGTCCGTCCCGGCCGTCCTGTTCAGCTCGATGCGGGAGACGTGCAGCCGCTCCGTGCCGGCTGCATCGACAAGGCTGAGGCTGATGATGGCGGGCGCCTGGCGCATCGCCCGCAGCACATCGGACCGATGCTGGCTTTCCTCGCCCACGTCCCAGCCGCGCTGGACGGTCCAGCGGAGCTGGGCCTCGACGCCGTCGAGAAAGCCCTGGATCTTGCCGGCCGCGGCGGCAGCCTCGACGCGCAGCAGGGTGCTGAGCATGGCCCGCTGATCGCGATAGCTGAACCAGGCGTCACTGATGCCGCTCGCGACCAGCGGAACGGTGACGGCGGCGAACAGGGCCACAAAATACTTCCAGAACAGCGAAAAGCGCATGGGGCGCGGCCTTGCACCAATTCAAAGTGCCACAGCGTTTGAGATCATTTCACCGTCTCGATGCACGGCTACTGTAGGCCTCTCCTCCATCCTCATGCCTGTGCTTGTCACAGGAATGAGGGCGGAAAAAGCATCCGCCAAGCCCATTACGCCACTGTTTTGCACTGTGTTCATTGAAACAGTGAAATGAACCAACTTCTTGATTCGACCCAATTCTGAACGGAAAGCCGTTAGGCACATGTCCTGGAATTGCTCCCCGGCGCTGCAGGCTGGATCAGGTCGGGACCATCGTCATTCGACAACTTCTCCCGCCATGAGCAGCAACGTCTGCGGCAGATCGATGCCGAGGGTTTTGGCGGTCTTCAGGTTGACGGACAGCGTGAATGTTGTCGGTTGTTCGATGGGAAGGTTGCCCGGCTTCGCTCCGTGGAGGATGCGGTCGACATAGAAGGCAAGTCGACTGCCCATCCCGCTATAGTCGGCCGAATAGGCCATCAGGCAGCCGGCCTCGGTGAACCAGTCCCCCCAACCGATCATCGGCAGGCGATGCTTGATCGCGAGCGCAGCGAGGTGCGGTGACTGATCGGCCAACATGAGATCGGGCAGGATGAAAACCGCCTCAGCGCCCTCCGCCTTCATGCGTGAGAACGCAGCATCGAGTTCGTGCGGCGCACTGACCTGCTCGACGAGCGCGGTAAGGCCGAGCCGCCGGATTTCTTTTCGCGCATCCTCTTCGAAAGGCAGATAAGAAAGCTTGGGATTGGCCAACATGCCGATCTTCTTCAGCCCCGGTACGGCCTCCAGCAACAACTCCAGCCGCTTGGCGGAGAGTTCGGTGGCATAGTAGCTGACGCCGGTGAGATTGCCGCCGGGCCTGGCGAGGCTCTGCGCCAGACCCGCGCCGACTGGATCGCCGCTGACGATCGTGACGATCGGGATCGTCTCCGTCGCCTTTCGGGCGGCATGTCCCGCCGGCTGGGACATGGTGACGATCACGTCGACCGGTATGCCGGTCAGCTCCAACGCCGCCACCGTCAGGCCATCGTATTGCTTGCCGGCACTCCGGCAGTCGACGGTGACCGACTGACCGGCTTTGTATCCGAGCTCGCGAAGTCCGTGCAGGAACGCTCCGAACTCGCCGGACCCGTCCATGTAGCGCTGCATCTCGCAGGGCCAATAGGCGAGAAGCCCGATGCGCGGCGGGGACTGCTGCGCGGCCGCGAACGCTGGAAAGCCGACCGCGAAAAGGGCGGCAATGGCGAGAGAATGCAGTTGCTTCGGCTTCATCTGAGCACCTCGCGGATGAGGATGCGAGACCGGCGCCTTGGCGCCCTACGGGTCAGAGGACTCAACGGGAGTAACCGACAAAATACTTCAGGCAATGCACGCCACTTACATGAGACACGCGGCGCTGCAGGGCGCTTGTGCGTCCTCTCTGGCGCACAAGGGGTTCTTCGATTCAATGAAACTTGGCGATGTAGAATAGCCTGTTTTAGCACCAATTGATATGAATGGCGTGATCCTATTGCGCAGCGCGTGTGGTGATGGCGGACCAAGAGAGCTGGCGGCGCATTCGGCCGCCGGCTTTCCTCAAGCCCGAGGATGGCGGTGGAATATGGGAATGAGCGTGGAGTAAGGCGTTGACAGAGAGCCATGGCGCGCCGGCGCCGTGAAGGGCTGAGCCTTCAAGGCCCTTTAGCATCCATAGTGGTGCGTGTATTCGCCAGGCTGAAAATCCATGAACCCCTGGGACCAGCGTTTGCCGGGCCAGACATAATCCACCCGGCCTTCCTCCGGCCGGTAGACGGCGGTGTAGAGGGTGGGGAAGCGCGGATTTCGCGCATGGACCGGCGGCTGAAGGAAGCGGTCGGTCAGGCCCTCGAGCGACATTGAAGGGTCCGCAAGTGCCTGCAGGAGCGCCTGTTGCCGCGCCAGCGAATTTGGCGTCGCCCGTTCGCTGCGCTGATGGTTGGCGCAGGCCTTGAGCCGGGTGATGACCGGCCGCTGGCCGGGGCCGAGGAGGAGGGTGGCGTAGGTCCCCGATCGGTCGAGCAGGGTGACGTTCTGCGCAAGCGCCACGGGGATGCGGCAAAGGGCGTCCACCGCCTGGCTGACGCGATGGCAGGTCTCGAGCACGTAGCGGATCATGAGAATGATCGAGAAGCCGCGGCCCTGCACGCGGCCGCCGCCGAGCGTGACGCTCGCGACCAGCCCTTCCTCGTTCATGCCGTCGACGCAGCCTCCCCAGGGCCGCTGCGCCTTCGCGATCACCTTGAGACCCGACCAGGCGGTGAGCTCGAAGCGATCCGAGACGATGTCGGGCGGATAGTCGAAGTTGCGGACGAGCGCCGGGCCTTCGTCCCCGAGCCAGATTGCCTGGCTGCAACCATAGCCCTCGGGCGCGGGACGGTAGTGGCTGAGCACCCGGTGGGCGAGCTCATCGTCTCCGACGAGGGCGCAGACATGCTCATAGTGCGGGATGAGTTCGGGCATGTGCTGCGCAAGCGCGGCGCGACACTCCGTGGCGGTGGGGGCGATGGGTCTCGAAGTCACCGCCTTGCCGAAATACCAGCTTTCTGCGCCCGCCCGGCCGGCCATGAACCGGGAAAGCCAGTCCTCTCCGGGCCGGTCCTCCCGCGCTGAGACGAAGGTCTTCTCCATGGCGGAGTATAGGGAGGGAATTCCGCTGATGGCAACGTGGAGCGCGGCGCGGCTATGCGCAGCACTTCGAGGTGTTCGAGGGGCCGCAGCAACTCGATTGCGAGGGCATGGCCTGCTCGGCGAGCCATCGGTCGCGGGGCTTGCAGCTCGCGGGTCGGGGCGAGAGACGAACGAAAAGAACGTCGTCCCGCTCGACGGGCTCGTCTGCGCAGTAAAGCTGCATCGGCCTCACGCCATCACTGACCTCGAACGTCAGTCTGGCCGATCCGTCGAGGGCAACGTGTTCGGAGACCTTCCTGATGATTGCCGAGAACTTTCCCGCTGGCATGTGCGTGCGTTCGCCGCCGTCGACGTCCCACAGTTGGACGAAGATTTCCGTCCATGCCTCGGGGTTCGCGCCGCAGTCGAGGGCGGAGAACCGGCCTGCCTTTACCTCCGTGACGTGATATCCGGGACGGACGATCTTTCCGTCATATTCGAAGACGAGCCGCTTGGCGGCTGTTTCCTTCAGCCGCTCGAGCAGCGATCCAAGTGTGATGTCGCTCTGTGTATGCGGGCTATTGTCGATCAGCGTCATTTCGGTTATTCCTCGTTTCAACATTTGTAGGATTCTTGAAATATGGAAGAACGTCAAGCCCTGATGTCATTCGCGGCACTGTCTCAGGAGACCCGGTTGGGGATCGTCAGAACGCTCGTCGTGGCGGGGCCCGCGGGCATGGCCGCCGGCGCGATCGCGGAGACGATGGGCGTCTCGCCCTCGAACGTCTCCTTCCACCTGAAGGAGCTGGAGCGGGCTGGATTGATCGCGCAGAGGCGGGAGGCCCGCTCGATCGTCTACAGCGCCAGCTACGATACGCTGTCCGGTCTTGTGAAGTTCCTCATGGAGGACTGCTGCGCCGGGCACCCCAGTGTACGGGCGCCATTGACCGGCGCCGACGACGGCTGCTGCGCGCCGTCTTCCGCGTCGACCGAAGGCGAGAATGTCTGATATGAAGCCCGGCATTCCCGTCGCCACAGTCGCTGCGCTCGGATTAACCCAGATCATCGGCTACGGCACGCTCTACTACAGCTTCAGCATCCTCGCGCCAGGAATGGCGCGCGACCTCGGGCTGACCGTCGAGCAGGTGTTCGGCGTCTTTTCCGCCTCGCTATTTGCGGGCGGGCTTTCGGCTCCATTCGTCGGGGGATGGATGGATCGGTTGGGCGCGGCGATGGTCATGACTATCGGCTCGGCCGTCTCGGCGCTCGCCCTCGTGCTGTGCGCCTGGTCGCCCTCGATCGCGGTGTTCGCGCTCTCCATCGTCCTCTTGGAAGTTGCATCCGGCATGGTGCAGTACCAGGCGGCTTTCGCGGCGCTCGTGGAAAGCCGCCCAATGGCGGCTTCACGCAGTATCACCTGTCTCACCTTGATCGGGGGTTTCGCCTCGACAATCTTCTGGCCGATCGCCGCGAGCCTTCACGAGCATTTCTCCTGGCGGGAAATCTACATCGCTTACGCGGCGTTGAATCTCACCGTCTGCCTTCCGCTTCATTATTGGATCATGCGGAGCAGGAGGTCCGAAGCGGCCAAATTCACCGGCAGGGACGGGCACGTGGTTGTCGGCGCGCTTCCGGTCGAGGTCAGGCGACGCGGCATGCTCCTTGTGTCGCTGGCTTTTGCCCTGCAGGGGTTCACGCTTTCGGCGATGCTGACCCACATGGTTCCGATGCTGGGGGCGATCGGCTTCGGGACGGCAGCGGTCGTGATCGGCTCGTTGTTCGGGCCCTCGCAAGTCCTCAGCAGGCTGGTCAACATGGCATTCGGCAAAAACCTGCCGCCACCTGCACTCGCGACGCTGTCCGCCGCGCTCATCGTCGCCGGCGTCCTTATCCTCGGCCTGTCCGGGACCTGGCTGCCCGGGGCGGTGGCTTTCGCGATCTTCCGTGGCCTTGGGTCAGGTATCAACAGCATCGCGCAGGGCTCTCTGCCGCTCTGGATGTTCGGATCAGGGGGCTACGGAGCGATAACGGGCCGCATGGCCGCCGCGCGGCTGGCTGCGGGCGCGATGGCACCGTTCGTTTTCTCCGTGCTGATGGAGCGTTTCGGAAGCAACGTCGCCTTGATGGCCAATGCGTGCCTTGGTGCAGTGGGCATGGCGGCCTTTGTCGCGGTGGCGTCGGCCGCCAAGCGCACGGCCACCTCAACGCCATGAAGCTCGATCGAGCGCAGACAGGACACTTCCGGATCGAGCTTCAAACCTCCGCTCTCTGGACCCACCCTGCAATTCTGGCCGCCGCATCTGACGGGGAGAGGCGCGTCACATCGAGCTTTAGCAGGTTCGTCTCGTCGATACCGGCGAGGGTTTTGCCCTGTGCGTGGTTTCTCCTCGCCATCTCGGCATCGCGCGGTTTGCGCATTGCGGCCCGCTCGCCTGCCTCGATCCGGCGGATATTCTCTTCAAGATCGCAGTGCAGGTGCACAACGAAGAGCGGTGCCCGCTCGCGGCCAAGGCGCACGATCCGTTGCCATTCTGCGTCGCCCCAATCGCTGCGTCCGGCAAGAACCGTCGTCAGTACGACCGGAGTTTCGGCCGGAAGTTTAAGGATCAGGTCATGCGCGATCGCTTCGATCTTCTCGACGGTTTCGATGAACTCGGGCGATTTGAATTCCGTCAATGCGAAAGCGATATTGTAGACACTGTGGATGTCCAGCAGGCGGCCCGAGATCTTCGATATGAGTTCCTGACCGATCGTGAGCTTCCCCACCCCGGGGTAGCCGTTGAGGACAATGATCATGGACTGGTCCTTTGAATGAACGCCACATCAAATGCAAATTTTGGTTGTATCGAGCCGATCTACCACGCCGTGTCTGCCTTGGCGACTGCCTGGTCCAAGCGGCCATTTCAACCGCGTTTTTTCCCAGCACGTTGGAGAGACGCCGGGTCGCTGGCGACGCTCGGTGTTGAAATGATCTGACTCTCTGAAATCAAGCAATTCCGGGAAATCAGGCAATTCCGGATCGGCGCGGCGCCGCGCGACATCTCTCGACGGTGTGGGGCAGGGTCTGGTCCCTTGACGGCCGGTGCCCTCGTCATCGTCTTTCCTGCACCTTTCAGATAGTCTTCCCCGACAACAGGGAGGAGGTGGAACGGTGTTTTCATACGCTGCTCGCCTTGTGGCAATCGTGACGCTTGTGGCCGGGGTCTGGCAGATCGTGCTGGGGCTGGTCATCTCGACGGGGTATCTGGATCCGGATTTGGTGTCGCGGTTCACGACGGTTTCGTCGTTGAGCGAGGGCCTGGATGAAGGGCTTTACTGGATCATGTTCGCTGTCGCGCTCGGAACGCTTGCAGAGATAGGTCTGGCCGTGCGCAAGCGGCGCGAATGAATGCCGCGGCTGATAGAGGCCCGCCGGCATACAGTGCGCTCTGCAGCGTCCTTTGTCCGTGCGATAGCATGTCGACAAATCGCCGGCGCTGGTCCTGCTCAGGCTTCCGGGGCGGTGTCCACGAGCAACTGGAAGAAAGTGCCGGCGGCATCCCGGGGCGTGGCGGCGGCAAGCCAGTGAGGCTCCGTCATTACGACGCGCCGCGTCGTGTCGGGCTCCTCCGGCGCTTCGGATTCGTAGACTGCGCATGCCATCCCGGTCTTCGGGCAGAAGGCGATTTCGAACACGCCGGACGGCCTGCCGTCGGGCGCGTCGTAGATTTGCAGCACGTAACCCTTGAAGGCCTGGCGCTCGCCTCGCTGGTCGAGTTCGCGCAGGATCGATGGGGTGAGCTTGTCCCGGTCGACAGGCAATGGCGGCGTCCAGAAGGGCCCCGTCGCAGCATCATCGAGCATCGCGCCTGCGCACATCTCTCTCGCTCCTGTAACTGGAGGGCACTCCTGTAGGGTGAGCGGCCGCGAAACTATCACTTTTGCATCGGTTGTGACAGGCTCGTGACTGCAACCTCTCAACGTCTGCGGCCTCACCAAGGCCACTGGCGTGTCCTGTGGCGCCTGACACGGCGCGCGGCGCTGTCCTGTGAAAAGAGGGTCCCAGAGCGGTTAGAAGGGACAATCGCGGTGGCTCTGGGACCTTTTCGCGCCAACAGCGGTGTCGGGGACTAGTGGTGTCGTCGGCGCTCTGTTGTCACAATATGTTTCAGGCGCAGGGCCCGCAACCGTCCTAGGACCTTTGGCTTTGCCTGTGGGACTTAAGTCCTGCGGCTGGAACAGTTTTCCCGGGAGGTCGTTGACCCTTCATCCAACGAAGGAGATGACCAATGAGAAAACTTATACTCATCGCTGCGGCAGCTGCCCTGCTTGGCGGCCCCGCGATCGCTCAGAACAACAACAACGGTAATCGCAGTACCGCCACGGGTATCGTCGGTGGCGCGGCCACGGGCGCCATTATCGGCGGGCCGGTCGGCGCTGGCGTCGGCGCAGTTGTCGGCGGCGCACTTGGCGGCGCGCTTGCACCGCCGCCGCCGAAGGTGGTTACCCTGGTCGAACAAATGCCCCCGCCGCCTTCCGTCGTCGTTCAGGAACGGATCGTCGTTGGCAAGCCTCTTCCGCAGACGGTGGCGCTGACCCCCATTCCGGACACTCCGGAATACTCGGTGGCTGTCGTCAACGATCAGCGGGTGATTGTCGATCCGAGGTCGCGCACCGTCGTTCAGATCCTCAACTAACGAGCTGATCTGAAGCGCCGCGTTCGGCCGATCATTCGGCCGACCTCTCCTGCATGTTTCCTCGAATCCTAGCCGATCCAAGGACAAGAACATGCAGCAAACCGAAGGAGTGCAGCGTCCCTTGAGCGTACGATAAGACGCGCGGCGCTGCGATCATCGACAGGAGTCCGTCGTTCGCCCCTCCTGGCGGGCTCTTCCTGCAAGTTCATGCCAAAATCGAATATGGGACCTTTGTCCCATCGCGCTGGGACTAAAGTCCATGGACCACGGGGTGTCGGAGGACGATACTTCGCAATCTTTGGGAGGGTGCCGGGCGGCATGCACCGACACAAACCTAAATTTATTTCAGAAGTGATTTAGAGCGGGGGCCCCTTTCCGCAGAAAAGCGCGCGGGACCCCGCTTGTGCGGGATGTGCTTGCTTCCAGGAATTTCCCTTCAGCGGTGCGCCTGCAGCGCCGCATTCGGCTTCGGTTGTTTTTTCCCCGCCCATCGCCCGGCGACGCGCTCAATATGTTCTCATCATCCCAATAGTCAGCGCGACTTTTCTCGTGATTTGTGCGTTAATGGCCGCTTGGGATTTTCCTGATCGTGTGGTGGCGGCTGATGTACGTCAATCGACGCCTGGACGCAGCGGAAAGGCGGATCGCCGAGGGCGCCCGTCACGTGCTGATCCAGCGGGAAATCATCTTGAAACTGGAGCGACTCGGCAGCGACACCAGGATCGCTCGGCAGTTGCTGTTCACGTTCGAAATGAACCTTGCCTTCTACCTCGTCGAGCGCGACCGGCTCATCGGGGAAATGAAGGCGGTAACGGGAAAGGAACCGTCGAATTAGAGCAATTCCAGGAAAAGTGTGTAACGGTTTTCCGTCCGGAATTGCGTAGTTTCAAAGAGCTAGCGCATCGGTCCGAAAATCGGAATCGATTTTCGCAAAGCACGATGCGTAGATTCAAAGACTTACAGCGTCCTTTGTGCGTCCTGAAGGACGCACGGCGCTGTAGGTCATTTCGCCGTTTCAATGAAACAACTCCCGGCGTCCTGTGCATCGGTCATTCAGGCGGTGCGGCGGAGAGCGCAGAGGTATCCCGGTCCTGCCTGGATTTTGGACAGGGCAGATCGAGGCGGTCCCTGTTGCGATCACTGCGTTCCTGACAGGCGCTGCCGCAGGAAGGGCACGGTGAGCATTTTCAATAGCGCCGGATCGCGAATGCCGAGGTCGTAGTTGAAAATCAGGCGTGTGAGGGTGCCCTCCGCCACGGTGCTGGCGCGGAGTATCTGATGATCCTCCAGTAACTCCTCGAATACCGCGCTGAGCATGTCGACATCGTGCAAGGGAATGTGGGGTCGGATCGGCATAGCGCATCTTCCTCCGTTGGCGCGACAGCGCTATGACATCAGCGGGGCCCTGAATATTCCCGCGGACGGCCAGATGATGCGTTCTCGTGCGGGGCGCTGGCTATTAAAAATATTAATCAGTGTGTCACACGCGCCGTTCTTCCGGTTGTGTGCGTTAATAAAGGTATGGCCGGAACGCGCGATGACAAGCCCGGCAAAGCCGTATTACCGGTGCCGGGGGCCGCCGATACACGCGCCGCAGTTGCAATTCGGCGCCAACAAAATGGCGACACACTTGTTACTCGCACCCTTCGCGATCCGGAGCCAGACTGTCCCTACGGACAACGACGGGCGATGTTGCCCACATGTCGCCCCAAGATCAGGAGGTTCAAGAGCGATGACTACGCCAGCGGAAAACGGACGGAGAGACGCACAGCCTGCCATGCACACGCCAGCGGTCGTATCGCCCGAGGCGTGGGAGGCGGCCCGGCAGAAGCTGCTTGTCAAGGAAAAGGCCCAGACCCGCGCGCGCGATGCGCTTGCCGCCGAGCGCCGGCGCATGCCGTGGATGGCCGTGACGAAGGATTACGTGTTCGAGGGGCCTGACGGCAAGGTCAGCCTCGCCGACCTTTTCGACGGCCGGCACCAGTTGATCGTCTACCGCGCCTTCTACGAGCCGGGCGTGTTCGGCTGGCCCGAGCACGCCTGTCGCGGCTGCTCCCTGGTCGCCGACCAGGTGGCCCACGTCGCTCACCTCAACGCCCGCGACACGACGCTCGTTTTTGTCTCGCGCGCGCCACAGGCGGAAATCGCGCGGCTGAAGGCGCGGATGGGCTGGGAGATGCCGTGGTTCACCATCACCGACAGCTTCGACGCCGACTTCGGCGTGGACGAATGGCACGGCACCAACGTGTTCTACCGTGACGGCAAGCGCATCTTCCGCACCTATTTCGTCAACAACCGTGGCGACGAGCAGATGGGCAGCACCTGGAACTACCTCGACATCACGCCGCTCGGCCGGCAGGAGGTCTGGGAGGACTCGCCCGACGGCTATCCCCAGACCCCGACATACAAGTGGTGGAACTGGCACGACAGCTACGTCGCCGATGCCGCGCCCGACAGGAAATGGGTCGAGGTGTCGGACGCCGGCGAGGCGGCGATGCGCAAGCAGGACACGGAGAAGCGATAAGCGAGGCCGCTTCGGAGGGGCCGACCGGCAGCGACTGTCGGTCGGCGACCAACCGAAAGCTGACCGATACCGGTTCGCGGGCTCCTACTGCATGTCTCCTTAAATCGACCTCGGCTTAAGGACAAAGACATGCAGCAATTCAAAGTGCCACAGCGACCTTTGCGCGTCTGATAAGACGCGCGGCGCTGTAGGCGCCCCGTCCGTCGTGCAAATGAATCAAACCTCTTCGGTATCAAAGAGATAAAGATCGACGCCGCCATCTGCGAAGTTCGCCAGATCGCCGGCCGCAGCCTGACCCTCCGGCGAGGCGAACGCGCTCTGGATGTCGGCTATCGAATCGAAATGAAGCGTGGCGACAAGATGGAGGTCGGCCGCGCCGCCGGGGGTCGAAATCCCGCCACTGCTGATTTCGTACTTTCTGAGACCGGGCAGCTTCTTGGCCAATGGAATGTGGGTGGAGCGGTAGTACCGGTCGAAAGCCGCGGTGTCCTTGGGCATTCTGTAAAGGACGACAAGCCTGGCCATCAGTTTCCTCCTTGAGAAGGTTGCCAATCAATTTCTGACACCCAAACTTAGACTGTGACGTTCAGTGGTGGCAACGGCGGCTTGGGGGCACGGTTCTCCTCCCTCATTCCTGTGCTCGTCACAGGAATGAGGGAGGGGGAGAGTTGTCCCGTACCGACAGGGCGCAGCACCCTGCTGCCGCGTGCTATGATCAGGCGCGCAAAGGTCGCTGCATGTTTCATCCCTGCGTCGCCGCACTGTCTTGTCGGACGCGCAACGGACGCTGCAGCAATTTCCGAAACGGCGCTGGCAGGCCTCACCTGAAATTCAGGATGCCTTCTGCAACTCGTTGATCTTCGCCGCCATGATGAAATCGTTCTCGTGCAGGCCGTTGATCTTGTGGGTCCACAGCGAGACCTCCGCATGGCCCCAGCCGAAGCAGACGTCGGGGTGATGGCCTTCCTCCTCCGCCAGCCGGCCGACCTCGTCGACGAAGGCCAGCGCCTGTTTGAAATCACCGAATTTGAACTTGCGGCGGATCAGGTGCCCGTCGTCCAGGAGATCCCAGCCTGGTGTCTGTGAAAGAAAGCCGGCGGCTTCGTCCCTGGTCAGCGGCGGTATGCCGCCGCGGCAGGGTGTGCAGGACTTCTTGGCGATATTCTCGGTCATGAGTTCCTCCTTTCTGGAGAGGCGATTTCGACGGGGCTGCCGACCGCGAGGCCAAGCTCCCGGTCCGCGCGTCCCTGGTTGACCGCGATCTCGGCAAGCCCGTTCGAATTCTCGTACCAGAACGCGCTGCCCGACAAGCGGTCGCTGAACGTTCTCGCCCGCTCCAGCGTTCGGCCGGCCGCCACAAGTTTCGCTCCGGGCGGCAGCATGGCCGCCCGGAGCGCGGTCATGGCATTGCCGTAGTGATCAAGATAGACGATCTCGGCAAGGTCGTCCGGCCAGTCCGGCCGCCGGCCGACATCGTCGCGCGGCCGGCCGGGCGGCGGCTCGCCGCGCGCCAGCTTTGCGGCCACCGGCGCGAACAGGTCGCGCCCGTGGAAGCTGGCCGACAGTTGCTCAGGCCTCCAGTCGATCTCCCACGAGCGCGTCTTGCGAGCGCGCCGCTGGACCAGTTCGAACAGGCCGTTTCCCGGGCCGACATACCACCGCTGATCGGCCTCCACGACCACGGCCGGCCGCTTGCCGCCGACGCCCGGATCGACGACGCAGAGAAAGACCGCGTCGGCCGGAAACCACACGGCATAGGCCGCCAGCAGATAGGCCGACGCTGCCGGATTGGTGGCCGGTGCATCGGCGAAGAGATCGATGACGGGAATGCCCGGCGCTTCCCGGTGCAGCACCGCCTTCATCTGCCCCGTATAGGGTCCGCTGAGGCCGAAATCCGTAAATAGCACGATCATGTGGCCAGCTTGCGCCTGCTGCATGATTCCGTAAATCGGAATCGATCTAAGGACAAAATCATGCGCGATTCAAAATGCTGGAGCGAACCGCGGGCGTCCGATCATAGTACACGACAGCAGCGTGCTGGGTTTGCTCGGACGCCTTCTTCGCCCTCATCCCTGTGCTCGTCACAGGGATCCAGCAGCGCCGCGTCCGCGGCGCGGAAGAGTCCTTTCAGCCCAAGGACTTGGGCTGACAGGATTCCTGTGACAAGCACAGGGATGAGGGTGGGGCGAAGCTTACTGCACCGCAATCGACGAGGCAGCAGTAGGGCTTGCTGTGGCGTACTGTGGCGTTCGATTGGACGCGGCGCTGCAGGGAGCAGGGGGGACGGAGTGACATCGCGCCCATGGATGGAACACTCGATGCGAGCTAAACCAATGTATAGGTGATATCTCTCCTTTGTGTATACTAAATTTCTGCCGCATAAATGAATTGTTATTCTCCATAGGTAGGATGTTGTGTTGTCATAAACATGGAGATACTTTTCAAAATAAAGCTGAAGAAATATTGCCCGTTCGGTCGGCTGTTGCGAATAATCCTGACTTTTTTATTGCTCCCGTGCATTCTCGTCCTCTCTGCCTGCCTGAGTGAAAAGGACCTGGTCGGCGACCTGGGGGCTCAGCCAAAGGCCGCTGCTTCCAGTGTCAAAGACGATAGTCCCCTCGATATCCTTTACGTCACTGATCGAGCGCCTACCGCTTCCGCCAATGGCGAACCCGCCTACAGCGCGGTTCGGGGTCATTCGCTGAGCTTCGGTTCCGTTACGCTTGTTCCGGAGCGGTCGCGTTTCCACGGTGGGGCAACGGGACAGCATGACGGCTCGCTGCGTGTTTCACATACGACCAAGCTCGGCCAATTTCCGCAATCGCCGTACCCGATCGAACTCACGCCTGAGGGGCCCCGTCGGGCGCGCGCAACCGTAGATGCCCACACGCGAGCCGTCGCGGGGCTGCAGGGCGAGGTGGCCCGGCGGCTTGCGACCGCGAAGCGCAAGGAAGTGGTCATCTTCATTCATGGTTATGCCAACAGTTTCGACGATGCCGCCAAGGCCACCGGCAAGATATGCAACGCCCTTTCTAGGGAGTTTGTGTGCGTGTCGCTTTCATGGCCGGCGGGCGGCACCGGCGGCGCTTTCTACGGTTATAATATCGACCGCGAGTCCGGCGAGTTCGCGGTAGCGGATGTCAAGAAGGCGGTTCGCATCATTTCAGCGACCAAGGGTGTCAGACGCCTCCACTTCATCGCGCACAGCCGCGGCGCAGACGTTCTGTTGTCCGCCCTTGGGCAACTTGGAATGGAGGCCTATGCCGCGCGGTCTTCGCCGGCCGAGCGCTACAAAATCGCCAATGCCGTGCTGTTCGCTCCTGACATCGATCTGGATGTTGCCACGACAAAATTGTTCGGCTTCATATCCGATCCCGATACGCCCTACGGAGCAAAGGCAACGCCCTACGGCCTCTTGCCGCGCATAGGTGCGCTGCATCTGACCGTGTATTCGTCCCCCAACGACCAGGCGCTTGCCATTTCGAGCGGGCTGTTCGGAAGCGTTGTTCGACTGGGGCGTCTGACCAGCGCGAGCATCGACTCCAAGGAGGCGGGCTCGAGCGCGCTGTGGAAGAATTCGCAGATGTCGGGCATCGCCGACTTTATCGAATACAAGGGCATTTCGGGCTTTGCGGGGCATAGCTATTTCTTGTCCGACCCGGCGGTTCAAAAGGATCTGGCTGCCTTGATTCGGGACGGTCTCAAGGCCGGTGATCGCGGTCGGCCGCTGGTGGAAATAAAACGTCCTTTCTGGAGCATTCTCAGTCGCACTGCCATGCATTCCCGCTAGAGCAATTCCAGGAAAAGTGTGTAACGGTTTTCCGTCCGGAATTGCGTAGTTTCAAAGAGTTAGATCATTTCACTGTTTCAATGAAACAGTGAAATGAGCTGAGAAGAACGACGATTACAAGCACCTCCAGCGCAGCAGCCACCCGGTTCCTCGGTGATCTCCACGCCGGTGAATTCCAGTCGAGATCGCAGTAGAATGAGCTGAAGAGTGGAGGGCACGGAGATGCGGCGTCCTCGCAGACATTGGAGCCGGCGCTATTGGGAAAATGTTGGCGCGGAGGTGCTTCTCACCGTGTTGGTCGCCATACCCATCGCGTTCCTGGTCCTCCTTGTCCTGACTCTGTAGCGGGCGTCGTCTCCACCAAGCGGGCGCCCGCGTCCCCTGCGAGAACGTCACGCGAACGGAGATTGGCGGGCGCGTCAATTCTCGCGCAGGATCTTGTCCATCGCCTTGCCCCGCGCCAGTTCATCGATCAGCTTGTCCAGGTAGCGAATCTCCCGCATGGTCGGCTCCTCTATGTCCTCGACGCGGACACCGCAGACGACGCCCTTGATCAAGGCCCGCGAGGGATTCATTTTCGGAGCGTCTGCAAAAAACGTTTCAAAGTCAGTTTTCCTGGCCAGTTGAGCTTCGAACTCCTTCGGACCATAGCCGGTCAACCACGAGATGACCTGATCGACCTCCGCCTTGGTCCGCCCTTTTTTCTCTGCCTTGGCGACGTAGTGGGGGTAAACGCTTGCAAAGCTCGTCGTATAAATCCTGTGTTTTGCCATTGTTTCCGCTCCCACCGGATGAAATTCGTCTGCGGTCGGGATCACTGCGTCCGGACGTCGGAGGCGGTCCTTACCGACCGACGCCGGATATCGTCGGCCAACAGGGCTGCTTCCTCCGCAATGGCCAATATTGTGCCCGACCGCCGGGTGATTGCAAAAGGCAGGCCGGCAAAATACACACCCGGGACGCTTGCGAACCCGTTCTCGTGCAATGGCTGGCCTTCTGCATCGAGCACATTGGGAACGCGCACCCACCCGAAATCCCCCCTGAACCCGGTGCACCAGATCACCGTTGTGATCCCCCGCGCCGCGAGATCAATTGATCGGATCGGTGGATTGGGCAGACGCGCTTCAATCGTCTCCGCCGGGTCGGGCTCAGCCTCAGGGGCATCGATCCCGTTGCGCGCGATATAATCGTCGATCTGGCTTCGAACTCTGGCGGAGCCCTCGTCAGCATGCCGAACATGCGCTTCCGCTTCGTCGCTGAATGACAGGCGGCCGTCGTCGACGCCCGTGAGCCGACCCAATACGACGACGCCTTGCGCACTGAGGGACTGCAGGCTGATCGTATGGAGCGCTCCTTGCAGCGGCCTTCCTGGGATTGGGCCCTGTTCAAGTATTTCCTTGCGCGTCACGTCTATCAGTCCGCTAAGAACCAGCCAGATACTGATGTGACGACCTCGATAGGTTCGGGGCAGCCGGCCGACCCGGCTCGTTGCGAGAAACACGGTTCGCCCCGCCTGGGCCAAGTCCTCGGCGATTTGGCCGCCCGACTGGGCACTACCGACCACCAACACCGCTCCACTGTCGAGACCGGATGCGTTGCGGTAGGCTGATGCGTCGATCTGCCGTATTTCGGGCGGCAACAAGGCGGAGAAGGATGGGCGCACCGGGCAGTTCTGGTTACTGCTGGCGATCACCACGTTTCTCGCACACAGGGAACCGCGCGGAAGGGTAAGCCGGTACAGGCCGTCGCTCGCAACGAGGTCGGTCACCGGCGTACCGGTTTCCACCGGGAGGGCATGACGGCGTGCATAGTCCTCCAACATCGCAACAAACTCGCCGCTGGTCATTGCGCCGTCGGGATCGGCGCCGACATAGCTATCCCCGGGCATGACCGTTTGGATGTTCGCGGTATTCAGCCGAAATGAGTCCCAGCGCTGGGTCCGCCAGGTCTCCCCTATGCGATCTCGCTCCAGCACTCTATGACGCAAGCCGCGCTGCATCAGCGCATGACTGACACCTAGCCCCGCCCAGCCGGCACCGATGACGACGGCATCAAGGATGTCCGTTGCGCTTGTCATTGCGTTCCCCTCTGGCCGTCAGCCTATTGTACTTCGTGAAATCAGTAAACGGTCCGCTGTCCAGTACGGCGTTGCGGCTCCGCATGGCCAAAGTCGAGGACGGCAGCACTTCGCGAGGTGATGATTGGACGGCGAGTTTGACGCAAGCCGGACCTCTATTAACGTCTCTCAAACCGTGCGTCCGCCTGCGGCGCAATGAGCACATCGACCATCGCGCGGAGACAACGCCCGGCACTACCCTTGCCAAGGGCCGCGTTATACGATGTTTCCGACGGTCAGCGCGATCGGAATACAACAGGGGCTGTCCCCATGCCCTGCAAGAGCCGCCGCGTCTGAATGGAGTCCGATCTTGAGCGTTGCCTTCGTCAAGGAAGAAAGTGCCGAAACGGCTGCGGAAACCCTGCTGCCCGATCGACCGATTTCACCCCATCCGAACCTGGTCACGGAAGCGGGGTTGAAGGCGCTCGAAATGCAGCTCCGGCAGGCGCGCGAGGCCTATGATGCGACGAGCGTGATCGAGGACGTGAACGAACGACGGCGGCAGGCCGCAAGCCCCTACGGCCTCTTGCCGCGCATAGGTGCGCTGCATCTGACCGTGTATTCGTCCCCCAACGACCAGGCGCTTGCCATTTCGAGCGGGCTGTTCGGAAGCGTTGTTCGACTGGGGCGTCTGACCAGCGCGAGCATCGACTCCAAAGAGGCGGGCTCGAGCGCGCTGTGGAAGAATTCGCAGATGTCGGGCATCGCCGACTTTATCGAATACAAGGGCATTTCGGGCTTTGCGGGGCATAGCTATTTCTTGTCCGACCCGGCGGTTCAAAAGGATCTGGCTGCCTTGATTCGGGACGGTCTCAAGGCCGGTGATCGCGGTCGGCCGCTGGTGGAAATAAAACGTCCTTTCTGGAGCATTCTCAGTCGCACTGCCATGCATTCCCGCTGAGAAGAAATGATGACCGCGGGCACCTCCACCGCCGGGTCATGGAGCTACCACTGTCCTTGTCCAAGGACACGTCACTCCCGCTCGCTGGTGATCTCCATGTCGGTGATTTCCAGTCGAGATCGCGGTAAAATGCATTGAGAGATGGAGGACACGCAGATGCGGCGTCCTGACAAATATTGGCGCCGGCGCTATTGGGAAAATGTCGGCACAGAACTGTTGCTCACCTTGTTGGTCGCGATACCCATCGCGTTTCTGGTTTTGCTTGTCCTGACTCTGTAGTCATCGACCGCCTCCAACCGGGGTACGATTTAAGGAATGCAACAGAGAGAACGCGATGCCAAACGTGGAGGATGCCATGTTGAGGGACGCGTTCCTGTGCGGCGAGGGTCCGGCCTCAGGATGCCGAAAGACGCGGAGGGGGAAGGTTTCCCATGAACGGCCACCACGGGGATCTGCTGAGAATGGTACGCCGCAACAAGCTCCTTGGCATGTGGGCGGCGGAAAAACTGGGGCTCGTCGGCGAAAGCGCCAAGGCATATTCGGATGAACTTGCCGAGGGTACGCTCGACGTTGAACGCGCGGACGTGCTCAGGAAGGTTCGCGAGGACTTCAATGCCGCCGGCGTGGTGCAGACGGACGAGCAGATTCTGTGCGTAATGAGCGAGTTCTGGCTGGAAGCAGGAAACCAAAAACGACCAGGGAGGGCGGATGCGACCGATGTTGCCCTGGTGCAGATTGCCCGCAACCTGCAGACGAAATGACAGCGACAATTCCGGGCGGCAGTTTACCGTCCTGGCGGGCGCGTCAATTCTCGCGCAGGATCTTGTCCATCGCCTTGCCCCGCGCCAGTTCATCGATCAGCTTGTCCAGGTAGCGAATCTCCCGCATGGTCGGCTCCTCTATGTCCTCGACGCGGACACCGCAGACAACGCCCTTGATCAAGGCCCGCGAGGGATTCATTTTCGGAGCGTCTGCAAAAAACGTCTCGAAGTCGGTTTTCCTGGCCAGTTGAGCTTCGAACTCTTTCGGACCATAGCCGGTCAACCATGAGATGACCTGATCGACCTCCGCTTTGGTCCGCCCCTTTTTCTCTGCCTTCGCGATGTAGTGGGGGTAAACGCTTGCAAAGCTCGTCGTATAAATCCTGTGTTTTGCCATTGTTTCCGCTCCCAAAGCGACCTGCCGGGTCAGGTCGTTGTTGGCTCGATTATGACATTGAGCTGTAAACAGGTCTCCCGCTGTTGGCCCGAAGCGGACGTCGCACGTCAGGATGCTGAGGTCCGCATTGGGTGGTATGCGGAAGTTAGACGACGGGAGCTGAATGGGCACGATGCGCCATCAGCCGCCCTCGGCAAATCGATCATCAGATGTCGTGTTTGGGCCGTGTGCTCCTGTCCGGTTTCAGACAGAGCGATTGGATGAGACGACATTCGCAGCCGCATTCCAAGGCACCTCACGTGGAAGCGGGAAATCGAAAACATCGCGTTGAACCTTCCAGGATCGTCGAGCAGCATCATGAGCCGCTAGTCCCAGACCTGCGGGGTGTCGGCCTGGTAGAATGCGACCTCCAGTGGCCACTTTTCATGACGAAGGCTCGCCAGCCACGTGGCGCGGCCGATTATCGCATTGTTCCACGCCGCGCCCGGAACGCCGTAGATGACAGATGCGCTGAGCCTCCAGACGGAAGAGCAATTTTCAAGCCGGGAGTCTCTGTTTCCCCTTCCGCGCGCCGTTCATCCAATATGGCAGATAGCGGCATATTTCTTCTCCCCCGGTTTCATGGAATCGAGTGCGCGCAGATAGCTCCAATTGGTGCCGGACGCAGTGCTATCTTTGTAACGTGCCAGCTCTTTTCCACCCGACGTCAACTGGCTCTGGTTGTTCTCTCCCCTCAATGAGTCCGATCAGTAGCAGGGCGGATAGGGATAATAACCGCAGGCTGGCCGCCCATAATACGGAGCCGCCATGGCCGCTCCGGCGACAGCGCCGCCATACCAGGCCCCCCGGACTGCGGTTCGGCGGGCAACGCCCGCGAAGGAACGCGGGGTGAGCGGCATGCCGATGATGTCGATGAAGGTCGATGCCGGCCCGTCGCCGCCCTCGAGGCTGCCTTCCAGCACATTGACGTTGAAAGTCAGCTCGTCCCCTTCCATCTTCGGCGCATCCAATGTGACGACTGCGTCAACAACGTCACCACCGTCCTTGCTGAGTACGGACACGGTCGCATTGGGAGGATCGGCCGCAAAACTGTCCTTGCCGGAACCCCATTCTTCGATGAGGTGTGCGGTGAGCACGTGGCCCGCCGCCCGCACCGGCCGGTCGGCGAAAACGATTGAATTGGGCGATACCCCGGTCAGGACGAGTTTACCGTCCTTCATGCTTGCTCCCTTCGAATTGAGTACGATCAATGACGGCTCAACCTGGGGCTTTGCCGATCCAATCGTCTTCGTCGCCGGAGCCCTGATGGCATTCTGCTGTTCCTGTGCCGATGCGCCCCCGATCACCACCAGCGCAAGCGTGATCGCCAAACCCAAAGATTCCAGTTTGAACTGCATGGCGTTGTTCCTCCTTGATACTGGCCATTGGTTTATGCCGCGTCTGCCGCTTCAAAATGCTGCCACGCGCTCGATGAACCAGAACGATGCCATCGCGCCGACCGCGTAAGTTGAGGCGAGATATGCCGCGCGACCGTCCAGGATCGACTGCAAGGCCAACCTCAGGGCTGCGACAATCGCGATCACCGCCGCGATGAACAATAGTTGCCCGAGCTCGACGCCGACGTTGAAGAACAGCAGGGTGAAGGGGATATCGCTCTTGGGAAGCGCCAGATCCGCCAGCGCACCGGCAAACCCCAACCCGTGCAACAGTCCGAAGGCAAAGGCGACCAGCCATGGCCGTCGCGCCGTCAAACTGGGCTGACCGCGGTCGATGCGAATGATCTCGCATGCAAGCAGCAGGATGCTAAAGGCGATCGCCGCTTCGACGGGGGGACCGGGGACGTTGACGAATCCCAGTGTCGCCAGCGTGAGCGTGATGGAATGGGCAAGGGTAAATGCGGTGACCGTCAACAGCAGTGCGCGCCAGTCGCGCGCGATCAGGATCAACGCCAGCACGAACAGCAAATGATCGTAGCCGAACAGGATGTGCTCTATGCCATGGGCAATGAAAGTCCTGGCGACATCGAGACGTTCAGGGCGAGCAGCAATCTCGACCCAGGGCTGGGACGGGTGGACCATCTCGGTGGTGACCAGGCCCTCAAGCGAATGCACGCGCACCAGGACGTTGGTGATCGTCGCTTCCAGTCCGACAAACTCGATCCGTTTGTCGGAAAGACTTCCATCGACTGTCTCGATCAGACGCGTTTCGACAAGCGAATCCGGAAGGTCGCGGACTGCCGGAGCCGTCACGTTGCGTACGCCCTCCGGAAATCGCAGAACAACCGGAAGGCGCATTCCGGAGAAGATGGGGGTGCGCCATGTGACCGTGTAACGGCCTGGGGCGGTCTCATCGATCTGCAGGTAGGCGGGCCGTATCTCGTGGGCAGCAGCGTTCAACGTCGACGCAAAAACGGCTAGGGCGAGGCAGCCAAGCAAATGCCAAAGCGTCGCTGGCAACAGGATTCGTAGGCTCATTGTGTGGGCACTTCGAACTGAGCGCCGGCTCCAGCGGGCACCCGCAGGTCTCGGAGGTCGGTGGCGTCGATCTCAGGAACGGTGACGACATATCGGGACCGCATCTCATCCAACGCAATGCGTCTTATCTCGCGATATTGGTCTTCGATCCACCCGGCCTTGACGCTGGGAATAACCTCCGTGAATGCCGGAACGCGGCCGGGCTCCATGGCGTCGACCCAGACGAGATGCCATCCATATCCGGATTGGATAGGTCCCTCCCACTTGCCGGGCGTGAGCTGAAACAGCGCCTCGGAGAACGCTGGCCCGAACTCCTTCGCCATCTGTTCGGGGGTGGCGTTCCGGTAATGGCTCTGGAACATGAAGGGGTCGCCGACGGCGGCAGCTTCCTCCGGCGGCCGTCCGCCGATTCTCGCAAGTGCGGCATCCGCAGCCACGCGGGCTGCCTTGCCGTGCTTGTCGGGCGAGAAATACAGATGCCGGAAGCTTGCATGCGCAGGCAGCGCGAATCGCCCCGAATTGACACTGAACCAGGTCTTCAGTTGCTCGGTGGTCGGCTCCTGCAATGTCGCCACATCGGCGGCAAGGAAGTCCATCTTCTGGGCGAGCCTGCGTTTCACCACCTCGTCGTCCCGGTCGAGCCCAAGGGCTACGGCTTCGCGGAAGAGGATTTCCTGGGTGACCTTTTGCTCCGCCAAGCCAATAATCTGCTCGGGCGTGGGAGCCGACCGTCCCTGCGCCAGCCAGCTAATCGCCAGTTGCCGCACATCGTCCTTGGTCAACACGATCTCTTGCGCTTCAGCCGCCTCTTCCTGTCCGGGATTGAGGAAGTGGTAGCCGCCGAATAGTACGCAACCAACAACGAGGAAGTGCAGCAGCGGCTCGCGGAGAACGTTTTGCCACTTGCTGTTCACCATGTCGTCGACTGGTTCGGTCGAGGGTTCAGGTGCAATCGGAAACAGTTTCATGGTAGCCGTCTCCCCGACGCCTTCCTCACTGCACCACGGCCTGCACCTCGTAGTTCGCGTAGCCGAACTCATTGCTGCGAGCGGCGATGTATTTGTCGCCGGAGCTATAGACGGTCAGTTCGAACGGTGTCCCGTCGATCGTCGTGACGATGTGACCGTCACGGATTTCATAGGCCGCCGTCGATCCCGAGATGGGCGTGTGCATGACCTGCAGCAGGTCGTCTGCTTTGGGCGGGCCGTCGTTGAGCTGCGTCACGATGCGCTGTCCATCGTCACCGAACAAGACCTGGAAGTTCTCGTCCGTCACCGTGTTGCGAACTCTGAAAGCCTTGCCGACGATGAGTTGTTTCAGTTGATCGTCGGTCAGGGCCGTGGATCCAGATTTGGTCAGATCGGCAACCATCAGGCCACGTGCACCCTTTGCGATCTGCCCTGGCGTCGGCGTGTACCAGATCGGCGTCGTCCAGGCGCGTTCCTGCACGGTGGCGGGCGCATTGCTCGGCGGCAGGATACCGAGCTTCACGGCATCGTAGGTGCTCCAGCGCGGCGTCGGAATCTGCAGCACGCGTGCGTAATAGAAAGCGTGCAGGCTGGGATCGAACTCCGGGTCCGTCCAGACCGCCTTGAGTTCCACCGAACCGATGTCGTTGGTGTAGGTTGCCTTGGTGATGTCGACGGTGCTGCCGACAGGAGGCAGCTTGCCGCTCGCAGGATCGGGCTGGCGAGTGCCGGACCAGGCGACGTCGAAAACCTTCTCGAAAACCTGGCCGTGTTTGGTCCATCCCTTGATGATCTGTATCCGGTCGAGATTTCCGTCCGCCGGGTCTTTGACCGCCGCGACGACGAAGGAGGGAACCTTGCCCTCGGCCGCCGGTAGATCGCCGCCCATCGGCACGCCACTGGCGTAGGCAGTCTTCGGCCAGTCGGCATCCGCCAGAAGTCCCTTGTCATAATCCCATCCGCCGAACATGCGTGCCTGGATACGCACGCCACTCGTGCCATAGACTTCCTTGCGCTGCATCGCGGCGAAGATCGACTCGCGGGTGTTCTCCTCCGCCCAGACGACCGTCAGACCCGAGGTTCCGGTCTGCAGGATGTTCATGCCGGACGCCACCTTACCCGCAAGACGAGCTTCCGGCGTGGCATCGACCAGACCATGAGCGCCGAAAAAGTTCGATTGCGAGTAGGCGGTCACGGTGTTGTGCGAGTCGCCTGCGCCAACCACACCGAATTTGTACGGGTTGTACCCACGCGTCGCCTGCATCGCCAGGCCGTTTTCATAGGCTTCTCGCGTATAGCTCCCGTGTAGTTTCGAGGTGCTGTTGTCGAGGCCGATGAGGTAATTCATGATCTCGTAATTGGCGAATTCGTCATTGGGCGAGAGATCGGGGTGGGTTTCTGAGACGCCCTTCACCTGTTTGATCTCGGTCAGAGGCTCGTTGGTCATGCGCTGCTGTGCCCAGGCCGCATCCAACGGATTGCCCTTGCTGTCCACATCGGTCGGAAACATGATGCCGTTGGACAGGTTGGCATTGTGCGAAATGGCGAGCACATCGTTCCCCGCCTTGCGCTGGCCGTCCATCCAGTTCCAAAGGTCCTCCGGGTGGTCGGACTCAATCGCGGAGAACGGAGCCTCCGGTAATTTGGAACAATCCTTGAAGAAAACATTGCGGTGCATGTTCTGATTATTGGGCATCGACGTCCACTCGTACGAACAGAAGGTCGTGAATTGCCCCGGCTTATTGTACTTGTCGGCAATGGCAGTGTTCTGACTCCACACCGAACCGGTGAGCTTTGGGTCCAGCAGTTCCGGGATGGGTTTACCGCTGGCGATACTTCCAGCCATCCATTGGAAGATTTTCATCGGGCCGTTGTCTTTGGTGACCTTCAGCTTCGCGGCAACGGGAAGCTTGCTGATCGACGAGGTCGGATCGTTGGCAAGTCGGACGACGCCGACATACTCGGAATGATCCGTAACGCCTTGGAAATCGAGGGGCGTCTTGATCTGCACGTCGTAGCCCGCAGGATGCTTGATGGTCCGCCCCATCGAGTATTGGTAGGCCTCCTCCGGCCCAGTGACCGTGTTGCCGATGATGTAAGCATCCAGCGACCAACTCGTGTGCTGGTGGGTCTGCCCGAAAAAGGCGTGGCGCTCCTGCGCGACGACGGACGTAGCGGCAAAAACGAGGATTGTTGAAGAAAGCAAGAATGGTCGTCTGTTCATCCGGCACATCGTATGCATCCTTCCCTCGGCGGAACCTGCGGTGAATTGCAATGCGAGCTGCATGGATATGCAGAGTAGTATTGCGGCTAGTTGTTGCAGATTTAATACCCAACGACAATAGCCCACTCGGATGGTTCAGCGGGCTTTGCTCGCGTCCGCCTTTCAGCCGAAGCGTCACGGGAATGTCCCTGATTTAAGGCAGAGATGTCTTTTGATTTTCAGCTAATACTCCGATAGCTTGTGCTTCGGGCGAAAGACAGCTTGCTTGCGAACATTCGTCCACGTTGACTCGTTCGACTTGGCGAAGCCAGGGTCATCGAGTGATCGAAAATCAGGGGGAACAATGGGCTCGTGCATCATTCGAACGCTGGCGTCTATCGGTAGCTGTCTTATCGCCGGAGGTGCCTGGGCGGCAGATATCTATTCTCCAATGACCCCTGAGGTTCAGCAGACGACCACGGACAGCGGCTGGACGTTTTCATTCGCGCCCTATTTCTGGGCGGCGGGCCTGTCCGGAGACGTAGCACAATTCGCATTGCCGGAATCCCATGTCGACGCGAGCTTCAGCGATATCTTCGATCATCTCGATTTCGGCGCCATGGCCATCGGCGAGGCCCGCTACGGACCCTACAGCATCTTCGGCGACGCGATGTACACGAAGATATCAGGCCAAGATGGAACGCCGAGGGGTATCCTCGCGGACGACGTCGAACTTTCGTCCGAAACCTTCGCCGGGTTGCTCGGCGTCGGCTACGCCCTCTTTGAAGACAGTTCCGCGCGGATTGATATCGTCGGCGGTCTACGCGTGTGGTCGGTCGAAAGCGAGCTTTCCTTCAGCGGCGGCCTTCTCGATGGGGTTTCCAGGAAGGACGACGCCACGTGGGTGGATGGATTGGCCGGATTTCGCGGCACCTATTCGTTGACGCCGGAAATCTATCTGACTGGATGGGGCCTGATCGGCGCCGGGCAGGCCGATCTTGACTGGGACGTCGCCGCCGCGATCGGCTATCGGTTCAGCGACACGGTTTCGGCAGTGGCCGGCTACCGTGCCCTCGGGGTGGACTACAGCAATGACGGATTCGTATTCGACGTCGTGCAGCAGGGTCCAATTCTCGGCCTCGTGGCGCGGTTCTAGCGCGCCGAGGGAGTTTCCTATTCGGCGAATTTTGCTTTCCGAGGACAGATGTCGTTATGGGTAAGCTCGAGAGATGCGATCGTTAACACGCTCGCTGCCGTCCGATGCCGCGATCTCTCGTCTTTGCCGTCGTGAGCGGCTGCACTCGCAGCAAACCGTTGGTTTACAGGGAGGCCACCGCAGTGCCCTCGATCTCACCATCCGCCTCGACTGCAGTGGCCCAGCCGGGGGGGTGCTCACTTGATCTGCGTTACCTTTGTAGGGACGTTTGGTAGCTGCTGTTGGCGCTCCAGAGCGTCTATGTTGGAGAGGATCGCATTTCCACCCATTGCAGACGGTCGGCTCGCCGGAACGAGTGGCTGCTTTGGGTCGACAGCGGTCATCGATCAGCCAGCCGCAAACTTCCGCTCTGGCGCAATGCGACATCGACCATCGGGCGCAGACAAGGCTCGGCACTGCACTGCCTTGTCCAGGGACGCGTTATTCCAGTCGCGCTGACCGTCGGAAACATCGTATAAGGTTGATTGGCGCCGTCCGCCGAGCGGTGGACGATCGTCGCCGCAACCGTGGTGCTAGAACAGGGGCTTTGCCCCATGCCCCGCAAGAGCCCACCGCGTCTGAATGGAGTCCGATCTTGAGCGTTGCCTTCGTCAAGGAAGAGAGTGCCGAAACGGCTGCGGAAACCCTGCTGCCCGATCGACCGATTTCACCCCATCCGAACCTGGTCACGGAAGCGGGGTTGAAGGCGCTCGAAATGCAGCTCCGGCAGGCGCGCGAGGCCTGTGATGCGACGAGCGCGATCGAGGACGTGAACGAACGACGGCGGCAGGCCGCAAGCCCCTTGCGTGACCTGCGCTACTTTGCGGAGCGCGTTCGCACGGCTGAGCTTGTTCCCGACCCGACATCGACCGAAACGGTTGCCTTTGGCAGCACGGTCACCTTCAGCCGTGACGACGGGCGCGTGCAGACCTATCGGATCGTCGGCGAGGACGAAGCCGATCCCAAGGCCGGGTCGATTTCCTATGTTTCCCCGGTGGCAAGGATTCTGAGGGGCAGGGCCGTCGGCGACGTCGTGAGCGTCGGCGATCAGGAGCTCGAGATCATCGCCATCGCGTAGGGTGCTGGTGTCGCCACCCGGAGGGTGCAAGGGCTCTGCAAGCCTTTTTCGTCATGTCGGATCGCCCGGCATCGCCGCGCGACCGGTGATCTCGTCGATGTCGATGCAATAGAAGACGGGCGGGGCGGAATCGGCGATCTCCTGCGGGCCGGGCTTCAGGCCGCCGGGCTCCCACCAGTTGACGTGTTTTTCGAGCAGCGACCAGGCATGCAGGCGCTCGCGGCGCCATTGATCGGTATCCGGCAATTCCTGGTAGCGGCCCGAGAGGATGACGCTCTTCCATTGGTCATGGCTCACAAGCTCGTCGATCTGGACGCAGACCAATGGGTTGTCGCGCATCCACTCGACCTTCTGCCCTAGCATCGAGAAGCCGTAGAGGCATCGGCCGGTGAGCGCATAGTGGATCGGAACGATATAGGGCCGGCCGTCCCGGCAGCAGGCGAGCCGGCCGAGCCGCCCCGAGGCGACGAGCGCGATGCATTCCTGCTCGGTCATTTCCCTGACGAACATGACTTCCTCCTGAACGACAGCGCCGCGGGTCTTGTGAGGCCGCGCGAAGGATACTGTAGCACGTTCAATTGCTGCGTGTTTCTTGCAGCGGGCAGCTCCGGACGGCCATTGCCGGGAACCGCCCGGATACCATCCACGAAGGAAGCGTTAGGCCCTCGCGCAGGCTTGCGCCTTGATACGGATCAAGTGCGAAGCCGCGAAGGGTGGCGGGCTTCTTTGCGGAAGCGCCCGGGAGCGCCGACCGTGTCCTTTCAGGCACGCACAGGTGCCAGCAGTGCTTGGCCGCTCGCCTGCTCTTGAGCCGGCTACTGTTCAGCCAGGCTTGCGGGCCCGGCCGAGTGGTCCGATACGAGCGTCAGGCAAGGGGAGGTGGGCCTTGCCGCTCGAAGAGGTGCGGTGCCGGCCTTCGCTTCGCCCGCTCTTGCCTCGCCTCCTGTCGCCTCGCTCCCTGTCGCCTCGCCCATTTCGGCGCCGCGTGCCGCCTCGACGGTCGCATGCCGATGTTCCAGTTCAAGCGCGGCGGCGATCTTCTTCAACATTTCCCTCGCACGAAAGGCATGCCGCGCGGCGGCCTCGGCCTCGGTCGCGTAATAGGCGGCGCTCATCGCCTCGATCAGGTTCAAGGCGGCGAGGTTGACGACGGCGTAGGTTTCGGCGCGCATTGGGGAGGTTCCAAAGCAAGTCAGGAAAAGTGTGAAGCGGTTTTCCGTCCGGACTTGCGGCATCAAAGAATTTAGAATTGCTGGCGGTGATTGTGGGTGCCGACGAGGCGCTGGTCGCGGCCGGTGCCGCCGCCTGAAAATTCGCGTTCGCGGTTGAGGGCGAAGAAGGCGTCGTCGGTGAGCTCGGAGGCGGGCAGGGCCTCGCGCTGGAACACTTTGCCATCGGCGCCGAGATGCCAGGCGAGCGAGGCGAGGCTCGAATAGACGCTCGCCACAAATGTCTTCAGCGCCTGCTGGTTCTCGGCGTCACTCGACCGGCGGAGATCGGCGGCAAACAGTTCGTCGATATGGCCGTGCAGGCCGGATTTTATCGTGAGGATGGACATGCGGCCGCGCGCTCTCCCGGTCTCCGATGGGCCGGTCTGCCGGGCATCGGTCGTGTTGTTCGTGTTGGGAACGACATTTCATGCGACACGGAACATGTCAACACGTATCGTGTTGTTTTGGTGTTGGCGACATGGTTCGGGTTTGATGGGATTCGGGGAGAGGGGGCATGGAGACTGCGCGCCGCCGACGGCTTGCTTGTCCGGTGAGGGTGTGGAACCGGAAGTCTCTTGTGTCCAAGGACTTGGGCGCGCTGGTGAGGGGCACCGGAATGAGGCGCGCATTGTTCGGCTATCTGCCGCTCAACTGGCTTGATGAGGTGACGGGCTTTTCCCCTTGTTCCGTCATCCTCGGGCTTGACCCGAGGATCTAGAATCGAGCGACCGTACTTGGTTCACGGGGCACCATCGGCTGCCTGTGTTTGGATCCTCGGGTCAAGCCCGAGGATGACTGTGCCTTGCGTCAAGCCCGAGGATGACGGTGCCTCGGGCCAAGCCCGAGGATGACGGCCGAGTGCGGGAGTTGATATCCAAGGCGCCGTGGCTGGAGCGAAGGCGACCGAGCAGCCCAGCCGCGCACCAACTCCCGCTCACGCATTGCCGGCGAGCGCGATGTAGTGGACCGAGTGAACGGTGTTGGCGTCGAAGCGGAGTTCCTTGGGCGGGTTGAACTGCTCGAGCACCAGCTCGGCGGTGTTGTGGCGGACGAACTTCTTGACGTAGGCAAGCGGCGCGCCGTTTTCTTCGAGCCGGATCTGCGCGATCACGTAGTCGCCGCGCCTCACCGGGCGTCTGGGGTCGACGAAGCAGATCTCGCCGTCCTCGTAGCGCGGAGACATGGAATCGCCGGAAACCGAGACCGCATAGGCGTCGGAAATGTCCGAGAGGATCGGCGGCGCCATGACTTCGTACAACACATTGCCATTCATCAGGAATTCACCATCCACCCCGCCGACGGCCTGGCCGAAGACGGGGATCTTTTTGCCCTGGCCGACGAGCGGGGCGAGAACGGTACCGTTCGGGTCTTCGACCCCCGTGGTCCCCGCGGGCGCGGCGCGGTCGCCCGTCCGCCGGTCGCCTTCCAGCAGCCAGTACGGATCGACATCGAAGCGGCGGCCGTAGAACTTGGCCTCGGCGAGCTCGAAGTCGTTCTGGCCGTTTTCGTGGGCGCGATAGGTCGAGGCGATGACGCCAAGCGCGTTGGCGGCATCGGAGGCAAACCGATAGCCGGCCTTGCGGCGCGCCTCGCGCAATCTTTCAGCTTTGTCGCTCATGGATCGGAACATATTCCTCGCTCGTCGTCCGGAACATAGCGACATGCATAACACAAATCATGTTGACATGACAACACGAATGGTGTCATTCATGACGACATGGAAACGCGAACAACGGAGCGAGGGATGTAGAGGCGGCAGCGTGAGATTTTACCGACCTTCGTCCGGCTTACGCCTTTCAAGCCTTCGGCGGTGCCCTAGATCAGTCTTGTGGGCATCCCTTGGGGGCCCCGGGGGACTGGGCGGGGCCAGCAGAAGGGCGACGCACGATCTTCCCGGTTTTTGAGGTGTTGGTGGAGGCGGAAGTCCGCTTCCCAAATCCGCGCCCGAGTTTCTCGGGTGCGGGTGTGAACGGAAAGCGCCTTCGCACGTTCCCGAGGATAGGGATGCGGGGTGCGGACGGAAAACCGCTTCGCACTTTTCCTGCACCCCGGGGGTTCCTGGGATGCGGGGTGCGGACGGAAAACCGCTTCGCACTTTTCCTGCACCCCGGGGGTTCCTGGGATGCGGGGTGCGGACGGAAAACCGCTTCGCACTTTTCCTGCACCCCGGGGGTTTTTGGGATGCGGGGTGCGGACGGAAAACCGCACTTTTCCTGCACTCGGGGGTTCCTGGGATGCGGGGTGCGGACGGAAAACCGCACTTTTCCTGCACCCCGGGGCTCTTGGGATGCGGGGTGCGGACGGAAAACCGCTTCGCACTTTTCCTGCACCCCGCAGGAACTGATCGCCGCTCTCCTCCCCGGCGATCAGCGCGAAGCCCTGTCGGCTGACTTTCAACCGACAGGGCTTCGCACCAGCTCATCTCGGCCGGCCGCGGCCGGGCGGCTGAGGGAGGAGGTCCTGCGGCCGGTTCGGCGCCTGCGGGAATTCGAGAACATCGATGGGATGCGCGGCGAAATCGGCGCCGCGAGGGGGAACTCCGCGCGGGCAGGATGCGGCGCGTGATCTCTTGTGTCTCTTGGGGCGGCGCGCCGGTCCGAGGGGTGAGGTGGAAATTCAAACGGTAGCGGCGTCCCGCGAGGCGCGGCGCTGCTCGTGAAAGGCGGAAGGCAGGAATGAGGGAAGCGGTATTGCGGATCTCGGCGATCGTGGCGGCGCTGGTGGAGGCGGGGGCGACGCCGGAGATTATCCTTTCGGCGGTCTCGGCCGCCGAGGCACATGCGCGCAACGCCTTGGAGAAGCGCCGGGCGTCCGACCGCGCCCGCCAGCAGCGCCGCCGGCAAAGGCTGGCGCGGGAGGAAGCGGAGGGAGTTCAGGGCGAGGGGCTGGTTTGCCCGCGTCACGCGACGGCCGGTGACAGCCCCGTGACGGAGCGTGACGCCCCCCTTCCCGATAAAGAAAGGTCCCCCGCACCCCCTAAAGAAATTAACCCAACCCCGAACCCAATAGCCGCCGGGTCGGCCGTTGCTGGCCGGGTCGTCACCGGCACGGCGCTCGGCGCTCTACGCCCGGCTGGCTTCAGTCCGACTGGCGCAGGCCTCGCCGGCTCGGGTCTTCGGCGCCCTGATGCCGCCGCCGGGGTTTTCCCGGCTGGAGCTGGCGAAGCTGGGACCCGGCAGGCTGCGCATCAGGGCGCAGCAGATCGGGAGGTTGTGCGTCCGGAGGCGGGACACGGGCATGCTGCGCGTGCGGAGCGACCATGGGCCGAGCATCGGCAGCCCAGGGGTCACGAGCTCGAAGCGGCTGCGCGCCGGGGCGGCGAAAGCCCGGAGCGGGAGCACGGGCAAGCCAGGCATCGGCCGGCCAGCCGGGGCGAGGGCAATCGGGGAGAGGCCACGCGAGCAGAGGCCAATCGCGGAGAGGGTAGGCGGCGGGGGATGCGGCTGCCCGACGCGTTCCTGCCCGACTGGGATTTCGCGGCGGGCGCGGGCTTCGGCCGGGCGGAGGCGGAGGCCGAGTTCGAGAAATTCCGCGACTACTGGCGCGCCAAGGCCGGGCGCGAGGCGACCAAGCTCGACTGGCAGGCGACCTGGCGCAACTGGATCCGCAATGCCGGCCGGCCGCGGGCTTTTGGCGGGCGGGCGCCGCCCGGCGGCGTCGGCGGCAAGGGGAATTTCAGGGCGCACCAGGACGAGGTGCAACGCGAACTCGACAGGGCATTGGGACGGGCAGGCGATGACGACTTTACCGGCACGACTTTCGAACTTGAACGAAGAGATTGGCAGGCTCGCCGATAGGCTGAAGCCGGCGCCGCCGGAGCGCGTGGCCGAGTGCCTCAATGCGCTGAAGCGCGGCGGCATGGTGGCGCCGGCTACGATCGCGCCCGCCGATTTCCTGCGCGAATACACGCTGGCACTTTCGAACGTGCCGGCATGCGGGCTGATGGCGGCGATCGTGAAGCTGAAGCGCGGCGAATATGCTACGGTGAAGCCCGCCTTCATGCCGATGCCGGCGGAACTCGCGGCGCTTTCCCGAAAGGAGGCGCTGGGCGCCAGGGAGGATATGTCCCGGGCGCGTGCGACGGCGGAGACCCTGCAGGCGCTTGCGCGTCCCGCGCCTTCGCCGGAAAGCAAGCAGCGGGTGCGGGCGATCCTCGCCCCTTTTCGCGAGCAGGCCGAGCCGGAAGCGCCGTCCTTCCCGGAGCAGGACCGATGACGGGAGTGCGCGCGGCTGCCGCCGTGGAACCTCATGCCTGTGACGAACGTGGGATGACGGAGTCCCGGTTGGCTGCACAAAGTGCAGCAACCGTAGAACATGCCTCGGCTCGATCTGGCTCAGCCATAGCGCCGTCCTCCCGTGCTCGTCACAGGAATCCAGTGCGCCCAAGTCCTGGGGTGCGGGAGAAGCTTGCGTTGGGCCGGACGATGGCGCCGGTTTCGCGGCGTCTGTGCGGCCAGACGGAGTCATCCACGGCGCCGACGCGCCGTGGCTGGATCCCTGTGACGAGCACAGGGATGAGGGCGTGCTGGGATGGTCGCCCAGGAGTGGTGCAGGGAAGGGGTGTTTGTCGCCCAAGCCGGGTGCAGGGAATGGCCGCCCAAGACGTGTGCAGGGGGAGACGAAAATGCCGGGCTTGAGTGCACAGAGCATCAACCGTCGAACACGCCTCGGCCGGCTCGATCTAGCACAGCTTCAGCCTCCCTCTCCGTCATTCCTGTGCTCGTCACAGGAATCCAGTGCGCCCAAGTCCTTGGGCGCGGGAGAAGCTTGCGCAAAGCGGGATTCTGGCGCCGCTTTCGCAGCGTCTGTGCGGCCAGACGGAATCATCGACGGCGCCGACGCGCCGCGGCTGGATCCCTGTGGCAGGCACAGGGATGAGGGAGTGCTGGGGGTGGCCGCACAAGACGGGTGCAGGAATGAGCGCGGATTGGCGATGAAGTTCAGCAGGACTGAAAAACATTAGCCGGCGAAATGATTGAGTCCTTAAGAGCCGCGGAAACGCGAAACGCCGGCAGCACGCCGGCAGGAAACAGGAGTAAGCAGTGACGAATCATTTGGAAGGGACACAGTCGCAACTGACGCGGCTCACCCGGCATTACGGCGCCGTGCGCGAACGGCTGGTCAGGCCGGCAAACGCGGTCGTCTCGGCGGCTGCGGCTGCGGAGCTCGAAAGGCGGCTTCAGGCGCTTGCGGGCGACAATGCAGCGAAGGCGAGGCGGATCGCCGCGCTCGAGACGGAGTTAGCCGATGCCGGGGCGCGGCTGATCGCCCAGGCGCAGGCGCTGCTTGGGCAAAGGCCGGGCGAGGCGGCCGAGGACGGCGACCGGCCGCCGGTCGAGCAGATCGTTGCGGCGGTGCTCGAAGGTTTCCCCGGTGTCACCTGGGAGGACATCATCAGCGTGCGACGCGAGCGCCGCCTGGTCGAACCCCGGCACGCCTGCATGCGCGCGGTATACGACGCCCGCAAGGACCTCTCACTGCCGCTGCTCGGCCGCATCTTCCACCGCAAGCACACGACCGTGCTCGGCGTGGTGCAACGGAGATCGGCGGATGCCTGAGCCGGTTGTGGCGCTGGTGTTTCGTGCAAGCCTTTCAATGGTTTGGGCGTGATTTCGGAGAAACAGATTCATGTTCTCTGGCCGCGACCCGGGGCAACGACCGCAGACACTTTTCCTGCTCCGCTTCTTTGCTGGCGCGGGGCGGAACGGCAAACCGGAACCACTTTTCCTGCCCCGCTTCTTTGCTGGCGCGGGGTGGACCGGAAAACCGTCCCCCACTTTTCCTACCCCGGTTATGAAAGGACCCGAAAATGACGAGCAAAGCCCAGAAGCTGCGTGCAAAGCGCAAGGCCCAGCTTGGACGCCCGCGCAAGGTGAATGCCGAGCGCTTCGCCTGCGGCAAGATCCGGCCAGAATGGTCGAGACAGCAGAGTGAAAAAGAGGCGATCGCGGTGGCGCTCGCGGCACGCAAGCGAATGCATGGGCTGGACACGACAAGTGCCTTTGCCGGCTACACGCTCGGCCGCCTGTTCCTCGACGGGCGCATCACCGCCGAGCAGCGCGAGGCCGGCGACGACTATGCCCTGGCGATGGCGCGCTACTATCACCTGAGCGGCATTCCTTATCCCAGCGTGCGCGCCCAGGCGCTCGACCGCGTGGCGGGGCATCCCGGCGAGACGACCGAGGAGCGCGCCCGCACGGCGCTGAAGGCCGCCGACCGGATGATGCGCCTCGACGGCGTGCTTTCCGGATGCGCGGAAGGGCGGCAGGTCAAAACCACGGTCTTCAACGTCTGCGTCATGGACTACGAGGGCCTCAGGCTGATGCCGGAGCCGCAACTCGCATGGCTGAAACGCGGGCTGAATGCGCTCCTCTTCGACAAGGGCTTGCGCGAATATGGGGAGGGCGGTGCTTTGTTTGAACGCGGATAGGAATATTATCCTGCTTGACGGGCGGCGGCGCGCGCGTTGGCCATGCTGGCCGAGTTGGGAGCTTGCGCGCTCCGTTCGTCACGCGGACGAGAGCCACGGCGCGTCGCGCAATGAAAAACTTCAGAGTGTCGACGGGGGACCGGCGGGCGACTGGCCCGTTGACCCGCCGTGCGCGCTATCCCTGCGGAGGTCGTCCGCGTCGCCGGCGAGGCGCTGCCGCGCTGCGTCCTCGCCTTCATCAAGAACGAGGCGTGTGGTAATTTCTGAGAAGTTGAACGTATGGAGATAAAGATGAATCTGGAGGATCTTTATCGCCTGCTGCGGAAGGGCCATGTCCAGGCGCAAGGCATAATCGACACGGTCCCGGATCCCTTAATCGTCCTCGACGAGAAGCTGTGCGTGATGACCGCCAGCCGGGCCTTCTTTGAAACATTCAAAGTCGATCGCGATGAGACGATCGGGCAGCACTTTTACGAGCTCGGCAATCGGCAGTGGGACATCCCCGAGTTGCGGCGTCTGCTCGAAGAAGTAATCCCGAGAAGCTCGGCGGTGGTGGACTTCGAGGTGGAGCACGACTTTCCGAGCATCGGTCACAGGACGATGCTCGTCAGTGCCCACCGTCTGTTCCATCCCGACAACAACAGCCGCACCTTGCTGCTTTCAGTCGTGGATGCCACAGAGCGACTTCGGCGCGAGGCAGAGAAGGACATTCTGCTCGGCGAGCTCCGGCATCGGATGAAGAACCTGCTGGCGTTGGTGCAGGCAATGGCGCGTCAGACCACGGCGGCGGGCCGCTCTGGCGCGGAGTACCGCGACGCCTTCCTTGGCAGGTTCAACGCGCTTGTGCAGGCGCATGACATGGCTTACTCGGAGGGCGAGATTGACCTTCAGGCGATGCTCGCGCGAACGCTTGAGCCGTATTCGGAGGGGCCAACGGCCGTTCTCGTTGTGCCGGGGCCGGCCGTGCGGCTGGAGTCGAGGCAAATCATGTCATTGAGCCTCATCCTGCACGAACTCGCGGTCAATGCGATCAAATACGGCGCGCTTTCGGTACCCACAGGACAGATTCGCCTCCGCTGGGAGTTGGAACAGGCGAGCGCCCGGCGCCTGCGGCTGGTCTGGCAAGAGAGTGGCGGCCCCCCGGTTGCGCCACCGGCCTCTTCGGGATTCGGCACGCAGCTCATCGAGTTCGCTGCGAACCGCGAACTCGGCGGACGGGTGGAACTTAACTATGCGCCGGGGGGTTTGGTGGTCGAGATCGTCGTCCCGATAGGAGCGGTCTCATGACACCGAGATGGTCCTGTGCAAAAGACCGTGCTTATCGTGGAGGACGAGTTCCTGATCGCGATGGATCTCAAGCTGCTGCTTGAGCAACGCGGCTGGTGCGTACTCGGACCCGCGGCGACGGTGGGGGAGGCGCTTGAACTGTTGAGCGATGAATTGCCTGCCGTGGCGATTCTCGATGTAACCTTGAGGGACGGCAAGGTGACACTGGTGGCTGAGACGCTGCGCGCGCAGAACGTACCGTTCGTCGTGGCAAGCGCTTATGCCAGTCCGGAGCTCATCGGCGGAGAAGTCCTCGCAGGCGCGCCAAATGTCGGCAAGCCGACCGAGGAGCGTCGCTTGTTCAAGGTCCTGGAGCAGGCGGTCCAATCTGGCCCTTGATCGGCAGAGACGCCTACTTAATCGCAGCCGATTTAAAAATAGAAACATGCAGCAAATCAAAGTGCTACAGCGTCCTTTGCGCGTCTGATAAGACGCGCGGCGCTGTAGGGGCGTTCAAACGCCTTTCACGGTTTCATTGAAACGGTGTCACCGGCTGGCCTCAACAAAGGATGGGGCAAATTCGCGTATCCCAGGGAACTTTTGGCATCCACGCCGATTTGGCAATCATTTCACGGATGGAGCGAATTTCGTGGCACGGTCCCAGAATGCTGCAATGCATCGGCGCGTGCCTCGGCTGCTTTTCCGTCTGTCTTTCGACCCAATGCACAGCAGACTTCGAGCGCCTGGAGCATCGTGCTTTCAAGTGGAATCACTGAAGGCAGAAAGAGGCCCCGGATTCGTCTTTTGCGCGTTCATTTGAACGCGCGGCGCTCCAGCCTACATGAGCGTTTGTGTCGAGGCTTGCCGCAGACGCACGGAAGGCTGTCGCTTTGGGCAGATGGATATTGATACAAGTACGGCTGTAAAAGGCGTACGATGGTTGGCGATCATCATGATCTGCGCCTGCTGTGCCACCTGTACCACCACGCAAGTCCCGAGCAGCGGCAAAGGATATGCTTCCGGAAAGCTATCGCTTACGAAGGCGAGCCAGCGGGTCGCCCACGGCAAGAAGACCTTGAAGGGCCGCGGCCGTTATGTGGTCGGCAAGTCCTATGTGGTGAAAGGCAAGCGTTACTATCCGAGAGAAGACCCCAGCTACGACCGGAAGGGCGTCGCTTCCTGGTACAGCTCGGCGTTTCGCGGGAGGCTGACCGCGAACGGCGAGGTTTACTTTCCCGATCGTCTTTCCGCCGCGCATCCGACCCTTCCTTTGCCGAGCTACGTGCGGGTGACCAATCTTGAAAACCGTTCGTCGGTCGTCGTGCGCGTCAACGACCGCGGTCCCTATCATAAGGGGCGCATCATCGACCTTTCCGGCAAGGCAGCAGACATGCTGGACCTGAAGCGCCGCGGCACGGTTTCCGTGCGGGTGCAGTATGTGGGCCGCGCCCGTGTGGACGGAAACGATATGCCCTATCTCCTGGCATCCTACGTCAGGAAGGGGGATCGCTTCCCGGCGGTGAATCCGGAGCCTCAAGTTGCAACCGGCGCGATGGTGGCGCAGTCGAACCATGTGCGGAGCGACAGGCAATCCCCCTGGTCGACGCAGACGAACCTTGCCGGCAACAGGCCGGGCGCCTCTGACCAGACGGCGAGCAACGCCGCGGCTGCGTTCCGGGCATTCGAGCAACGCGTGATGTTGGCTGAGATCGGCCCCGTTAGCTTTGAACGGCCCTCCGAATACACGCCATCGATGCCACGAAACGCCGCGATCGCATCGGCGGGTCAGGATGCTGGCTTCATGCCTGAGCGCGAGGCTCGCCGTCGCAACGGCATCATCACTGCCGGTGATGGAACGGTCCGCGACGCCGCCATGCTTGATGTCAAATATTGTCCGGATAAGGAGAGTGATGACGCTACTCGTGACATGTGCGCGCTTCAGGTTCTCCCTCTGCCGGGCGTCGATCGCGACAGGCGCCTGACTGTGGCGACCATCAGGCGGCGCCGGTTCTGCCAGCGCAGCAACCATTGGTCGATCAGCAGCTAACAAACGCGCCCGTCATTCCTGTGCTCGCGACGGACGGGAGGGGGGCGGGCGCTCCTGTGGGTGCCCCCACTGCCAATCGAGGCCGGTTTCGAGCAGCCCTCTGCGCCGCCTGCGCGGCGCTGCTCAATCCCTGTGGCAAGCACGCCTGTGGCAAGCACGGGAACGAGGTGCGATTTTCTTGGGTGGTGATCGGCCGAGGCCCATCGCAGCCGCCGCACCAAATCACCGGCCATGCGCTTGGCGGCCGTCGCCGGCAGGCTCGTTCGCGCTTGAACCCGCGACCGCGGACGACGACGCCGTTGCCCTGCGGAAAAAGCTCCAGGACGAAATCAGCAGGGCGACCGGGTCGGCCTGGCGCTATGAAATCGCAGCGCGGAGGCCGGCGGGCCGGCAAAACACCTGTATGCAGTTTTCCTTGCAACCGTCCAAGGAAACCCGCGTCATCCGGTACTTACAGCGCCGTGCGTCCTTCAGGACGCACAAAGGACGCTGTAAGTCTTTGAATCTACGCATCGTGCTTTCCGAAAATCGATTCCGATTTTCGGGCCGATGCGCCAGCGACGCGCCACGGCCCGCTCAGGGAGCCGTCGGCGGGGGCGTGATGCCCAGGTAATAGTCGTTCTGGTGGCTACCCTGGTATTCGTTGGTGTAGCGGTCGCGGGCCGCGCCAAGGTTCGCCGGCGGTATCGGACGATTGTAGCCCTGATAGTAGATGCTGCCGGTGGGCATCGGATCGACGTAGACGACGTCCGGCGTCGGATCGGCGTAGTAGATGCTGCCTGTCGGTGCACGATCCACATAGTAGTAGCCGTCGGCAAAGGCCGGCGCGGCTGCTGCAACGAGGGCGGATGAAAGGACGATAGTTTTAAGAGAAACGCTCATGGCATACTCCTGTGTCCATGCAGCATCCGGTCACCGGATGCTATCCAGCGCACGCTCTGCAACGCGCCCTCGCGTGCCTTCGCGCAAGGGCCGCTGCACCACTTCGGACCACTCAATGTTTTATCCCGAAATCGGTTCCAAATCGAGCAAACATGCGAGCGGCGAACGCTGCGGTTGAAACAATAACGCCGTATCGCCCCGGAGCGTTCCGCGGCTTGGCGCCGGCACGACCGGGCGAGGGGAAAAAGCGTTGCTGTCGTGGCCCGCTCAGGCCTCGATGCGGATCGGGGTGCCGTCGGGGACCAGTGACCAGATCTGGCGCATTTCCTCGTCGGTGACGGCGATGCAGCCGTCGGTCCAGTCGAGGAGGAGGTGGAGCGAGCCGAGGAAACCCCAGCCGTTCGGCAGGCCGTGGATCATGATATCGCCGCCGGGGCTTTCGCCAGCGGCCGCCGCGCGCGCCTCATCGGCGGCATCGGGGTAGGAGATGTGGAGGCTCAGGTGGAAGGCGGAATTCGGGTTGCGCCAGTCGATCCGGTAGTCGCCCTCCGGCGTTCGCCGGTCGCCCTCGCGCTCCTTGTGGCCGAGAGGATTACCGCCGAGGGACACGCCATATTCGCCAAGCACCGTACCATCGCGCAGGAGCTTGAGCGTGCGCGCGGACTTGTCCACCACCACTTCCTTTGCCTGCAGCTCGGGCGCCGCCATTTCGGGCGGGGTGCCGGAGCCGCTGTGCCTTGCCGCGAGCGTATAGCCGCCGGCGCCCGCGATGACGAGCGCTGCCGCCAGCAGTGTCTTCTTCAGGATCCGTAATACCGTCATCGCGTGTCCCTTTTGAACATCTATCCTCGCAGGTTTCCTTGCTGCATGTTTCCTTAAATCCTGGCCGATTCAAGGGTAGAACCATGCAGCAATTCGAAGTGCCACAGCGTTCCTTTTGCGTCCGGGACGCGGGGGGGCGCAACTTGGGTGCCGCGTTCCCCGTTCCTTCCATGACAGGATGGCTGTTTCCATCAATGCGTGTGGAAGCAAGATGTCACTGGGCGTCCCGCGAGCAGGAAATCATGTTTTTTTCGCGGCGGATCTCACAGCACCGCGATTCGGCCATTATTTGAAAGGAATGCTTTCCTGCTGCTTGCGTAATTCCTTGAATCGAAACCGATTAAGGACGAAAATATGCGAGCAGGTTAAAGTGCCGCAGCGTCGTTTGCGCATCGCGTTTGATGCGCGGCGCTGTGGAGGAAAAGGTGAAGCCAATGAAGAGGCTAGCAATCATTGCCTTGTCGCTGGCGACGACGCTTACCAGCGTTCCGCCCGCCATGGCGTTTCCCATCGTTGCCGCGCCGGCGATGCCGAAGATAGAAGTTCCAGAGGCGCAGCCGGTCCAGTACAGGCGTTTTCGCGGCGGCTACGGCGGTGGATGGGGTGGCCATCACGGCGGATGGGGCGGCCATCATGGCGGCCATCATCACCATGGCGGCGGCGACGACTGGGGCTGGGCACTCGGTGGGCTCGCGGCCGGTGCGATCCTCGGCGGCCTGCTGGCGCAGCCGTACTACGGCGGTGGATACGGCGGAGGCTATTACGACGGCGGCTACTATGCCCCGCCTTACCGCCCGCGCTACTACGCGCCGCGCTATTACCGCCAGAGCTATTACGGCGGCAACGCGCACACGAACTGGTGCTATGCGCGCTACCGGTCCTATCGGGCTTACGACAACACGTTCCAGCCCTATTACGGTCCGCGCCAGGTGTGCGTCTCGCCTTACTATTGAAGGCGGACGGGTGACCGCGTGACGAGAGTACCGCGCGTTCGAACGAACGCGCGGGGGTGCCCGTTGTTGAGGCCACGCTGCAGCGCCTGGTTGCTGCACGTCTACTACAGCGCCGCGCGTCTCTTCAGACGCGCAAAGGACGCTGTAGCACTTTGAATTGCTGCATGTCCTTGTCCTTTAACCGGCTACGATTAAAGGCGACATGCAGTAGGTCCGATGGCGTTCACTTTCATGGTGAGACGTCCCGATGGATGCGGTACTCGAAATCGATGGGGAACTCAGTCTCGCAGCCGTCAAGCCACCGGGCCCTCCGTGCAACGCGGCTGATACCCAGCTCACGCAACTGTCCTTCGCTCAAATCGTCGATCGCTGCCCGGACTGCGAGGCTACCTCGCCACGTTTTCCATCGGGCGGCCAAGGTGCCGAGCCTTCCGAGAAGCCGCAGGAAACCCTTGGCGGTTCCCTGTCCAGCCAGGGGGCTGGCGGCCTCCGACGCGACCTCTTGTCTCGCCAGACCGATATCGTCGCTCAAACGGGGATTGGCCTTCGACTTTTGCTCAAGATCCCGGTGAAAGCGCTTCCGTTCGTCCCGGGTCTCAACAATGCCCCGCAGGGTCGCCCGGCCGCCACGCGACACCTCCGCAAGGCCCGCGGACGTTCCCGGCCGCGCCGCCTGAGGCGAGGCAGGAGCAAGGGTGCAAGTATCGTTCATGGCAGCCTCCAAGAAACATGATCTGATAGAGGCTGAAATTCTGCAGGACACGAACAGCGTCGTAATTAAGCCCACCCAAATAGTTCTCAAAACTTCCAAACGGCCGGAGCGGGATGAGGAAAACCGTGCACGGTTTTCCGCCCGCATCCCGCGGCGCAACCTTGAGCGGGATGAGGAAAAGTGTGGTTCTATGTAGCAGAAGACATGGCCGTCGGCTTGAAGAGTGAACGCTTCGGGCCGGAAGCTGACGGCCTGCTTCTCAATTCAATTCCAGAGAGAGTTGCCGTCAGCGGAAAACCGTTGGCCATCTTGTCGCGGTTGACACAACGATACGGCTGGTTCAACTGCCCCGCAAATATCCTCGTTCTCCCCGAGTCCTCACGGGTGAACGCGGATGACCGTCTTTCCCGCGCGCCGCTCCGTAGAATTGAAGGTGGCGACCGCATCGTCCAGACTTGAAATCTTGCCGATGTTCGTCCGCAGTCTTCCGTCCCGGACCCGCTGAACGATCTCGGATAGCTGGGCACGATCAGCCTCGACGACGAAGTCAACCACCAGGCCATCCACAGGTCGAGTATCCGTCGGTCCGACGGCTGTCACAAGCGTTCCTCCGCCCCGGATCAGCGCTACGGACCGCCTCTGAACATCGCCGCCGATAACGTCGAATACCAGATCGACGCCACCGACGTCTTCCAGGGTGTCGCTTCCAAGATCGACGAATTCATTTGCACCGAAGTCCAGAGCTCTCTGGCGGTCAGCGGCGCGTCCGGTGCCGATGACATAGGCGCCGGCCTCCCGCGCAAGCTGCGTCACGATCGAGCCGACGGCGCCAGCCGCGCCATGTGCGAGGACGCTCTGCCCCGCCTGAAGGCGGCCATGCTGAAACAGTCCCTGCCATGCGGTCAGGCCAGATATTGGCAGGCTTGCGCCAACCGTGAAGTCGACGTTGCCGGGCAATGGCGCGAGGTTGCGGGCCTCCATAGCGACGTACTCAGCGAGTGTGCCGTCGCGATACCAGTCCGACAGGCCAAACACCCGCTGACCGATCGACAGCCCCGTGGTGCCATAGCCCAGCGCGGTGATCACACCGGCCAGCTCATGGCCGAGAATCGATGGCGTCCGGTCACGAAAGGCCCGATCCGTCCAGGTCGAAGGCCAATCCAGTTCGGTGTTGACGAACCCCGCCGCATGGACCTGTACGACGACGTCGTTTATCGCGGCCTGCGGCTCGGGTCGCTCCACCAGCTTCATTCCGGCCGTTCCCGCAGCCGGGTCGGTCACTACGATCGCTTTCATGGGAATTGTCTCCTCAGATATTTGTTGGTTCGGATAAATTGCAGGCGTGGAAGGTGTTTTCGATCTCTCGCAACTCGTTATCGGCTTAACGCCTTTCGCGAAGACCTTGTTGTCGAATTGCTGTGTGATGTCGCGCGGCGACAGGACCGGGCTTAGATCGAGCCGGCCGGGGTAACGGCGGGAAAGTCCCGCTCGGGATCGAACACGTTGTTGAAGAAGTTCGTCAGGGAGTACATGGCGACCAGCGCAACGATCTCGATGATGTTCGCATCGGTGTAGCCGACATCGCGGACGGCTTTCAGATCGGCATCACCAACGTGTCCTCGGGTCTCGATGACTTTGCGCGCGAACTGGACGGCGGCGTCTCGTTTCGGGTCGTTTGCATGACCCTTGCGGGCGAGAATGATGTCACCAGCCGACAACCTTGCCATATGTTCGGCGGTGTAGCTGTGAACCGTCAGGCAGTAATTGCAGCCATTCACCTCGGAGACGGCAAGGCCGATACTATCGCGTGTCCTCACATCGAGTGCTTTGCTGAGGGAGCCGAGCAGCGTGGCCCACGCGTTGAACGCGATAGGGCTCTGCGCGAAGGCCGCCATCATATTTGGGGTGAACCCGATGCTCTTCGTGAATGTATCGAGAGTTGGTTTCGATTCAGCCGGCACATGTTCAGGCTTTAGGGCAATAGTTCTGGGCATCATAATCTCCATAAGTTGTTTGGATTTCGAATTATGCGAAGGACAGGACATCGGCCACCGGCATGCGCGGCTTCTGCGGCCAGTTACCGGCCCGCTCCGGCCCGACGGTCAGCAGCATGACCGGCACTTCGTCTTCGGTCAGGCCGAACTCGCGGTGCACGGCTTCTGCGTCAAATCCGATCATCGGCGTCGAACCCAGGCCGAAGGAGCGAGCTGCATAGATGATCGCCGCGGCGCCGAAGGTAGCGGAGCGTACCGCCTCGTCGCGCTGCCGCTGGGGTTGACGGTCATACAGCCCGCGAGCGGGGATTTCCCATTCCGGCACCAGGTGCGCTGGCATGATGCCGGCTTCCACCACCGGCGCCAGGCGCTCAGGGACGGTGCTGGCATCGGCCAACTGGCCGATGATGATGAAGGTAACGGCGGCGTCGGTGATTGCGGGCTGGTTCCAGGCGATCGGACGTAGCCGGGCCTTGGCGTCAGGCGTACGGACGGCGATAAACCGCCAATTCTGCAGGTGGAATGACGTCGGCGCGGAAGTGCCGATCCGCACCAGGTCGCGGATCTCACCATCGCTCAGGGTGGCGGCGGGGTCGTAGTATTTGGCAGCACTACGGCTCAGAATGGTTTCGATGACGGCGTTCGTCGGCGTCGGCTGCGCGGGCGAATGGGATGGTTGGGGCGCGAGAGCGATTCCGGGGGTCTCGGTCCGCGCGTAGATTTCGGCGTCTGTGCCGGTTGCGGTTTCGTTGGCGGCGATATTGATGCAGTTCATTGGGTGGCTCCTTCATCAAGTGATTACGGAACCCAATTTACGACTGATCCTGCAAACATCGAGACTGGATTGGCTCAATATCATGCGCGAAAGGATCAATCTGGCGCATATGAATTAAGATCGTCCCGGCCTACTCGCCATTGTGCGCGAGTCGGCGCCATTCCCCCGGCGTCATCCCCATCCTTTCGGCAAACACACGTCGGAATGCCGAAACGGATTGATATCCCACCGTCTCGGCCACGGCTTCAGTGCTTATTGCTGGCTTCTTAAGTTCGTTGGCTGCCAGACTCATGCGGAGATCGGTCAACAAATCGAGCGCGGAGCAACCTAGCCTGTCTTGAAAGTGCCGCATGAACGTGGCGCGTGACATGCCGCACAAATCCGCCAGATCAGGCAGTTTCCATGGATGGGCCGGATTGCCGAGCATGGCCGCAATGGCTGGAGCAAGTCGCGGATGGCCGGCCACGGCCAACAAGCCTTCGGGGGCTTTCTCGGACTCGCTCGCCGCTCGCAGTACCAGTGTGAACAGGGCCGAAGAAAGGGCGTTGAGAACGGCGCGTCCTCCGGCTCGGTCGCCGGCGGACTCCATGCGCATCAGCCTCACCAGACTGGCCAGTTGGTTGGAGGCGGAACCGATACCATCTTCGCCACGGCCGTCCATAGCCCGCGCCACGAGATTTGTGGGCAGGTAGTTACGGATCAGTCGATCATGGGGCGGCGCGATGAAAAATCGACCACACAACAGATCGAGTTGCTCGCCCTGGCTATCGTTCTCGCTCAGCATCCATCCGGCAGGCCTCCGGTGTTGCCGGGTATGGATAGGAGCTTGCCCGCTGCCGTCGTGCAGTACATGCGCCGCACCATGAGGCAGCAGCACGATATCTCCGCTCACCAACTCCCTCGTTGTTCTCGTCTCCGGATCCTCGAAAATGGCCCGACCCTGGACGATGGCGTGGTAGGGGATTTCGTTCGCCGCAGCCCGGCCCCAGGCCACGCGCCATGGCGCACCGTAGGTACAGCGGACCTCGAGCTGACCGGTTACGGTGACGATTTGCAGGAGATGGCTTAGCCAATCGACTTCAGACATTGGACCTCAAGAACCGGAAATGATGAAACATCTTATCGCAATTGTGCATTGGTTCTATTTAGCGCCACGTTTCCAAACCTGCCTCCGCACCGGGCCTAGATCATCAGCCAGCCCACCGAGCGCCCCTGGCCGGAAACAGAGGGCTGTGTCGGACGCCGCCATAACGTCCAACTCGACTCTGTCGATGTGCCGTCCCGTTTGGGAACGATCAGGAAGTTGGCAAGGGATGGCGCTCAGCCGATCGACAGCTTTCAGGAAATCGCCAAAGTGACCGGAATGACTGAAGTGAAGGCGCATAGCCGCCTTGTCGAACTTCAGTAACTGAAACATTGTCCCAAGAGGCGCGGCCCGTTTAGCTGGCAGATGGACGGGTGTCATGTCCGCAGGGACCGTGATCTCGGCCGCCCTCACGATCGTGGCACTGTTTCTTAGAGCGCTACATAGTGCGCAAAGGCACGCGACCCGCCAGTGCCGTTGGCCCTGAGCGGCCCAGCCAGGGCGCGTGCTGAAATCACGCCCGGCTTTTTGACACGTCTCGCGCGAGCGCAACGAACGCTTTGAGTGCCGCGGACGCGTTCTTCCTTCCCGGATAGTAGAGGCAAAGTTCTGAAAGGGGCGGGGTCCAGTCTTCGAGCAATCTTTCGAGACGACCTGAATCGATGTCGGAACGCACGTCCAGCTCCATGAAGAAGCCAAGTCCCACACCATCCAGCGCGGCCATGCGTGCAAGGCTTGCCTCATCGAGGGTGAGAGGTCCGTTGACATCGATCTGGACTTTTTCGCCTTCCTGCTCGAACTGCCAGCGGTAGAGCATGCCGTTTGGCAGACGGACGCGGATGCAGGGATGTTCGAGGAGGTCGGTTGGCACCTTCGGCCTCCCGTGCAAGGCCAGATAGTCTGGGGAGCCTACGACCGCATAGCGCTGCGCTCGGCCAAGTGGGACGGCGATCATGTCTTTGGGCAGCAGGTCGGCGACACGCACTCCAAGATCGAACCCTTCTGCGACGATGTCGATGAGCCGCTCGTCCGTCGCGAGATCTATATGCACTTGCGGGTAGCGGCGCAGGAATTCGAGGATCAGCGGGGACAAGATGTCGCGAGCTGCTGTTGCAAAGGCGTTGATGCGGAGCACGCCTGAGGGAACAGCCTGCCTCGACCGCACCGCGTTCATGGCGGCGTCGATATCCTCCAGGGCGGGGCCGATCTGCTCGACAAAGCCGCGGCCCGCGTCGGTCAGGGCGACGCTGCGGGTCGTACGATTGAACAGGCGTGTGCCGAGTTCGGCCTCCAGCTTGGCGACGGCGTTGCTAAGCGCAGTTGTAGACATGCCCAGATCAAGGGCTGCCGCTCGGAACGAGGCCCGCCGTGCAACGGCGATGACGGCCCGGATGTCATTCAAACCTGGCTGATACATTGTCCCGATTATCGCAATTCCTCATCCATCTTAATCCCGCTTATCGGGATTGTTGTCCAGTCCTATGTGTAGGAGGCGTCACCCTGTCGAAGACGATCAACTAAAATTGAGACAAGTTATGAACCTCCCACACTCAATCGAAAGCTACTTTGCCGCGGACCAGGGCAAGGCGGGGATGGCCCCTGCCGGCATATTCGCTACCGACGCCACTGTTGTTGACGAAGGCATGTCCCATGTCGGCCCCGAGGCGATCGCAACCTGGTGGAAGCGAGCCAAGGAACAGTACGAACACACTGCAGAGCCCCTTCACGTGGTAACATCGGATGAAGTCACGATAGTTCGCGCCCGTGTGACTGGACAATTCCCAGGCAGCCCGGCCGTTCTCACGTACCGTTTCAATCTCCAGGATGACCAGAAGATTGCCCGACTGGAGATCGGCGCATGACATCCTTCCTCACGCTTGAAGACAAGCGCGCGCTCATTACCTCCGGTACGAGAGGTGCGGGAGCTGCCACCGTCAGGCTCTTTCGCGAGCTCGGCGCGCATGTCCTGACGACGGCCAGATCAAAGCCGGAAGACATGCCGCCGGACATGTTTGTTCCGGCCGATCTGACCACCGAAGGGGGATGTGAAGTTGTCGCCGATGCGGTGCGCAAGAGGCTCGGCGAAGTGGATATCATCGTTCACATGCTGGGTGGCTCATCGGCTCCGGCAGGAGGATTTGCCGCGCTTTCGGACGGAGAATGGCGCAAGGAACTCGACCTCAATCTCTACTCAGCCGTTCGGCTCGACCGACTTCTGGTCCCGGAAATGGTCGAGAGACGAACCGGAGTGGTCATTCACGTCACGTCGATACAGAGATTGCTGCCGCTGCCCGAAGCAACCACCGCCTATGCCGCCGCCAAGGCAGCCCTCTCCACCTACAGCAAGAGCCTGTCGAAAGAGGTTTCACCCAAAGGTGTACGGGTGGTTCGCGTCTCGCCAGGCTGGATAGAGACGGAGGCTTCCCTTCATTTGGCTGAGCGTCTCGCGCGCGAGGCGGGCACCGACATCGAAGGGGGCAAGAAGATCATCATGGGTTCTCTCGGGGGAATTCCAATTGGTCGGCCATCAAAGCCAGAGGAAGTCGCCAACCTCATAGCGTATCTGGCGTCAGACCGCGCTGCCACGATAACGGGCGCGGAATACGTGATAGATGGTGGAACGGTTCCTACGGTGTAGCGAAGACTCCCGCGCCGCCCTCCTCAGGGTTGGGGTCGCGGCGCGGCGATCCGTACTATTGGCGCATTGGCGCGGCTACAGCGCCGCGCGTCTTATCAGACGCGCAAAGGTCGCTGTAGCACTTTGAATTGCTGCATGTCTTTGTCCTTAAACCGAGGTCGATTTAAGGAGACATGCAGTAGGTCGTGGCTGCTAGTGGCGCTTTCCGGACGCGATCACTCCTGCGCAGACCGTCGGCTTTCAGAAGCTCGATCTGATACTCTGAATGACCGAAAGGAAGGCGCAAAGCGGTCGTAGAGGCCGAGATCGCCTAACGCCAGCTTCGGACCAGAAGCCGCCGTTGGGGGCGTTTGAGACCTAGCGCATCGGCCCGAAAATCGGAATCGATTTTCGGAAAGCACGATGCGTAGATTCAAAGACTTACAGCGTCCTTTGTGCGTCCTGAAGGACGCACGGCGCTGTAATGCCGCAAACTTGGGGTCTTGGCACTCATTCCGGCAATCCGGCCATGCGATAGCCTTCGACGAAGCGCCGGACCGTCTCCATGTCGCGGGCGGGTTGTGCGGCGGCCCAGTGGGTGATGGTGAATTTCGGGGTCATCGCCATGAAAAGAGCTGCCTCGCGCATCGCCTCGTCCCTGCGTCCGAGCTGGGCAAGGCTGGCCGCCAGTATGCGGCGCGAGGGGCTGCGGTAGATCGCCTCCATGCGCAGGATCCTGACGGCTTCTTCATATTGGCAGGCCGCGTAATGCGCGAGTCCAAGCTGCCAATAATACCACCCGGGCGGGTGCGGATTCAGTCGAAGCGCCCTTTGGGTCAGTTCGATCGCTTCCGATGCGTGGCCTGCGAACGCCGCAAGCTCCGAACGGATGGCCAGGGCATCCGCATTGTTTGGTTCCAGCGTGAAGGCGGCTGCGAACTCTTCATCGGACTCGGGCCAGCGTTTCTCATTGGCCAACAAAAATCCGATAAACCAATGATTGGCGGCGTCGTTCTTGTCCAATGCTACCGCCTGGCGGGCCAGTTCAAAGGCTCGCGAGCGGTTGTCTTCGGTGGGATCGATGCTCTGTGCCCATATTTGCCAGTGAACAAAAGCCAGCCAGCGGATTGCCTCCGCATATTCGGAATCGATGGAGACTGCCTGGTTCAGAAGTATCTCGGCCTCGCGAAGCGCTTCCGGGGAACTGTTGAACGATGACACCAGACTTCGCCCGCGGACACAAAGGTCGTAAGCCTCCAGGCTCTTCGGGCGGTTGCGTGACGGTGATTCCGCCAAGCGTCCAACAAGGGCCTCGACGATCTTGTTTGTGACCTCGTCCTGGACGCCGAAGATGTCTTCGAGGTTTCGGTCGAAGCGTTCGGCCCAGAGGTGATCTCCGCCAACGGCGTCGATGAGCTGAACGTTGATGCGCACGCGATCGGCGGCGCGGCGCGCGCTGCCCTCCACGAGGTAGCGAACGCCCAGATCGCGTGCGATCAATCGAACGTCGATCGATTTTCCCTTGTAGGCGAAGGTCGAATGGCGCGCGATGACAAACAGGCCGGCATTTCTTGAAAGGTCGGTAATCAGGTCTTCGGTCAACCCGTCCGTGAAGGCGTCCTGCTCGGCTTCCCCGCTGAGGTTGGTGAACGGCAACACGGCGATGGATGGCTTTGCGGGCAGGGGCAGCGCCTGTTCCTGGTGACCGATCGTGGCGGCGGCTTCAAAGACGACGCGATAGACATGAACCGGTTCGGCGATGTTTTTCAGAAATTTCGGCCCGAGATCGTCGAAGTCGAATGCCAGCTTGCGTTTGACTTGATCACGAATGCCCGACGACACGTAGATGGCACCCGGTTCGGCCAGGCTCTGCAGCCGTGCGGCGATGTTGACGCCGTCGCCATAGAGATCGCTGCCGTCTATGACGACATCACCGAGACTGATCCCGATGCGCAGGACGATGCGGCGCGCCTCGGACAGGGCGGCGTTTGCATCCGCCATCTTCCGCTGCAACTCGACCGCTCCGGAGATGGCGTCGACCGCGCTCGGGAACTCCAGGAGAACGCCGTCTCCCATCACCTTGACGATGCGGCCGCCATGCGCGCGCACGACAGGCTGGAGAATAGTCGCCCGGCGCTCCTTCAGGACTGCGAGCGTCGCAACCTCGTCCTCCTCCATCAAACGCGAAAACCCCACGACGTCCGCGACGAGGATTGCTGCAAGACGGCGCTGGACGCGTTCTTCGGCCATTGGGCAATGGTACCCGAGGAGGAACTGCGCCCATGGTATTCGCGCCCTACGGAGAAGTCCATTGAGCAGCCGATCTGGAGAAACAATCCACCGTCAAGCGGAACGGCCGACGAGGCTGCTGGTCAGTCCAGTCGGTCCGCTGCAGCGGCGTGCAGGGTGCGAAGTCCCGCGAACCTCGATAATGTCGGCCTTCGGAATCTCGCGGCATTTGCTCCCAAATTCAGGAAAAGTGTGTGCGGTTTTCCGCCGCGCAGCTTATCAGAATTGGTCACGTTTATGATCTGAGTAGCACTTGAGGAAACATGCGGCCGCCGACCCATGCGAGAGGGTTGCGGAAACGCGCGTCTTTCGCTGTCCGATGGTGTATAGTAACGGGGGGATCAATCCTTCCGTGAAAATCGTTGCTTCAAGAGGAAGGGAAAGGTGAAGCCCGTGAAGTTTGCAGCCACCATCGCGCTCGCGCTCCTGACCGCCGTTTCGGCCGTGCCGCCGGTTGCGGCCCAGACGCCGTGCATTGGCGTCTGCACCGGCGTGCCCCTCAGGGGAAACTATGGCAACAACTACGGGACCGGCTATCGGGGCATATCCCGCCACGACCTCTTCATCGAGCGGGAGTACCGGGACTTCCAGGTCAACCGCTACCCGAACTCCGGCGCCGCCATGCGCTATCGCGGCCAGCCCTATGACATCGGCGTCGGCCCGGGCGCGACCGTCGGCGGGCCGAAGCCTCCGGCACTCGACCCAGGACGCGTGCGCCGGCAGCAGCAGGTGATCCGCTACGATGCCAACGCCCATGCCCGCTGGTGCCGCGATCGCTACATCTCCTACCGGTCGACCGACAACACCTTCCAGCCGCATGAAGGCCCGCGCCGCGCCTGCAACTCGCCGTACAACTGAGCGGGCAGGGAAGCTCGGCGGCCGCAACCTGCGGGCCGGAGGTGGCTGCGGCTTCGAATTTCGCAAGAGTCATGCGGCGACCGGGGGGCCAGAAAGTGTAAATGGTTCAATGTGCTCATCAGATGGGACAAGCGCGGAGGCCGGGCAGACCAGCACCGCATTCAACGACTTGCGGACGAGAGTTCAACCGGATCCTTAGAGCAATTCCAGGAAAAGTGTGTAACGGTTTTTCGTCCGGAATTGCGTGGTTTTCAAAGAATTAGACCATTAGACGTCTGCAATCAGCGACGTCGATGGGCCACCTCATCTCGACGCCTCGCTATTCGTCCTCGAAGCGCGGCGCGGGAGGGACGTTTGCCACCATCAGGAGATTGCCGTCAGGATCATTGAACGTGAAGAACGCTCCGTCCGTGATGGGGGAGACGTTGTCAGCATCAAGCGCAGACACATGCGCGTGTGCGGCGCTCAGGTCATCGGCATTGAAATGAAAAACCGGCTTGCCGACATGCGGTCCCACGAACCCCTTGCTGTCGAGGACGAGCGCAGTGCTGCCTTTCATGGCAATCACATAGAGATGCCCGAAAGGAATGTCTCCGTCCGCCGGCCGCCCGAGGAGATGGCAATACCAGTCTCTTGCGGCTTCGATATTGCTTACCGGGATGAACACCCCGCCGATCTCGCTCTCTATCGCGCTAACCACACAGGCCCCCTTTCTCTCAGACTCACTTCGGCCCTCAAGGACCTACAGCGCCGCGCGTCTTTTCAGACGCGCAAAGGACGCTGTAGCACTTTGAATTGCTGCATGTCTTTGTCCTTTAATCGGCTACGATTAAAGGCGACATGCAGTAGCATGTTCCAAGGGCGCGCGAACCAGCAACGGCATCGTACGATCCGATCAGGCACGCCGGGAAATAAGGTGCTTCAGGAGCGCTTGAGCGCCGGGTCGTCGAGCGCCGGATTGTAGAAGAGCGAGAGGGTAAGGCTTCGCGCAATGCGCTCTGCCGTGGTCATGAACCAGGCCTTCGCGTCGTTGTTCGGCGCAATGTCGTCAAGCGTCGCGGCAAAGAGCGCCAGCCATTTCGGGAAAAGCTCCGGTTTCATGTTGGCAATGCCGACATGCGCCTGGACCGGCTTTCCGCCATAGGCGCCGCTGCGGAAGGCAACCGAAGACCAGAAGCTTTTCATCTTCTCCATGTGCTCCGGCCACCGCCCCGAAAGCCTTGCGTCGAACACGGGTCCTAGCTCCGGATGCGCGAGCACACGGGCATAGAACGTGTCGACCAACCGGCCGATGAACGCGTCATCGATCCCGATCGCTTTCATTTCCGCTTCCGCGCGTTCGCGGATCGCTGCGGAGTGCGCAGCTCGCGCCTGCAATTCGTCGTTCATTCCATCATCCAGTTCGGAGGCATCTGCGGCCCGCGTTATATAGACATTGCGGACGTCACTCCAAGGTGGCGGTAGCACTTTAATCGGCCAGGACCAAAGCAAGATGCGGTGGTCTTGGCGGCAATGCGACCGCTTCGGCCGACGAGGACCAGAAACCGATGGTAGAGGAATGTCTGCGCCGGGTCGATTGAGGGAAGAAGGCCGCACGGGGGCCACGACCGATCGTCGCGCTTCGTCCGGAAAGACTACATTGCAGTCGCTCTGCATGCCGACCACGGGACCCGCTGTCCACCCAGCTCTTTGAGGAAAGTGCAAGCCTTCGCCTGAACTTGCAGGGGCGTGACATTCAGGCAACGAAATGTCATTGACGATGCGGCGCCATCTCCGAAGATGCCTTCGCCAGGCGAATGGCCGGGTTGGCTGCGTTCGGATGATACCGCCAATCATATTCCATGTACGTTGCTGTCTCGGTTGCCTGTTCAAGCCCATGCAACTCGGCGACGAGGTAGAGTGCGGCGTCGATCCCGGCGGAAACGCCAGCCGAGAGGACAACCCTTCCGTTGTCGACAATCCTCACATCCTGAAGAACATTCGCGGTCGGGGCGTCCGCCTGGAGTTCGGCAAGGGCTCCACGATGCGTGGTCGCTTGCAGCCCGTCCAGCAGGCCGGCCCTGGCAAGCAGCAGGGCGCCGGAGCATACGGACAGAACCCGCTCAGCCTGGCCAGCATGCTGGCGAACGAAATCCAGGACGGACGGATTATGCTTCTCCCTCCGCGTCCCGAAGCCTCCGGGAACGACCAGGATGTCCATGATGGGGCAGTCGCGGAAGCTATAGTCCGGATTGATGCTGAGGTTGTTCCGGGCCAGCACAGGCTTGCTTTCCCGGGCGACGGTGTAGACGTCGAAGAGGCGCTTGCCTTCCCGTTGCCCTGTTACTCCGAACACTTCGAAAGGCCCCGCGAAGTCCATGACCTCTACGTTGTCGAACAACAGAACGGCGACGCGTCGTGTCATTTCGCTCTCCCTCCCTCCGCCTTGCGATCCGGACGGGAAACATAGCACGGAGACGGCTTGCCCGGACAGATCGCAAGGGCCGCTTCCGGCGCGATCAAATCCCTCCAGGAAGCGACACGAAGGACAAAGTACCAGCCGACCCCGGTGTCAGGCGGTATCGCCGTCCTCTCCGCTTTCGATGCCGCCGGGGAAGCGGCAACCATCCCATCTGCCCAGCGACATCCGGTCGTTCCCCGGTTGCCGCCGCGCCTATGCGCGGCTGTTAAATGGACTCGAATGTCTGTCGCTTCTGGGCGAACCTTCCGAACCGACGAGCGTTGGCTTCCCGGTCCGGCCCTGATTCCAGCTCAAATCGATGGAGTGCACCACCTTCTCCGCATTGGCGACGTAAGTCCCGGCACAAGCGCCAGGGGAGGTGGGCCGCGCTTCTTCATTACCGGCACCATCATGGCGGGCGCTCGCCGACTAGGTTTATGACAGCATTCGTCAAGTGCCTATGAGACCTGTCTGCAGAGAACTTATGTCTGCTCTCCTGTCGGAAGCGGGTCACTCGGGATTTGCTTCAACAATTCTGCCAATCGTTCCTGCCAGTGCGGATTACGTTGTCTTAGCGGCTCCAAAGCATCGCCTGGCGGGTTCTCCATTTCGCTCATCAACTCGCGCGATGATCGAGCCTCTGCAAGACGCCCGACAGTCGCATAGCAGCAGGCTAGCGTTTCTTGGACCGGCCGCCATGCAGGGCGCACCTTTCGCGCTCTCACGGCAGCAGCCAGCGCGCCGGCTCCGTCGCCTGCAAACAAGTAAGCCAGCGCCAGCAAGTTCAGCCAAACGAAGTTCTGAGGGTCGTTGGCATTCAACATGAGGCCGTGTTCCAGTGGCGCTATGGCACCAGACGCGCTACCCCTAAAGAGCTCCGCCATTCCCAGGACAAGGTGGCCAAGGGCGAAACTCGGGCTGATCTCGATCGCCCTTTCGGCGGCAAGGACCGCCTGTTCGGGTGCATTCGAGTAAGCGCTGCAGATCGCCAACGCGTAATGTGTGTACGGGTTCTTTTCGTCGAGCCGAACTGCTGCCAAGGCGGCATCCAACCCTTCCCTGATGTCCTCGGAAGGATGCTCGCTCCATCCATAGGCGACGATGCCTGCGCTCACGCGACCAAGCCAGAGATGGGCTTCAGCAAGTTCGGGGTCGAGCCGACATGCCTCCCGGAATAGCTCTCGTGCCATCAGGTGGGTCTGCTTGCCAACGTGGTGGAAATACCAGGTCCCCTGCCGCACTATCTCCCACGCCGTCATATTTCCCGTATGCCGCGCCGCCACGGGGAGTGATGCCGTCTTCAGCAGTTCTGGCTCGATCGCACCTGCGACCCTCTCCGCGATGGCGTCTTGAACTGCGAATGCCTCTTCCAGTTCCAAGTCATACCGTTCGGCCCAGACTTGGCTGGCCGAGGTGGCCTCGACCAGTTGAGTGGAGACTCGAAGGCGACCGCCAGAGCGGCGCACGCTTCCTTCGAGCACATAACCGACACCCAGTTCTTGGCCCACCTGCTTGGCGCTCACTGACTTGTTTCTGTAGACGAAACTTGAATTGCGCCCGATTACCCGAAACCACCGAAATCTCGTGAGCGCAGTGATCACATCTTCGGTAATGCCATCCACCAGATACGCCTGTTCCTTGTCATTGCTCAAATTAGCAAACGGTAGGACCACGATCGACGGTCTGCCGGGGTTCGCGGGCGAACCGGGCAACGCCGCGGGCGCATCAGCGGCGTCAGGATGCAGGCTATTCACCCGGCCGGCAAAACGATACCCCGCACGAGGCACGGTCGCGATCCAATCGTTCCCCTCCGGTTGGGCCCCTAGCATCTTGCGTAGGGCAGCGATCTGAACCGAGAGATTGCTCTCCTCAACGATAGCGGCGGGCCAGACAGCTTCCATCAGCGCGGACTTGCTCACGACCTGCGTCGACGCTCGCACGAGCGCGTGCAGCAGCAACAAGCCCTTATGGCCAATTGCGACCCGCCGCCCTTCACAGGTCAGTGCGCCGCGCTGCATGTCGAGGATGAACGCCCCGAACGCGAACCGTTGCGGCGCGACGCTATCGGCCACGGCTTCTTCGGAAGAATTCGGAACTTTTCGCTCTCCCATTAAGGACTCCAGCCGGTCTTCTTGTGATCCTTTTGCGTAGGTCCACCAAGCTACCACAGAGGAGATCGAAATGACGATTTCAGAAGAACGAACCGATGCAGGTCCAGGCTTCTCGCGGGGCAAGGCCCTGGTATCCAAAGGGGACGCAGGATACCGAGCTGAACAGGGGTCCGATTACCTGCCTGGCATTAGTGCGGAGTCGGTTGGCTCAACCGCACTGTGGCTCGGTATCGCTACGATCCCGCCTGGGAGACGCACCAAGGCGCATGTGCATGCGCGCCATGAGACTGCTTTCTACATGTTGAGCGGTGAAGAGTTGGAACTGTGGAGTGGCGATGAACTCCAGCACCGGGATGTGGTGCACCCAGGAGATTATCTATACATCCCCGCCAACGTGTTGCACGTGGCCGTCAATCGGGGAGCCCAACCAGCCGTATTTGTCGGGGCGCGCAACGAGCCAACCGCGCAGGAAAGCGTTGTTCTTTATCCTGAAATGGATTCCCGAGTGCCGTGACAGGTGAAAGACTGCTTTGGGCCGAAACCGCCATTGAGCAGCCACAGCGAATACAGCCCGCGCAACGCCGTTCGCAAATGTGAAGTTTGCTTGCGGGCGGGGGGACTACTCGGGATAGGTCTCAACGCCCTCCGGCGTCCCCCTGTTGAAAAGGATAAATACCAAGGGGTTGCCGGGTTCCGCCATTGCATCGCTTCGCTGGCCGATTAGCTCTCCGGACACCGCGCTCGTATATTCTGCAACCACTTCGCCGAAGCTGTTGCGCTGGACGGCTACCTTCTGTCCGGGCTCGACCTTGTCGTTCAGCTTAACCAGATGCTCGACGATCCCTCCCTCCGTAGCCAGGATCGGGAAGGAACTGTCGCCGATAAAGGCAGGCACGTCCTTGGCTGTGCGGCCCATCGGCCCGGCAACGATCCCATGATGTTTGAGGACGTTCATCGTCCCTTCCACGAACAGTGGGATCATTTCGAGGTCCAGCACGCGCGCCGCGCCGACCTCCGGCGTAAAGGCCGGGATGCCCACGTCCCTGAACGCGTTGTGCAGCAGGCCCGGATAGGCATGGTTGTCGTAGATCTGGCTGATCGGATAGAGCTCCACCATCGCCTTGACCTCGGGTACGTCCATGCCGCCGAGATTGAAGTCGGTGACTTCGAATCCGGTTGTGCCGGTGTGGAAGTCGAGCGCGAAGTCGGCGTTCGGCCGCAGCAGCCTGTTGAACAGGAGCCAGGCGTGTCGGCCGGGTGCAGTGACGTCGTTCTCGTTCCCGGGCCACACCCGGTTCAAGTCGATCAGGTCGATGCCTCTGCCCTGGTTGGGCCATCTGCGCTGCATGCTTTGCAGGGCTGGAGGGGACACGTCCGTGACCGCCATCACCGTGCCCGACATCTCAGCGGGGTCGATCTGGTTCATCACGGTCTGGACCGTATGTATGCTGCTAATCTCGTCGCCGTGCACACCGCTGGTAAGAACGCCACGCTTGCCCGGCTTCGCCCCCTTTGCGACCGTCACGGAGACATACCAGTGCTGTCCGCTGGGCATCTGCACGCCTTGGAAATACAGAAGGTGCTTCTTTCCGGGTTCCAGGTCGTTGACGTCGAGCATGCTGACGACTTTTTTCCCGTCGATCACGTCGCCCGTGTAGACCGTCCCCTGTGGTGCCACCGATGCCGTATTGCCGGAGGATGCAGACGTGTCCTGGGCTTGCGCAGGGCCAGCGTTGCGGGCGAGGACAGCGGACGCGCCCACCGTGGCGATTGATGCAATCACAAAGTCGCGGCGATCGAGGCCCTTCTCAGATTTTTCCGACATGATGGGAAAGCTCCTTTGCGCTGAAAAGCTACGTTACAGCGCCGTGCGTCTTTTCAGACGCACAAAGGACGCTGTAGCACTTTGAATTGCTGCGTGTTTTTGTCTTACATCGGCTACGATTTGAGGAAACATGCAGTAGCGGCATGCACATCGGTCGCAAAAAATCCCCTGCGACCTAAGATACAACCATGTTCCTGACCTCTCAAAGTTGCAAGACGTCAGCGGAGTTATGTCTGCGAATGGAGCGTTTTGCGTCTTTGCCGCGCGGTCCGGCAACCTCCCGCATTTGGCGATTTCTGCCTGTTCGGATCGGCAACGGCAACGCGAACATTCCACCCGGAGCTTAGCATCCTCGGGTGCAAGGTCCTCTCAGAAGGGACACCCGTCATCGGCAAAAGTGCCGGTTTCAGGAACGCTTGAGCGCCGGGTCGTCGAGCGCCGGATTGTAGAAGAGCGAGAGTGTCAGGCTTCGCGCAATGCGCTCCGCCGTGGTCATGAACCAGGCCTTCGCGTCATTGTTCGGCGCAATGTCGTCAAGCGTCGCGGCAAAGAGCGCCAGCCATTTCTGGAAAAGCGCCGGTTTCATGTTGGCGATGCCGAAATGCGCCTGGACAGGCTTTCCGCCATAGGCGCCGCTGCGGAAGGCAACCGAAGACCAGAAGCTTTTCATCTTCTCCATGTGCTCCGGCCACCGCCCCGAAAGCCTTGCGTCGAACACGGGGCCAAGCTCCGGATGCGCGAGCACACGGGCGTAGAACGTATCGACCAACCGGCCGATGAACGCGTCATCGATCCCGATCGCTTTCATTTCCGCTTCCGCGCGTTCGCGGATCGCTGCGGAGTGCGCAGCTCGCGCCTGCAATTCGTCGCTCATTCCATCATCCAGTCCGGAGGCATCTGCGGCCGCGTTATATAGACATTGCGGACGTCACTCCAAGGTCGCGGCAGCACTTTAATCGGCCAGGACCAAAGGAAGATGCGGTGGTCTCGGCGGCAATGCGACCGCTTCGGCCACTACAGAGAAACGCACACCGATTTATCCAGACGTTGGACAATGCGACACCTCAGTTGATCATGCCGTCCGCTCTGCTGCAGCAGCCTGTCTGGCCATGCGCCGCATCTCCTGCGGCGTGTGGCCGAAGATCCGGATGAAGCTCTGGGCCAGGCGATCCGGATCGGTGAATCCGACGAGACGGCCGATCTCGTCGAAGGACAGCCGACCCTCCTCGACCAGGGGACGCGCCGCCTCCACGCGGAGCCGCTCGATCGCCTTGGCCGGCGTCATGCCGGTGGAAGAGGAGAAGGCACGCCCGAACTGGCGGACGCTCAGGTGCGCGACGTCGGCGAGGCGCTCCACCGAAAGGTTTTCGGCCAGATTCTCCCGCGCATAGCTCAGCGCCTTGCGGATGCGATCGGAGCCGGGATCGAAGTCGAGCAACGATGAGAACTGATACTGGCCGCCCGGTCGCCGGTAGTAGACCACAAGCATGCGCGCGACGGCCTGCGCGGTCGCCTTGCCGAGATCTTCCTCAACGAGGGCGAGCGCCATATCGATGCCTGCCGACATGCCTGCCGACGTCCACACGCCATTATCGCTGGTGAAGATGCGGTCGCCATCGACCTCAAGCGCCGGATATCGGGCCTGCAGCTTCGGCGCGTAGAACCAATGGGTCGTCGCGGCGCGCCCGTCCAGGAGCCCGCTTTCGGCCAGCAGGAAAGCACCCGTGCAGACGCTCGCGGTGCGGCGGGCCCGCGCGGATACGCCGCGAACGGCATTCGCGACCTCGCTCACCCATGCCCCTTCCGGCGGTTCCCGCCCGCCGACGACAATGAACGTGTCCGTCGCCTCGATCGCAAGCGGTACCGTCGCAACCTCCACACCGCAGGTGCTGCGCACCAATCCTCCCGTGACGGACGCAACCCGGAGGCCATAGCGCTTCCCCGATATCTCGCCGGCATTGGACAGCACCTCGAGCGGGCCACTGAGGTCGAGCAGCACGAATTCCGGATAGACGAGAAATGTCACGTGGCGGGCCATGGCCGAAATCCCGGGATTAATGTCGTTTGAGACATTGATGCGTGCTCGTATTGTGCTGTCAATCCCATTGAGCAACGGAGCCGCCAGTGAGCACGACATTTTCCAAACCCATCGATCCGGTCCGCCGCGACCTCCTGCTGTTCGGCCTCGGCGCGGCGGCTTTGTCGGCTCTGCCAATCCTGCCGGCTGCTGCCTCTCAGCCCTCCATTCCGAGCAACACGCAATCTGAAAGGATCAACAACATGGCCACTGTTACGACCAAGGACGACGTCCAGATTTTCTACAAGGACTGGGGTCCGCGCGACGCTCAGCCGATCGTCTTTCACCATGGCTGGCCGCTCAGCGCAGACGACTGGGATACCCAGATGCTCTATTTCCTCGGGCAGGGCTATCGCGTTGTCGCCCATGATCGACGCGGCCACGGCCGCTCCGCCCAGGTCAGCGACGGTCACGACATGGATCACTACGCGGCCGATGTCGCCGCAGTGGTCGAACATCTCGACCTCAGAAATGCGGTCCATATCGGCCACTCCACCGGTGGCGGCGAGGCGGCGCACTACGTGGCTCGTTACGGCCAGCCCCAGGGCCGCGTCGCCAAGCTGGTGCTGATCGGCGCCGTGCCGCCGATCATGGTCAGGACGCCGGCCAATCCCGGCGGCCTGCCGATCGAGGTGTTCGACGGCCTCCGACGTCAGCTCGCCGCCAATCGTGCGCAGTTCTACCTCGATTTCGCGAGCGGACCTTTCTACAGCTTTAACCGGCCCGGCGCGGAGAGCTCGCAAGCTGTGATCCAGAACTGGTGGCGCCAGGGCATGATGGGCGGCGCCAAGGCGCATTACGACGGCATCAAGGCGTTCTCCGAGACCGATTTTACCGAGGATCTCAAGATCATCGACGTGCCGACGCTCGTCATGCACGGCGATGACGATCAGATCGTACCGATCGAGGATTCCGCTCCGCTCTCCGCGAAGCTCCTGAAGAACAGCACCCTCAAGATCTACAAAAATTTCCCACACGGCATGTGCGCCACCCATGCCGATGTCGTGAACCCCGACCTGCTCGCCTTTGTGAAGGCCTAGCACTTTACAGCGCCGTGCGTCCATCAGGACGCACAAAGGACGCTGTAAGTCTTTGAATCTACGCATCGTGCTTTCCGAAAATCGATTCCGATTTTCGGGCCGATGCGCTAGCCGGCGCGGCAAGCGCGCCGGCAACCATCCCCAATGCGAAACTGACGATCAACGAAAGGAGATATCGAAATGTTGGGTCGTGAAATGAAATTCATTCGGAAATTGAGCACAGCGATCCTCGCTGGCGCGGTTATTCTCGCTGGAGCCGGCGCTTCCATGGCCGCGCAGCCGCTTGTCGATTATTACCAGGACCCCGCCAAACCGGCACTGACCAAGGGGAACATGAAACTCGACGTCTCGAAGGCGGCGCTCGTGGTTATCGACGCGCAGAACGACTTCATGAGCCCTGAAGGGAAAGCTTGGCCGGTCTTGGGCGAAGCCGTCACCGAACGCAATGTCATTTCCCACCTTGATCAGCTTTTCGCCGCAGCAAAGCAGGCAGGAATGGTCGTCGCACTATCGCCTCACCATTACTACAAGTGGGATCACACGTGGAAGGTGCAGGGGCCTCTCGAAATATTCCAGCATGAGCTTGGCATATTCGACAGAAAAGACCCCTATTCGCTGGAGGGTTTCGAGGGCTCGGGGGCAGACTTCCTGCCGCGGTTCAAGAAATACATTGAGGATGGCAAGACCATTATCGCCTCGCCTCACAAGCTCTACGGGCCGCAGCAAAACGACCTTTCCTTCCAGCTCCGCAAACAGGGCGTCACCCAGATCGTCCTCGCCGGGATGCTCGCCAACATGTGCGTTGAATCGCATCTCCGCGAGTTCCTTGAAGAGGGATTTGAGGTCGCCGTTATTCGGGACGCCGTAGCCGCGCCCAAGTTGCCCGAGGGCGACGGCAATCTCGCCGCACTGATCAACTTCCGATATATGGCAAACGGACTTTGGACGACCGATGAAACGGTCAAGATGATTGCGCCGTAAGCGCCTGCGGACGCGGAAGACGGGTATCTGTTTCGTCTCGTCAGACGCACGACGCTGCGATGTTACCCAGGGAACTATTCGATGATGGGGCATGATCTATCTTCCCCTTGACACCGCGCAGTACGTCCTCCCGCTGCGCGAGACAACCGATCGGTTCCGCTCCTCCTCCCAAGGGGCCGATCAAGAGACCCCGACGCCTCCTCCCGGCTCGGGGTCTTTTTCTGTGACACGGCGCGTGCTCCTTCCTTGACCGCTTGCCTTCCCTTACAATCTCCTCCGGATAGAGAGGAGTTCTGCCATGAGTGAAGACGCCTTCAACATGTCGATCCGCAAGTTCCTGAAGGAAGTCGGCGTCACGTCGCAGCGCAAGATCGAGGAGACCGTGCGCGGAGGCGAGGCCGGCGGCAAGAAGTTGAAGGTCCGCATGACGCTGACAGCGGAAGGCACCGGCCTCAATCACGTGGTGGACGGCGAGATCGAACTTCCATAGGCAGGCGAAACTGGGCGCGGAACCGCCAGCAGCTCACGCGAACCGGGCTGCGCTTCTCGCCCGTGCCTTCGCGGCTTCCTCCTCACGGTCGCGGGGCGGTTGCGAGGTCTCGAGCGAATCGATGAGTTCGCGGGCGCATTGCGCGATCGAATGCACCGCGCGATCGAACGCCGCTTCATTCCGCTTCGACGGCCTGGTCGTTCCGCTCAGCTTGCGCACGAACTGCAACGCCGCATCGTGGACTTCCTCGTCCGTCGCCGGCGGATCGAAATTGAACAGGGGTTTGATGTTTCTGCACATGGCTTGCTCCCGGCTATCGCTCTCGTTCTCGGCGTGATGGAACGGCTATTGCGTGTTTTCCTACATGCTAGCCTATTTAAGGATTGAATATGCTGCAATTAAAGTGCCACAGCGTCCTTTGCGCATCCGATAAGACGCGCGGCGCTGTAGGTTCCGCTCTCGACCCAATGCAGTCATTGGTAATGACCTCGTGCAATGTCCTATTTCGCTTCACTTAGGATATACCTCTATCAGAGTGAGTTTGGAGGAGTCGGTCTTGAAACGTCTGCAGCCGGAGCCGAGACTTCGGGATCTGCGCTTCGCAAAAAATCTCGATTGGAACCTGCTCAAGCTGTTCAACGAGATCGTGGAGGCTCACGGCATTACGAGAGCCGCTGCATTGCTCAATCGCAAACAGCCAGCGTTGAGCTTGGCCTTGAAACGGTTGGAGGAGCGGCTTGGCGTAACTCTCTGTCGGCGCGGACCGACCGGTTTCGAATTGACGGAAGAGGGCCGCATATTGGCTGATACGTGTAGTGTCTTTGCTGCTTCGGTCCGCGAGATTCCGGCTCGCCTGTCCGATATCAAGGCCGAGGTGCGCGGACATTTGCGGGTCATGCTCGTAAGCAACCTGGTTGCTCCAGCGCTGGATCAGGCGATCGAGACGTTTCACCAAAAATACCCGGCGGTGGAGCTCATCGTCGAGGTCGCCGCCTGGACGGACGTTGTAAATGCTCTGATACAGCATAAGGTCGATGTCGGCATTTCGCCTTCGCGTGTCATGCGGGCGGAATTGAGCTACTTGCCGCTTTTCACCGAGGTTCATCGGCCGTATTGCGGCCGCTCGCATCCGATGTTTGGCGTCGAGGCAAGCGGCCCGTCGGATCTCGCTTCGGAGTCGTTTGTGCTGACGGGTGCCGACGAAGGAGACGAACTCACCGAATTCCGCCTGCAACACGGACTAGGACGTCATGTTGCCGGTATGTCCAATCATCTCGAAGAGGCCAAACGCCTGGCAATGCTTGGAGTGGGGATCTGCTTTCTGCCGGAAGGGTATGCCAAGCCGGACGTTGACAGCGGTAGGCTCTGGCCGCTGCTTGCAGGCGACGGCGTGCCGCGGACTGGCATATATGTCGTAACCGACCCCAACAGTCCGGCCCAAATCTCGCGCGAGCTTTTTATCACAGAGATTCGTGAGGAATTGAAAAGTGCGGCCTGATCGGGTGCACTTGTCGTTTGCGCTGCATTGATTTCGTTAATGCACTACGTTCGATGTTTGGGCGTTGAACCCAAGTGACTGTGATCTCATCGTGTTGCATGGCGACCTCGCATCAACGCCGTTGATGCTTCCTTCGTGGAGAAAGGCGACGGTCAGCCAGGGGAACACACCTCGAAAAGGGGATTACAAGATGAGCATGCAGAACCCATCAAATGGGAAAGAGGCGCGAGCCACTGAGACGGTATCGGCAATCGCCGAAATCGAAAGCATTCTATCAGCGACCGAAGAAGACATAGCGGACTACACCGAGTCCGTCGTTCCATTGGAGAAGCGGCGTTCGAACTTCCGCATGCTGGCGCAGTTCTTGTCCATGCAAGCCGTGTTTGGCACAGTGTTGGTCGGATACGGCGCCCGCTTCCAGGGCCTCACGTTGTCGCAGTTGATCATTTCAATGCTGATCGCCGTTGCGGTGATGAGCCTCTATTGCCTGGGCTCCGCGAATGCTGGCGCTGCCACGGGCCAGACGCATTCAGTAATGGCAAGAAGCGTTTTTGGCACCCTCGGCAGCGCGCTGGTGTCGCTCTTGCTGATTGTCAACGGCATGGCGTTTTATCTGTTCACGGTGAAATTCGTCATCGACATCACCGGCGGACTCATGACGCTGCCTGCGGTCGGGCTGGTCACGGCAGTGCTTGCCTTCGTCATGATCATCAACACCTACTTCGGTTTTGAAGGTGTTCAACGTTTCGCTCAGTACATCGCCGTTCCAGTGATCCTGATCTGGGGCGTCTACGCGACGATCCGCGCCTTCTTTGCCACATCCGGTGATGTTCTCGCGGCGATCCCACATGTCGATGCGCCAACTTCCATGATCATGGTGACCGGCGCTCTCGTCGGCCTGTCGACCTGGGGTAACGAACCGGATTTCTTCCGTTACGCCAAGGTCGGTCGCGAATCCTTGTGGAATTTGCCGACGATCATCGTTTCCTACCTCGTCGGAGCGCTCCTGTTTCCTGTGATGGGCTATATGATCGCGGCGCTCTCGAACCAGCCGGACTTCGGGCAAAGCATCAGCTATTTCGTAAACTTTACAATGTTCGGCAGCGCGCTGATCGGCATCGCTGTCATCGTGATCAACCAGTGGGCTGTGCAGGATGGCAATCTCTACATCGCCGTCAATGGAGCTCAGAACCTGCTTTCCGGTATCCGCGGCTGGCGGCGGCAATATACCGTCGTCGCACTCGGCCTGATCGCGACCGTCCTTACATTCTACCTGCCGAACTTGCAGGATACCTTCAACATTGTCACGGGGATCGGCTCGACGACGGTTCCGGTCGCGAGCACGATTATGGCGATCGACCTTTTCTTGTTGCCCTTGCTGTTCGGTATCAAGCGGCCAATGCACCGCGTCGCCAATTGGAGCGAACTGGGCATTGCCAACTGGCCCGGCGTTATCGCACTCGCCGCGGGAACACTGGTTGGCCTCTATACCGCTGGACTGCTGCCAATGCTGAACACCGCCTACATCGGTTTTCCGGCTCTTCAATCATGGATTGTCGGCGGCGTGGTCTACATCATCGGCGTGGCATTTGTACAGAAGCATGCCAACGTGAAGGCCCTGCTCGGCTTCGCCCGGATCTGATGCCCGACCGTCCGGGCGCTCGATAGGGCGCCCGGACAGATCCGAAACGCCACGATTTCTTTAAAGCACGACCTGCGACGCGTCGACTGTCCGCGAACGATGGCGCGCGTCCAAGGAGGATCCGAATGGAACAGCTCGATCTACTGATAAAGGCGCGTCGCGCCATCCTGCCTGACGGCGAGCGGCCGGCTGCGATTGGTATCCGCAACGGTCACATCACGGCGGTCACTGACTTCGAGGCAATGCCGGTCGCATCGAAAGTCGTCACACTTGCCGACGACGAGGTACTCATGCCGGGCCTGGTCGACTCGCACGTCCATATCTGCGAGCCCGGCAATACGGAATGGGAGGGCTTTTTGACGGCCACGCGCGCCGCCGCCGCCGGGGGCATCACGACTCTTGTCGACATGCCCCTCGACAGTGTCCCAACCACCGTTTCGCTCGCAGCCCTGGCTGCCAAGCGTGCAGCCGCTGAGGGTCAGTGTCACGTCGATGTCGGTTTCTGGGGAGGTGCCATCCCCTCCAACCTTGCCGATCTGCCGGCCCTGCACTTCGCCGGTGTTCTGGGCTTCAAGTCCTTTCTTTGCGATACCGGTACGGATGACTTTCCGCACATTACCCCCCGGCACATGAAGGAGGTCATGCGAGTTGTCCGCGAGCTGGGTTCAATCTTCATCGTGCACGCTGAGAGCAACGACGTCCTGGCTGCCGTTCCGGCAGTCCATACATGCCGCTACAGCGATTATCTGGCATCACGGCCGCGCGGTGCGGAGAATCTCGCTATTGCCGAAGTCATTGAGGCCGCGAGGGTTACTGGGGCTCGAGCGCATGTTCTGCACCTTTCGAGCGCCGACGCGCTGCCGATGATTGCCTCGGCCATTGCCGACGGCGTTCACCTCAGCGTGGAGACCTGCCCTCACTACCTGGTGCTATGCGCGGAAGAGATTCCAGACGGTGCCACCGCCGCCAAGGTCGGCCCGCCGGTGCGGGAGCGAAGCAACCGGGAAAAACTCTGGGACGGTCTGAGAGACGGTACGCTCAGCATGATCGTCTCCGATCATTCGCCCTGTACACCGGCGATGAAGGAACTTGATTCCGGTGATTTCGGAGCTGCCTGGGGCGGCATCTCGTCGCTACAGCTCGGCCTTCCCGTCGCTTGGAGCGAAGCACGCGCACGCGGTCATTCCCTTGTCGACATAGCTTCCTGGATGGCGCTCAAGCCGGCGGCACTGGCCGGCCTTGAGCGAAAGGGACGGCTCGCGATCGGCTGCGACGCCGACTTCTCGATCTTCGCGCCGGAGGAGAGCTTCGTCGTTGAAGCGGGCACGCTCCACCATCGCCATCGCCTGACGCCCTATCTTGGCCATTCGCTCTACGGTGCCGTTCGCCAAACCTATCTCGCGGGCAGGCCTGTCGATCTCATGGGGCGCCCGAGAGGAAAATTGCTCTCCCGCGCGGAAGCGCAAATTGCAGAAAATAACGCCAACACCAGGAAATGGGGCTGAGATGAAAATCCTCGTCGTTAATGTGAACACAAGCCAGTCGATGTCGGACGTCATCGACGCCGCAGCCAAAGGCAGCGCTTCGCCCGGCACGGAAATCGTAACGCTCACGCCGTTCTTCGGCGCGGAAGCGGTGGACTGCAATTTCGAAAGCTATCTTTCCGCGGTCGCCGTGATGGACCGTGTGCTTGCCTATGACGAGCCTTATGACGCGGTCGTGATGGCCGGCTTCGGCGAGCACGGACGAGACGGCCTGCAGGAGTTGATCGATCAACCGGTGATCGAAATCTGTGAAGCCTCCGCTCATGTAGCCATGATGATCGGCCGCAGCTATTCGGTGGTCACCACTTTGCAGCGCTCGGTTCCACCGATCGAGGACCGGCTGCGGACGGGCGGCCTTTGGGACCGTTGCGCCTCCGTTCGCGCCAATGGGATGACCACGCTCGAAGTAGACAATGATCCTGAAGCCGCGACGCGATCGATCGTCGAGGAAGCGCGCAAGGCGGTCGAACAGGATCATGCCGAAGTCATTTGTCTCGGATGCGCCGGTATGGCGGGTCTGGAAGACGCAATCACGTCCGAATTGGGCGTGCCGGTCATAGATGGCGTGGCTGCCGCAGTAAAACTCGCCGAAGCGGTGGTCGGGCTGAAGCTCAAGACGAGCAAGATTTCGACCTACGCGACGCCGGAACCGAAAAAAATAACCGGGTGGCCGCTTTCTGAAGAGCTCGGCCTGCGCCCAAAAGCCGGTTATTTGCGAAACAAAGTCCGCGCGGGAGGTGCGCAATGACCATTGTCCTCACAGCGCAGGAGTCGATGGCAGACACATACGCCGTTCCCGAGCGGCAGGAAGACTTCGCCTCCGAGGTTGATCTGGCGTCACGCTGGCTTGGTGGGAGCGTCCTTGCCGCGAGCGACGAGTCCTTTGGCGAAAAGGAGAACCTGCTTGTGCCCACCCCGGCCGCCTTCGTACCAGGCAACTATGGCCATCGTGGCGAGATTGTCGACGGCTGGGAGACGAAACGCCGTCGCGAGCCCGGTCACGATTGGGTACTTGTCCGGCTCGGAGCGGCAGGAACAATCACCGCGGTCGATGTCGATACAAGCTTCTTCACGGGCAATTTCCCGGCGACATGCCGGATCGAAGCCTGCGGTGTCGAGGGTTATCCGAGCCCGAGGGAGTTGCAGGACGCGGAAGTGGAATGGATCGAGATTGTGCCGCGCTCAGCCCTCAAGGGTGACGGGCACAATCGCTTCGACGTGAGCGACGGGCGCCGTTTCACACACGTTCGCCTGTCCGCTTTCCCCGACGGCGGCATTGCCAGGTTGCGCGTCTTCGGGCGCGTCGTCATCGATCCTCGTACGATCGACGGCATCACCATCGATCTTGCGAGCCAGGATCACGGCGGCCAGGTCGTCACGAGCAGCGATGGATTTTATACCTCCGCGTCGATGCTCAATCGGCCCGATAAGGCGCGAAACATGGGGGATGGCTGGGAAACCCGCCGTCGTCGCGATGGCGGTCCGGACCACGCGTTGTTCCGCCTCGCCATGCGCGGCACCATCCGCAAGATCGAGATCGACACGGCACACTTCAAATACAATGCCTCGGCTGAGGTTGCTCTGTTCGGCGCAAACACGGAAACCATGCCGGCGGCCGACGCACCCGAGTGGAGACCTCTTCTGGCGCGCACTCGCTTGCAGCCCGATACCCGCCACGTCTTTGAGGCGGCTGACGCTTTTCCGTGCTCATTCGTCAGGTTGGACGCGTTTCCGGATGGCGGCATCTCGCGAGTGCGCCTGTGGGGTGAGGTCGTCCCCTCTGAGCGCAAAGCTGCTGGCTACCGTTGGTTCAATGCGTTGCCAAGCAAGCAAGCCTTGGCTGTTCTTGCCGAAGCGGGCGCCGCGGACGAGGCTGCGCGCCGTATCGCGAACGCCCGCCCGATGTCGCCGGACGCCGGCATCATAGCCGACCCTACGTTGGCGAAGCTCGCGAAAATGTTGGAAGGAAGCAATGGGGAATTCTCCTGAGGCACTGCCAAACGCTAATAGTGCAGACAGACCGCCGGCCTCTCGGGGAAGGAGGCTAGCTCAGGCGCTCATACGACTTGTCTATTGGGCGATGTTATTTCGCTTCGGGCGGCTTTAGGCTCACAAGGAGATGAGGACGACCGCTTATCAGAGCGAACCAAACCTCAGCTAAGGGGCGTCCGAACTTCCGCTTACCACCCTTTCGCGAACGCTGGGGAACGCGGGAAAGCGACGCAAAGCCGTCATCGATAGGAGACGCAACGAACGGCTGATTGTGCGGGAGGGGACCTTTATCAGCCGACCTTTGTCACGTGCTCGAAGCGGCGGTGAAAACCGCCAGTTGAGCGTCGAAAGCACGCTTGTAGGCGGGCCGCGCTTCGCCGCGCGCGACATAGGCGGAAAGGTTCGGATGTTCGTCCAGCATATCCGATCCCTTCAACCTGAGCAGCACCGTCACCATCAGCAGGTCACCGGCGCTGAACGCGCCGTCGAGCCAGTCGGCATCGCCGAGGCGGCGGGAAAGGTGGGCCAGCCTTTTGCGGATGCTGTCCTCGAGGAAACGCAGGCGCTCATCGTACCAGGGCTCGTCGCGCTCGAGGATCGTGGCGAGGGCGCGATCGAAGATCGGCGGCTCCACCGTGTTGAGCGCGGCAAACATCCACGCGATCGCGCGTGCCCGGGCATTCGCATCGTCCGGCAGCAGGCCGCCATGGCGCTCTCCGATATGGAGCACGATCGCCCCGGACTCGAACAAAGCGAGATCGCCTTCTTCGTAGGTCGGAATCTGGCCGAAAGGTTGAAGCGCGAGATGGGCGGGTTCCTTCATCGCCTTGAATGAGAGAAGACGAACCTCGTAAGGCTGGCCCACTTCTTCGAGCGCCCAGCGAACGCGCATGTCGCGCGCCAAGCCCCTGCCGCGGTCGGGCGACCGTTCAAAGGCGGTAATGGTGATGGTCATCGCTGTTCTCCCTACAGCGCCGCGCGTCTTATCGGACGCGCAAAGATCGCTGTAGTACTTTGAATTGCTGCATGTCTTTGTCCTTAAATCGAGGTCGATTTAAGGAGACATGCAGTAGCATGTCCATCTTGAAGACGGCTGGCTAAACGAGATTCCGACACCCTATGCTCGAGATAATCCTCGCGGACGGCGACGTCAAAGTTACCGGCGTTGGCGATCGCCCAGGCGCGATAGACGCTTCTGCTGCCTTGACTGAACGGCTCCCGATAACACCGCCACACATTTGCGACGGCGGGGAGCGTGAGAATCCGGCGCGTTGCAAAACTTTTCAGGATTTCACCTCTGCCCTGTCGGGAAGCGATTGCTTCATCCGTCCTCAGGGGGCGACTTGGCGACACAGCCACTTGGCGACACAGCCACGTTCGGGGTGGAGAATAACGGTTCGCTGCCTATCTCGCAGGGTAGCTGCTTCAAGCGAAAGGAACACGGAAATGTCGAAGAATACGATTTGCCTCTGGTTCGACAAGGACGCCGAGGATGCCGCTCGCTTCTACGCACAGGTCTTTCCCGACAGCAGGGTGACTGCCGTGCACCGTGCACCGAGCGACTACCCCTCTGGCAAGGAGGGCGACGTGCTGACGGTCGAAATGACGGTTGCGGGCGTTCCTTGCCTCGGTCTCAACGGGGGGCCCATGTTCAAGCATAACGAAGCCTTCTCGTTCCAGATCGCCACCGACGATCAGGAGGAGACCGACCGCTACTGGAATGCCATCGTCGGCAACGGCGGCCAGGAGAGCGCGTGCGGCTGGTGCAAGGACAAGTGGGGGATTTCCTGGCAGATCACGCCGCGCGTGCTGACTGAAGCGATGGCGGCCGGCGGCGCCGAGGCAAAGCGCGCGTTCGATGCCATGATGGAGATGGGGAAAATCGACGTCGCCGCGATCGAAGCGGCGCGGCGCGGCTGACGCTTCATTGCGTCTCGCCGCCGCTCGACTGCAAAGAGATGCTGCCCCTTGGGTCAAGAACTGACCATTGGTCAGTTCTTAGCCCAGCGGCCTTGGATGCGGAGCAGGCATTGCCGCACCGACCGAGCTTGCTCATTCGGTCGATTCGAAATCGTACTCCCTGGCATTCAGCATCGCGGCCAGCGTCTGCAGGCCAGCGTCGAGTTGATCCATCGTCGGGGACGCCAGCGCCAGCCTTACGGCGTTCGGTGCATGGCCGGGTGTGACGGCGAAGGTGGTGGAGGGCGTCAAGGCAATGTCGCGCTTGGCGGCGGCCGCGACGAAGGTTTGCGAGCGCCAGTGCGCCGGCAGCGTCAACCACAGATGATAGGAGTTCTCGTTCGCCCGGATTTCGAAAGCCGAGAGACGATCGGCCGCCAGTTTCTGACGCGCGCCCGCATCGAGGCGCTTCTGCCGCGAAAGCTCGGCAATGATGCCGTCGCCCATCATCCGTTCAGCCGCCGCAAACGCAAATCCCGAGGCGGTCCATCCGCCGGAACGGACTGAAGCCATCACGCTTTCACGCAGCCGCTGCGGCGGCACGATGAAGCCCAGCGTCAGGCCGGGAGCAACCCTCTTGGAGAGACTGTCGATGACAATCGAGGACTCCGGCGCGAGTGCAGCAAGCGGCGGCTCATTGTCGAGGAAGCCATAGACATTGTCCTCGATTACCGGAAGATTGAGCCTTTCGACGACGCGCAAAAGATCGGCCCTGCGCGCCGGCGTCATCGTCATCCCCAAGGGATTTTGGACCGCCGGCTGAATGTAGATGGCTGAGAGATGTGCCTCGCGGTGTGCCTCTTCCACTGCGTCGGGCCGTACGCCAAGTTCGTCCATCGCCAGCGGCACGAGCGAAATGCCGAGCCGCGCGGCGATCCCCTTGATGAAGGGGTAGGTCAGCGCCTCCACGCCGCATCGGCCGCCCGTGGGAACGACCGAGGCGAGCGCTGCAGCGATGCTTTGCCGTCCGTTGCCGGTGAAGACGAGCTGGTCCGGGGAAGGGGACCATGCACCTTGTGACAGGTAAGCGGCTGCGACGCTTCTGACTGACGGGGTGCCGATGCTGGTCGCCTGTCTCAAGGCGGCATCGAGCCCTGCGGGATTTTCCAGGCCAACCAGGCTTTTTGCGATGAGCGCGGTTTGATCGGGGAGCATCGGGTAATTGAACTCGAGATCGATCCGGATGCCGCGCGGCTCACCGGGCGCTGCCGCGCCGCGCCTGGCATCGCCCGAGACGAACGTGCCCCTGCCTACCTCGCCGACGACAAGGCCGCGGCGCAACAGCTCGGCATAGACGCGGCTCGCCGTCGAGACCGCGATCTTGCGCTCATAGGCAAAGCTGCGCTGCGGAGGCAAGCGGTCGCCGGGCTTCAGAGCCCCGTTGGCAATTTCCGCGGCGATGGTGTCGGCAAGTTTGAGATAGTCCGACTTCGGCATAATTGCACCGAGTTCAATGTTTCGATTGCACCGAGATTGTAGTCAGAGCATGCTGCCTGCGTCAACCGGCTTGCACCGGGCATCACTAAGGTCTGCGGTCAATGAACACGCGGCGGCGCTGGAGAAGCGCTCGCGCCGACGGCGTCGCATTGCCGCGGAGCAACCATGGAGACCAAAATGTCCGCAACCTTGTCCACCATCGACCCGTCGCAGGGGAGTCGCCTGATTTTCAGCGTCTGTAGGGAGAGCATCGCTCGCCATTTCGTCCGCCGCGCCGCCTTGAAAGCCCTTCGCGAGTTCGATGATGACGCACTACGCGATATCGGGCTCGCACGTTCCGAAATTGAGGCGGCGGTTTATGGCTTCATGACCTCTCCCAAGCGGGCGAGGACATGACGATGGCCGTCCCCGCTGCGCCGGAGCTCACCGCAGCCACGATCCTTGTTGCTTTTGCCGGCGTATTCCTGATCTGCTTCATGAAGGGCGCATTCGGGGGCGGGTTCTCGATCGTCGGCATTCCGCTGTTGTCGATGGTGATGGACCCGGTAACGGCGGGCGGCCTTCTCGCGCCATTGCTCGTTGCGATGGACCTGTTCGCACTGCGCTACTGGAAGCCGTCGACATGGTCGAAGCCGGACCTCTTGCTGCTGTTGCCGGGGCTCGTGATCGGCGTCGGGCTCGGCTATCTCATGTTCCGCCTTCTGGACCACCGCGCGATTGCGATCATGATGGCGGCGACCACTCTGATCTTTGTCGGCCTATGGCTTGCGGGAGGCGGGAAGGAGACAATCCGCCCGCGTTCGTCGCCGAAGGCGATCGCCGCCGGTCTCACGTCGGGCATCACCACCATGGTGGCGCATTCGGGCGGGCCGCCACTTGCGATGTACCTGCTGCCGCTCGGCCTCAGCAAGGAAGTCTATGCGGGAACGACGAGCATGTTCTTCACGGTCGGCAACGCAACCAAGGCGGTGCCGTGGCTGCTGCTCGTGAGACCGGCGGGCAACGACTGGACCCTGATGGCGGCCTGCCTCATCGCCATTCCTGCCGGCGTATGGCTTGGCTGGCGGCTTCACGGAAGGCTGGACCAACGCCAGCTTTACCGGGCGTGCTACGGATTGCTGGTCGTGACGGCGTTGAAATTATTGTGGGACGGCGTTTCCGGCTATCTCGCGTGAATGCGGAGCGGAGCGCCAGAAGTGGTCGCGGCCAGTCCGATCACTGGCACTTTGGTTCAGTGGGCGACATATTCCGGAAACTCGGCCGCACCACGGCTCAGGGCCCAATCTCGCGACAGGCTGTCAAGCCACAAGCGTTTGTTCTGCAGTGTTCGACGGCCGTTCGACAGGTTCCCCGTTCATGTTGCTCTGAACTGCGACCCGATTTTTGACGACGATTTTGACGACATGGATATGGCTCTACCCCCCGCGGCGCGAGGATTGGCTCAGCCCGCTGACGATGTATTCTCCGCCCGATGACAGGTCACGCGCGTGATCCCGGCCGGCGTGAACAGACCGCAGGCGGGATTTTCTGCAGTTGAAAGGTGGCTTCATGCTCCGATCCTTATACGACTGGACGATGTCTCTTGCCGGGAAGGGCTCATCGGAAAGATGGCTCGCGGCCATTGCCTTTGTCGAAAGCTCCATCTTTCTCGTGCCGGCCGACGTTCTTTTTGTGCCGATGGCGCTGGCAAGGCGTGACCGGGTTTGGCGCTACGCGCTTGTCGCCTCGGTTGCGTCCGTGCTCGGCGGCATCGCCGGCTGGCTTCTCGGATATTACGCGTTCGAAGCTGTCGCCCGGCCGATACTGGAATTTTACGGGAAGCTCGACACTTTCAATCACCTCAGTCAGTCCGTCGATTTCTCGACGATCATACTGCTCCTGATTACCTCGGGCTTCGCGCACCTGCCGCCGATCAAGGTCGTGACCATTCTGTCTGGCGTCGCGCACGTGAATATCTGGTTGTTCGCGATTGCCGCCACGCTCGCACGGGGATCGCGATTCATGCTGCTAGCCTGGCTTTTGCAGCGCTACGGCGAGTCGGTGCGCGATTTTGTAGAGCGGCGGCTGACGCAGCTCGCGACCGCCGCTTGCATGACGGCTTTCTTCGCCTTCGTCGCCTATCGCTACATCGCTCATTAGATCATTTCATTGTTATTCGGACGTTGCTTCTTCACCCGAGCAGTCGCGACTTCGCCGTTGCGACCACTTCGCGCGCAAGGCGGCCAGTGCCCATTTCCGGGAGAGTCCGATCGAAGATTATCTTGTTGACTGTCGACTTCACAGGAGTTCGACCGAAGCTACGAAGCTCGGACAACGAAAGACCGTCCATCAATCCAGCAACGACGAAGGGGACATTTGTGGGACGAGCCGGCCGATCACCTGACAGGCCATCGCGCCGACCACGAGAGTGGCTGGATCGCGAGACGCGACAGGAGTGACTGACATGGTCTGGCTGCCCCGCGCTGTCGCACTTAGAATTGCCGCATATCTCCTCGAAGTCGATTTAAGGAGACGTGCAGCAGGCAGTGAACCGTTCCTTGATTTTCTGATCGAGCATTGAACGTCCACTTTGGGCCGAAGGCGGTCGCCGCGTTCGTCCGGAATGTGCCAGAAGCGGAAATCTGAGGCTGACCGGTTCACGTCTGCACTCGGCCCGAAGCGGCCGTTCCGGCAAGGTCCCAATAAATCTGGCACGAGCGAGGAAACAAGTGTAGCTTCCAGAGGCTGGGAGGCTGGAGTTCCCGCCCCTGACCAACGCAAGAGCGAGGCCTTCTACACCTTCGGGAGAGGTGGTTATGGAAGCAGTTCGCGCGGAACGGCGGCTGGTTGCAATTCTTGCCGTCGACATTGTTGGTTATTCGCGACTCATCGAAGCTGACGAGGCACGGACCCTGGCAGCAATGAAGACGTGGCGTTCCGAAATCTTCGATCCCTTTCTGGAAGAATATCACGGACGCATCGTGAAACTCATGGGCGATGGCGCGATCGTGGAATTTGGTTCCGTCGTCGACGCCGTCGCTTGTGCAATCGCGTCCCAAAGTAAGATTGCTGCACGCCAAGTGGATGTCCCATCCCAGCGTCGGCTTCTCCTCCGCATGGGCATCAATCTCGGCGATGTGGTCGTCGACGGGGATGATTTGCTGGGCGATGGCGTCAACGTCGCGGCTCGCCTTGAGCAGATGTGTGAGCCAGGAGGACTTTTCATATCTGGCACTGCTTTCGATCACTTGCAGGGCAAGTTCGAATTGCCGCTGGAATTTATCGGCGAGCACCACGTGAAGAATATCCAGCGCCCTGTCCGCGTCTACCGGGTGAAGTTCGAGGGAGATGCCGGGCTTTGGCGCATCAACGTCAAAAGCTTTCGCCGTTGGAGAATTCCGGCTGCTTTGGTCCTCCTACTCTTGATAGTAGTTTCCGCAGTATGGCAGGCTCAGAGGCGCGAGAGTACCGACGCGGCGTCCGTTGCGCGGATGGCTTTTCCGCTACCCCAGAAGCCCTCGATCGCCGTCCTGCCATTCGACAATCTCAGCTCTGACGCCGAACAGGGCTATTTCGCCGACGGAATGACCGATGACCTGATCACTGAGCTCTCCAAGCTTTCTGGCATCTTCGTTATCGCGCGCAACTCGGCCTTCACCTACAAGGGCAAGTCCGCCACGGCGCAGCAGGTGTCCGAGGAATTGGGAGTTCATTACATCCTGGAGGGCAGCGTACGCCGAGAGGGAAACCATGTTCGGGTCAATGCCCAGTTGATTGATGCGATCGACGGACATCACCTCTGGGCTGAGCGCTATGACGGTGAAATGAGCAGCGTATTCGGGCTGCAAGACAGGGTCATAGGACAGATCGTGTCGACGCTCTCCGTGAAGCTGACGAGTGCAGAACAGAACATCGCAGAAGTACCGGAAACGACAAACCCCCAAGCTTACGACCTTTTGCTGCGAGGCTGGGAGCATCTTCGCCGGGACACCGAGTCGGAAACGGTCAGGGCCACTGCATTCTTCCAGAAGGCTATCGTGATCGATCCGGACTACAGCCGCGCCTATGCGTCGCTGGCGGCAGCAAACTGGAGAGCTAGCGTCTTATCCTGGAATTATTCCCGCAGGGAGAGCGCCTCCAGGAACCTGGACAGAAACCTTGCAAAGGCCATGGAGAAGCCGACGCCGCTTGCCTATGCGATATCGGCGCAAGTGCTTGCCCAGCAAGGGCGCTATGACGAAGCATTCGCTGCCATCGAGCGGGCGATGAAACTTGCGCCGAATGACCCCGACAACCACGTCACCATGGCGCGTGTTCTTAACGCGACGGGACATGCGGCGGAGGCGGAACAGCAAGTGCGTCTGGCGATAAGAATCGACCCTCGTCCCCCGCAGGCAACGCTGCGCATGCTCGCAGTGTCGCTTTTCTCCCAGGGAAGATACGACGAAGCCATCGACACCTTCGAACGCGTGATCGACAAGAGGTCTGATCTCCGAGCGGATTACGCCACGTTGATATCGATTTACGGACATCTCGGACGAACGGACGGCATTCAGGTGCTGATCGACAAGTACAACAAACTTGCTTTGTCTTCCTTGTCTGATCCGCTCACGGTTCAGGAAAGTGCGTTTGAGTGGTATGGCAGCGCGTTCAGCTACCATCGGCCGTACATTGCGCGCCTGCAGGAAGGACTCCGCAAGGCCGGAGTGCCGGAGGGGGCTGGCACCGACCTCGCGCTTGACGACTACGTCAAGTTCATGACCCTGACGAAGGGCGATCTCAGTGTCGATCGAACGATAAAAGTCGATGTAACGGAAGCAAAGGCGCTGCTCGCCCGCGGTGTGCCCTTCATCGATGTGCGAGCTCCGCTCAATTATGAGAACGGCCACATCCCAAAGGCCATCAACTTATCGCTGGTCACCGGCCTATCGAAGGAAAGCCTTGCAAAGGTGGCGGGCAAGGAAGACGAGGTCGCCTTCTATTGTCAGGGCAAGCATTGCCCCTATTCCGCCTATGCTTCGGCCAAGGCGATTGCCTGGGGTTACACGCACGTCTACTATTTTGCCGGCGGATTTTTGGAGTGGAACGACGTGGGCAATCCGCTGGTGGTCGAGGTCAGGAAATAGCTCGAGCAGGAATTGCCACATCACATGGGTCGCCAATGCCATCCGCGATCTCAATGACCGCTAATAGCGGATTGTGCCTTCAGTTCCCCAGCCACTCGACTTCCGGATTCCACGGAATGCGGACCTCAGCATTCTGACGTGCGAGGTCCACTTCGGGCCAAAAGCGCTCACCCGAGCAGTCGCGACTTCGCCGTTGCGACCACTTCGCGCGTCAGGTCCGTCAGCCGGTCGGCTGCGAGGCGGTTGATCTGCCAGAAGAGCGGCACATCGAGCGGGGTATCCGGGATGAGTTCGACGAGCCGCCCGGAAGCCAAGTGCTCCCCGGCGAGGAGGGCAGGGTTCATGCACCAGCCCATACCGGCGAGGCTGGCATCGAGGAAGCTCTGCGTCGATGGCAGCCAGTGGGTGGGATGGGCAAGCTCCTGTCCAAAAGCCTGATGAATCCAGCGGCTTTGCCCTGTGTCTTTCTGGTTGAAGGTCAAGGCGGGCGCACGCCCGATCGCCTGCGCTGTCACGCCGTCGGCGAAGTATTTCGCCACGAACTCGGGGCTTGCCGTCGCGTGAAAGCGCAGCGCTCCGAGCGACGTGCGCCGGCAGCCGGAGATCTGTTTTTCGACGCTGGTGACAGCCGCGAGTACGCGACCGCGTTGCAGCCATTCGGCCGTATGTTCTTCGTCGTCGATGGCAACGTTCAAGAGATAGCGGGATTTCCTGGAGAAATTTGAGATGGCCGGCAGGAACCACGTTCCAAGGCTATCGGCATTGGTCGCAATGTGAAGTGTCACTTGCTCGCGCGGCTTGTCGGGATCGGCAAGCGACGGAAGATGCTCCATCAGTTCGCCTTCCAGCATGCCGACATGCTCCATGTGGCGGCAGAGCCATGCTCCCTTCTCGGTTGCCGTGCACGGGTTGCCCCGGACGATCAATACCACGCCGAGGCGTTCTTCCAGTTGCTTCACCCGCTGGGACACGGCCGACGGCGTGACGTTCAATGCGGCGGCCGCCTTTTCGAAGCTGCCGGTCTGGACGACGGTTGCAACGGCGTGAAGGGCGGGATAGTCCAGCATCGCGTTAGTTCTTCTTAATCGGGGTTATATGATTTAATTATCCTAACTTCACGGCGCCGGCTAGAGAAATGCTGACTCGTTCGCGGAGCATTTCGTCAGCATGAACCTTCCAATTTACATGACCTTCCCCGTCTATATGACTGGCCTGATGATGGGCTTGAGCCTGATCGTCGCAATCGGTGCGCAGAATGCCTTCGTTCTGCGTCAGGGATTGCGACGCGAGCATGTGTTCGCCGTGTGCCTTACATGCGGCGTGTCCGATGCCATCCTGATCCTTCTGGGCGTTACCAGCCTCCGGCAAATTGCGGCCATGCTGCCCTGGCTTGACCCGGCCATGCGATTTGGGGGAGCCGCCTTTCTCACCTGGTACGGCGCAAAGAGCCTCCGTTCCGCCATTCGATCTTCCGGGGCCCTGACGGTCGGAGAAGAAGTCTCTTCAAGGTTCTGGCCGACGTTTGCGACCTGCCTTGCGCTCACCTGGCTCAATCCGCATGTCTACCTGGACACGGTCGTCCTTCTCGGCACCATTGCGACCCGCTTTCCCGGTCAGGAAATGCTGTTTGCCGCCGGCGCCATGTCGGCTTCGTTCCTGTTCTTTTTCGCGCTCGGCTACGGCGCCAAGTGGCTGCGCCCGATCTTCTCGCGGCCCTCGGCATGGCGGGTGCTGGATCTCGCGATCGCCGCCGTCATGTGGATGATCGCCTACAGGCTGCTCAGCGGGATGTAGTGCCGTTCAGGACATTCTCCGCTGTTTTGTCGACTCGCTTCGGTGTCGCTCCACGTCGTTACTGTTACGTACTTTCAGTTTTCCGCCCCGACAGGCAACATGGAACCGAGTTCGTTTGAGACAACTGTCGGCCAAAGGAGGAGTGGCGGATGGTCAGAATCGCGCTTGCCACAATCAGCCTGTTCTTCGCGGTGTTTTCCGCTTCCGCACAAGCCCCGTCCTCTGAAGACCTTGAACGCCGCACCATCGAGCGGCGTGCGGTCGAAGCCGTAATCTGGGGCATGTCTGCCGTCAACTACGACCTTATGCTTCAGGAAATGCTCAACAAAACCGAAGCCAAGGTCAACGAGTTCGTTTACTGGAGCCAGCCGCTCGATTGGCACAATCAGACACTCACGCCGAACCCCGACACGCTCTATTTCATGGCCTTCTTCAACACAAAGGAAGTTGGGCCGCTGGTCCTCGAAATCCCACCGGCGAATGGAGGTTCGCTCAACGCAAACATCGTTACCACCTGGCAGATGGCGCTTGGCGACGGCGGTCTCCTCGGCGCGGACAAGGGCAAGGGTGGTAAATACCTGATCCTACCGCCCGGCTACAAGGACAGGGTGCCCGAGGGCTACATCCCACTGCACGCCGACACCTTCGGGGGCTACGCGCTCGTCCGCTCGAACCTCGAGAGCCACAGCGACGCGGACGTCGCCAAATCCGTCGCGTATGCCAAGAGGGTGAAATTCTATCCTTTGTCTCAGGCGGCCAATCCGCCCGAGACAAAGTTCACCGATGCACAGGACGTCTATTTCGACTCGACCATTCGCTATGATGCGAGCTTCTTCCAGAACCTGGACCGCATCGTCCAGAACGAGCCCTGGCTCGACCGCGACCGGAATATGATCGACAAGCTCAAGTCGCTGGGCATTGAAAAAGGCAAGCCGTTCAGTCCGGATGCGCAGACGAAGGAACTGCTCGACCGGGCTGCGCGCGAAGCCAGTGCCTGGCTGGAGGCCGGTTACGACGTCGGCTTTGACCCCTTCTGGGAGGGAAGTCGCTGGACGTTGCCGGCACCGAAGGAACTCATAGCAGCGCAGGCCGACGGTTTCTCAAATCCCGATTCCTACCCGGTCGATGGGCGCGGCATTGCCTACAGCTACGCTTATGTCGGCATCAAGACGCTGGGCGCAGGCCAGATGTACATGATTACGATCCGCGACAAAGATGGTGATGCCTTTGATGGCAGCAAGAGCTACCGCCTGCATGTGCCGCCGGATGCCCCGGTAGAGCAGTACTGGTCGGCCACGGCATACGACCGCAAGACACATGCGCTAATCAAGAACATGAACCGCGCGAGCCGCGCCTCGAACAGCACGGAAGTGCAGAAGAACGCTGACGGCTCCGTGGATGTCTATTTTGGGCCGCAAGCCCCTGCGGACAAGGAGCCCAACTGGGTACCGACCGACCCGGCCCGGCAGTTCGAGGTCATGTTCCGGCTCTATGCCCCGAAGCCCGCGCTGTTCGAGAAGAAATGGGTGCTGCCGGACATTGAAAAAATGAACGAATAACGCAGTGATCTTAGGGAGGGGTGGGCCGCGGGTGCTGCGACTCTCATTTACCCGGAGGCGGCAATCAGCGCGTCCGCGGTTCGCCGCAGGAGCGGAATGGCTTCGCTCGCTTCAAGAACCTGCGAGCTGACGAATGCGCCATTGATGAGCAAATTGATCCCAGTTTGCGGCGGTTCGTGTCAGTCTTGCTGATAAAGTCAGAACGGATCACTATCGATCTTTGATACCTGTCCATCGGGGGGTTGCCAGATGGTCACCCTCGGAAAGCTGGCAACTTTCCACTTGGCGGAGAACACAAATTACCCGCGCCGTTACCGGGGAAACATTGACGGCGGATGAACTGCGACAATTGCCAGGAGTTCATAAAATGACAAGCACCACACGATCCTACGACGAGTCACTGCTGCGCAAGGCCTTCGATGTGGCGCGGCGTTCGCGCGAGGGGGGAGATCACCCGTTCGGTTCAATTCTCGCCGACCACGATGGCAATGTTTTATTGGAGCAGTGCAATGGCTACAGTTCGGAAGGCGGCGACCGCACGGCCCATGCGGAGCGGCTTCTCGCCACGCGCGCCGGCAAGGCCTATGGTCTCGATTTTCTTGCCGAGTGCACGATGTACACGTCTGCAGAGCCGTGCGCCATGTGCTCCGGCGCGATCTATTGGGCAGGCATAGGGCGCGTCGTGTTTGGCCTGTCCGAGAGAGAGATGAAGCAACAAATAGGCGATAACCAGGAAAATCCGACGCTTGATCTCCCCTGCCACATCGTGTTCGCCGCCGGTCAGCGCGCAACGGAAGTCGTCGGGCCCATGCTTGAGGTCGAGGCGGCGAAACTCCACGAGGACTACTGGTCTCGCGGTTAACGGCCATCGGATCATTCGTTGCGCCTTTTCAGCCCAAAGATTTTGGGCTGGAGCATCCCGCTTTCAAGTGGAACCACTGAAAGCGGATAAGATGCTCCAGAAACAACGTGCCAGAGCGTCCTTTGTGCGTTCACTTGAACGCCCGGCGCTTTAGGCGCTCTTCGGTTTCTTCGGCGAACGGGCAGCTTTGGCCGACGTGTTCAGCGCCACCGCGGCGCGGATCAGCACCTTCAGCGCATCTTCATCGATCGTCTCGCCCTCGCGGATATCGATGGCACGGCGGGTGTTGCCTTCGAGGCTGGAGTTGAAGAGGCTTGCGGGGTCCTCCAGCGAAGCGCCCTTGGCGAATGTCAGCTTCACGACCTGCTTGTAGGTTTCGCCGGTGCAGATGATGCCGGCATGCGACCACACCGGAACGCCTCGCCACTTCCACTCCTCGATGACGTCGGGATCGGCCTGCCGGACGAGTGCCCGAACCCGGGCGAGCGTCTCGCCCCGCCAATCGCCGAGCTCGTCAATTCTGGCATCGATCAGCCGAGAGGGAGAGTCTTCTGGTTTTCCGTCCATCGGGTCGCCTTTCTTCGTGGTTGTTGTCGCTTTGGAAATTAACCCAGCTGCGATTCGATCGCAGCCTTGTCGATGACCGACCAGACCCTTTCGATCCGCCCCTCCACAAATTCGTAGAAGACATTTTCCGCGAACCGGACCTTCCGGCCGTTGACGGGGAGGCCGAACAGCACGCCTCTCGGCGTGCAGTCGAAACGCAGGCGGCTGGCGATCAGGGGCGGCTCGGCAACCAGCAGCTCGATGTCGAAATAAAGGTCGGGTATCGCATCGAAATCGCCTTCGAGCATCCTGCGATAGCCCGACAGTCCGATCCGCTCGCCGTTGTAATGAACGTCATCGTGAACGAACGTCCCGAGGTTCGGCCAATCCTGGTCGTTCAGGCACTGAATGTAGCCTCGGTAGAGGTCGGAAAGCTCGGCTCTTGTCATCACCGCTGCTGGTCACATTCGTTCGCCGGGCAATTCGCTGTCTTGCGTGATCCGGGCGGCAAGTCAGTCTCCTCTTCGGTACTGGTGCTCGAACCCGAGACCGGTCATGCCGGCAGGTCTATCTGAAGCCGTTCCAAACATAGTCTGCGAACTTCGACGGAATCATGAATTTCAGACTGACGGGATCAACGTCGCCACCCCTGAGAAAGAAGATCTCGTAGGCCGATCGGCCAGGGAAGCTGGTCATGCCCGCAGCCCGAGAGCGAGCGTCATGTCGTTGATGATCCCGAAACGCGCTTCAATCGCCGCAATCTTCTCGGGTGTATCTGCACCGGAAGCCTCGATGTCGATGAACAGCTGCTCGAAACCACCCGGCGTGACGGTGCCGAACATCTGGCCCGGCTCGCCGCTTATATTTCGCCAGGCGTGTGGCACATGCGGTGGCAGAACGACGACGGCACCGGGAGGGGCCTCGAACTCGTCGTCACCGCATTGGAAACGATAGAGACCGCGTATGACGCGAAAGACCTCGGTCTCGCGTGTGTGCATATGAGGAGCCGGGCCCCCTCCAGGCGGGGTGAAGGTTTCCCACATCGCGAACGCGCCTCCGGTCTCTGCAGCCGTGACATGGATCACAACCTTTGCGCCGAAAGGCGTTTTTGCCGTGCGTTCCTTGCCAGGCAACGAAACAACTGCATTTCGGAAAGGCGACATGGCTCCCCCCAGTTTTGCGCCCTCACGGTTGGTTGCAGTCTATATAGCATATCGCGGGGAGGTGGTTAATCTCGATGTTCGCCCACGCGTAGCGATTCAAAGTGCTACAGCGTGGAAGTTGGTTCTGGACTTCTCCATAAGCCGGCACTAGCGCCATTAATAGACGAAGTAACGCCTTGCAATGACGATGCCGTTACTTCGCGACGTGCCGCCTTCGCGAAGCAGGGCCGGTTTTTACTTGCCCTGGTTTGTGTTAGGATGCCCTAAAAATTTTGGGGGCCATGTTGTTGAAACGGGAGGAAGAAACATGGCTATACAAGTCCCGACGGATTTCCGCCGCGTGATTGTCGCCGCGTCGGTGGGAAACATCATCGAATGGTATGATTTTTATATTTTCGGCAGCCTGGCCGCGGTGCTGTCGGTCAAGTTCTTCGAACCATCGCACCCGGTCGCGGCGCTCCTGAGCACCATTGCGCTGTTCACCGCAGGCTTCCTGATCCGCCCGCTCGGGGCGTTTCTCTTCGGCTGGATGGGTGACAGGGTCGGCCGCAAATACACGTTCCTGATTACGCTGAGCGGCATGGGGCTCGGTACCGGCGCGATCGGCCTGATCCCGACCTACGACTCGATCGGCCTCACAGCCGCGTTCGTGCTCTTCGGCCTCAGGATGATCCAGGGCCTGTGCCTCGGCGGCGAATATGGCGGCGCCATCACCTATGTCGCCGAGCATGTGCCCGATGAAAGCCGCGGCTACTACACCGGCTGGCTCCAGACCTCTCCGACGCTGGGGATCGTCGTGTCGCTGGCCGTGGTCATCGCCACGCGCACCTACTTCGGCAACGAGGTCTTCGAGGCATGGGCGTGGCGCGTGCCGTTCCTGCTGTCGTTCCTGCTGGTCGCCATCGCCATCTACATCCGGCTCCAGTTGCAGGAGACGCCGGTCTTCGCGGAGATCAAGGCGAGGGGGCAGATGACCCGGAACCCCTGGAAGGAGGCCTTCCTGAGCGCCAACGCCAAATACGTAGGGATCGCCACGATCGTGCTGATCGGGCAGGGGGTGGTCTGGTACAGCGGCCAGTTCTGGGCGCTCTACTTCCTGCAGCAGGTTTCCAAGGTGGACGCGCTGAGCTCGTCCTACATCGTCGGCGCAGCGCTGCTCCTTGCCACGCCGAGCCTGATCCTCTTCGGGTGGCTCTCCGACATCGTCGGCCGCAAGCCGGTGATCCTCGGGGGCATGTTGCTCGCCGCGATCACCTACTATCCGCTGTATCTGTGGCTTGGAACGGTGACGCAGCCGGACAACATCAACTATCCGACCGCGATCTTCATCATCTTCATCCTCGTCTGCTACGTCGGGATGGTCTATGGGCCGGTCGGGGCGTTCCTGGCGGAATATTTCCCCGGCAGGATCCGCTACACGTCGGTGTCGGTGCCCTATCACATCGGCAACGGCTGGGGCGGCGGCCTGGTGCCCTTCGTCACCTCTGCGGCTTTCGCGGCCACGGGCAGCGTCGGCTACGCGCTGATCTACCCGATCGTCGTTCCCGCCATATGCTTCGTGCTCGCCCTGATCCTGATGCCCGAGACGCGCCAGGTCAGCATATGGCAGCCGGTTGAGCCAAGGGCCGGGTGAAGTGGCTGAGTGATGGCACGGCGTCGTGCGTCTGAAGGGATGCGCGGCGCTGGTGGGTGTGAAATCTGCAAGCTGTGGAAGGGCACCCCCCTCTGCCCTGCCGGGCATCTCCCCCACAAGGGGGGAGATTGGCGGGAGCCGCGGCCTGCCCGACAGCAAACGCGCAAATGCCGCAGCCGCCTGATGCAATGCAGCGCGCACAGGGTCATTGACTGAGCGGGGCATCGCCCCTTGGCGATCTCCCCCCTTGTGGGGGAGATGCTCGGCAGGGCAGAGGGGGGTATCACACCCACTCTCCAAATTTCGGCCTTAAACCGGCTAGGATTTGAGGAAACATGCAGTAGCCCGGGAGGGAAAGATGGGCATCTACAGCGACGTCATCCTGCCGAAGCTCTGCGACTGCTCCATGCGCAACGAGCGCCTGCTTCCCTATCGCGAACGGGTGATCGGCGCGGCGGAAGGGCGGGTGCTGGAGATCGGCAGCGGATCCGGCCTCAACCTGCCGCACTACCGCCCGGCGGTTCGGGAAATCCTGGCACTCGAGCCTTTGCCAAGCCTCGCGGCCATGGCACGTCGCGTGCCGCATTCCGCGATACCGGTCAACTTCATCGAAGCCTCCGCCGAGGCGATCCCGCTCGATGACGGGAGCGTCGATACAGTGGTGACGACCTGGACGCTGTGCACCATCCCCGGGGCGGCAACGGCACTTTCGGAAATGCGCCGCGTGCTGAAGTCCGGCGGCAGGCTGCTGTTCGTCGAGCATGGGCGCTCGCCCGACCGCGGCGTGCGCTGGTGCCAGGATTGCCTCAACCCGATCTGGCGGCGCATCACCGGCGGCTGCAATCTCAACCGTCCGATCCGGTCGCTGATCGAGGAGGGCGGCTTTCGGCTCGACCGGGTCGAGACCGGCTATATGAAAGGGCCGAGCCCCATGACCTTCATGTACGAGGGCAGCGCACGGCCGAAGTGACCGGACATCCCGGCCGTGACTTGCCGGGACAACATGCTCAGTGCCGGCTTTCGGGCCAGACGAACAAGCTTCGTCATAAACCATTTACCTTTCGACTGAACCGCGCAGCAACATCTCTCCGCTAATGGTGGCTCTTCATGGGTGGGCTTGGGCGCCGAGATGCAGATATCAATTTATATACTGGCCGCTATTGCCATGACTATTGCCAAGGGACGGCAGGTGCACAGGCTGCTTCGCAGCCGCAGCTACAACTGGAAGAGCGCCGGCTTTATTTTCCTCGCCTGGTCGGCAATGACCCTGCCGTTTATTGTTTCGGCCTGTGACGGGGTTGCCTGCGAATGGAGCCCGAAGCTTGGCTGGTGGGCCGATCTGCTCCGTCAGGTATCGCCGTTTGACAGGCTGGACACCGGCACGACCGTCACCGTGGTGTTGATCACTTATATGGTCCTGACGATCTATGTACTCGGCCACTGCCTTGGTTGGATGCTCTATGGAACCAAGAGGCTTCTTCGGTTCGCGGTATAGTCGTCGTGGAGGCTCAGCCGGCGCAATATTCCGGAGCTGTCGCAAGGACTGGAGCCTACTCGCAGCATCTAAGCTGCTGCTGCACCGGCGGACACTTCACCGAACCGAACGAACAGAACACGCAGCAGTCTCCGGGGCGGGGACGCAGCAGGGTCTTGCAACTGCTGCATTCATAGAAGAACCGGCAGGCATCGGTCGGCATGGTTTCCCGTCGGGCGAAACCGCAATGGGGGCAGGTCAGCACGGATTCGAGAACGACAGCATTCATCGCGGTACCACTTGCTTCAATCTACGCACGTCTTCTGAAAGCACACGACAGCAGTCTACTGCTGTCTCGTCGGTCGCGGTACGGGGAGGTTCTCCTCGGTCCCTCTGGTCATTTGATCTGTCTGATTGATCTCTCTGGCGGTGACCCCACCCGCCTCATCCCTGTGACAAGCACCGGAATGAGGAGGCGGAGGAGAAGCCCTGCCGCACTGCAACCGACGAAGCGCGGTACGCCAGGAAGCATGCAATTGTCATTCGGTCGCGTAGATCTCCGGCGCCTTGCCGTCCTTCGGCACCGTGTAGATCACGAATTTCTCGGTCTTCGTGCCACCCATGCCGGGCGAGCCCATCGGCATTCCCGGGAGCGTGATGCCGGCGATCGCGGGCTTTTCCTTGAGGAGCTTGCGCACGACGTTGATCGGCACGTGGCCGTCGATGACATAGCCGTCGATGAAGGTGGTGTGGCAGCCTTGCATGTCTTCCGGCACGCCGGCCTTGTGGCTGATCTCGGCAAGCTCGTCGGTTTCCTTCACATCAACCTTGAAGCCATTGTCGCGGAGATAGGCGGCGTAGCCCTCGCAGCAGCCGCATTCGGGGCTCTTGTAGAGTGTCGCGTCCTGCGACTGGGCAAGCGCCGGGGTGGCGAAGGCGATGAGAGCGGCGAGGCTCGTGAGGCGGATCATGCGGTTCATTTCAATTCTCCATGGATAAATCTGTGTATCTTCCGTTTGCTTCATGCGCCGCGCGGCCGTCTCGTGATCGATGACATGCCGGGGCAGCATCCGGTCGGCGGGATCGTCGGCGACGAAGGCGGCGTTGTCATCTCGAAGGCCGTTTCGGCACGAAGGACGCGCGTTCGCTCGCCAGGCGGTCGCGGCAGCGACGGCCGGGGATCAGCCGATGTCGGAGGTTCGTGGCGGGTCGGGATCGGGGGAGAGGGTCCGGCCGTCGAGAGACAGATCGGGGGCGAGGACCGAAGCCGGCTTCTCGCCGTGCGGCACGAGTGCCGCAAGAGGAAGCGGCGCGATGACGGCGGCAGCACAGACATTGCCGCAGGCCATGGCCTTCATGCCGTCCGGCTGGTCCGGGCAATCCTGGCAGTCGCCATGCTCAGACATGTCCGGCATGATCGTGTCGGATGTGACTGTGTCCGACTTGACTGTGTCCGACTTGACTGTGTCCGACTGGGCCATGCTCGACTCGGCCATATCAGGCATCGTCGCCATTCTGGCGGCCATGCCGCTCGCCTGGGCGAAAGACAGGCCCATGCCCGTGGCGAGGAAGACCGCGAGGAGAAAGCTGACGATTTGTCTTGGTGCATGCCGTTGTCTGAAAAGCGCTTTGTGCTTCCAGGCGACACGCAACCTTCGGACGGACCAGTGCTGCATGACAGCAGAGACAATTGCGCCGAATTCCGTGAAACACAAGCCGCGGCAAGCGTCCAGGGAGGGACGCGCCCTGTCAATATTGCGTGACGAAAGCGCGCACTGGCTTCGGCGGAGGACAGGTACTAGGCCGGGGCGGTATTAACGAGGCGGATTCGGACCGGCGATTGCGATGCCTCGCATCATCGACACGGCAGAGCCGTGTGAGACTTAGCCTCTTGAGCGCTGGCCGCAACCAAGAAACGGGCGTCTAAAATTGTGATCCGGAAAATTCAAAGGTAAAGAGCGAGTATCGTCGACTTTGAAGCCATCGGTGTGGATACTCAAAACTTCGCCCCGTGCCATTCGGTATCGAGCTGTCACGCCTTACTAGGGATCCTCACATGGACAAAGCGACGACCATCATTGGAATAGACTGCAGCCCACGCGCGTCCAGTAACTCAGCGCGGATGCTCGGCGAGGTTCTTCGCTCGCTCGAGAGAGATCGGCGGGTGAAGGTCCTGGAACAGGTGCGTCTGGCCGATGAGCGTATCGACTGTCTCGGGTGCGAGCAGTGTTATCAAACGTTCGGATACCACGGCGACGGGATCGATCGTGTTCTGTCACTCATGAAAGAGGCGGACGTGGTTCTGATGGCTACCCCCACCTGCTTCGGAATGCCGCCGGCCCTGGGCGTCGTCTTGCTCGACAGATCGGATCCCCTGTGGCGCGACGGACAACAGCTCAAAGGAAAACTCGGAGCGGTCATCGTCAACGGCGCCACCGATCCCGCGGACGATCCGAGTGTGCGCCTATGCGCGGACAACATGATTAAGTTTTTCGAACAGCACGAGATGCCCTGCGTCCAGCCGGTCCATCTGGGGGGAACGCTCGCGTATCCCGAGCAACGGTTTCCGGACCCGCTCCCCGCCGGGACGATGGGCGTTCTCGAGCAAGTGGCTGACGAGATCCGGCAGTGGGTCGGGAGCAGGTGATACCGGCACATCTCTTGCCTCCTCGCGTGGTGAGACACGAGGGGCCCAAACATGACCAATCTTCCCACCCGACCTTCGGAACACCTGAGTCTCGGCCGGTTATCGCTTTGCGTCCTGAAATCGCAAGGAAAGCTTGATCTTCTTCAAGCCCGCCTGATTGGCGCAACATGAGAGAATTGCACCAAATCTGCGTCAGAGCCTAATATTACTCCCACAAAAGGGGAGGAAGTCATGAGAAACAAGGTTTTGCGTGAAGGCGTCCTTGTAAGCCGCCGCACGATCCTGCTGGCCCTGTGCGGGGTGCCAGCCGGCATTGGTCTGCTGCCTCGCTTGGCCGTGGCCGCTCCTGCCGTTGCTGCCGACGACCCTCGCGTTCATGTTCAACTCCTAACCATCGACAACGGCGCGGGCGGGTTGCAGAGCTATGCTGCCGTGCCGGCTACCGACAGGGGTCAACTCACCAGCATCATCGTAGCCCATGACGCGCTGGGCCTGACGCCACATTTCGAAGATGTTGCACGGCGCCTGGCGACAGCAGGATCCTTTGCCGTGTTGGTACCGGACTATGCCTCGCGCTACGGCGGGACCCCGGCCGAGCCGATGCCTGCTCACGAGGTCGTCGGCATGACCACCTGGGATGAATGGCTGGCCGACACCCGCTCGGCGCTGGGCTGGCTGGCACGGCAGCCTCGGAGCAATGGCAAGGTGGCGGCGATTGGATTCGGTCTGGGCGGCAGCGCCCTCAGCCGAATAATGTTCCAATTGAACGAGCTCACGAGCGGCGTCATTTTCTATGGGCGTGCCCCGCCACTCGAAAACGTCTCGAAAATTGCCGCTTCCCTGTTGCTCAACTACGCAGGCGACGACCGGCTGGTTAACCCGCAGCGGGCTGCTTTCGAGGACGCCTTGAAGAAGGCGGGGGTCAGCTACCAAGCGTTCGTCTACGAGGGTGCCAAACACGGCTTTGAGGACGACACCGTCTCCTCCACCTACTCCAAGGACGCCGCGGAACTCGCGTGGGAGCGGACAATGGATTTCCTGAAGGAGACCACCGCGTAACGACGGCCTGACGACTATGCCAACCGCGGCGATATACCGCTCTGGGGTTTGCCGAACAGCGCAAGAAGCACCCCAGAGCCAGCGGCAAGAATTCAGAACTCCGCTCAATCGTCGGGGATCGTAAGTTCCGTTTCGTCCGTGTCTACGACGAAGACCGCCAGGATCTTGGCATCTTCCGTATCACTGGCATTGGCGCTGACCTGATGGTGGTCGCCGGGAACTTCGATCCAGTTTTCGCCGGTATTGTAGATCTTGACCTCGCCACCATTGACCTGGCTCTTGATGCGCCCCTGGATCACGGTCGCAGAAATGAAGGCGGTCTTGGCATGCGTATGGGACGGGTTGTGTCCACCGGGTCCGTATTCCACCAGGACGCCTCGCATGCTCTTGCCCGGAACATGGGGCAGCTTGTGGTCGAATATCGTCGTGACCTTGGCGTTGTACGGTTCGTCGGCAAAGGCGGGCGCGGCCGCGATCAATGCGAAGGAAAAGGCAACAGCAATGGGCCTGAACATCAGGTGTCTCCTCTACATGGCCGGAACCTACAGCGCCGGGCGTCTCTTTAGACGCGCAAAAGGACGCTGTAGCAATTTGAACCGCTGCATGTTTTTGTCCTTAAATCGGCGACGGTTTACGGAAACATGCAGTAGGGCTCCAGCTGCGATCTAATCAATGAATAGGCGGCGGGAGACTAGGTATACGTTGGTTTGCGGCATAGGGACGCGGCGGCGGGATGCGGCGAAGGAAGCATCGAGTCACCTGCCATCGGCAGCATTGACTATGGCTGCGGATGGGCGCCGTATCCGCGCAGCTCGTTGTAGCGTTTCACCTGATCCCTGGTCAGCACTCGAGCCATCCTCAAATGAGCTGCAAGATGGACGTAACGCAGGTTCGCCCGGCTCACTTCGGTCCGGCGAAGCAGCATTCGCAAGTGGTCCGCCTCGATCCCGCCATCGCGGAAGGCTGCGTCCAGCGCCGCTTCACCGGCGAGAAGGTTCTTGCCTTCGGCCACGGCTTCGCTCCGCATCTCCTCGAAGATGCGTTGCGCCGATCTCTCCTGGTCCGCCGTCAAAGCCAGCTCTCGCTTCATCTTGAGGACATGCGACGGCCCCGGCACGCCGTTGAGCTCGGCCGGCTTCGCCAGCCCCCAGCCGCCGCCCGCGCTGAGCTCGGCGATGTCCTCGGCCGAGAGGCTCTTGATCTCGCGCTGCTGCTCCCCGGCATAGGGCGACATATGGGCGTGTTCGGACTGCGCCGCGGCCGGCAGGGGAAGAACCACGGCAAGGAATGCTGGAATCAGGAATTTCATGGGCTTGCCCTATTCTGTTGGACGGCCCGAGCTTGCCATTTCGGGGGCATGTCCGACATGATAGCTATCATGTCGGAAACAATTATCAGCGAGCTTCGGCCGAGGGCCACGGCGCAGAAGTCCTTCGAGAAAGGCGAACATCTGTTCCACCGGGACAACCGGGTGCTGAGCATGTTCCTGGTCACGGACGGGGGTGTGCATCTCGTGCGTTACCAGGCGGATGGAAACATGGCGGTGCTGCAGCGCTCGGGACCGGGCATGCTGCTCGCCGAGGCCTCGGTGTTTTCGGAGCGGTATCATTGCGATGCGGTGGCAATCATGACGACATGCGCGCTCGTCGTGCCGATTGCCGAGGTCCGGCAGCTGCTCAACGACGATCCGGCTTTTGCGCGGGCGTGGACGATCCATCTTTCGCGCGAGTTGCAGAGCGCGAGAAAGAGGGCAGAGATCGTGGCGCTACGCACCGTCAGCGCCAGGCTCGACGCATGGGTGACATGGAACGATGGCAGGTTGCCGGCCAAAGGCGACTGGAGAGCGCTCGCGGAAGAGATTGGCGTATCGCCGGAGGCGCTGTATCGGGAAATATCGAGGCGGCGCTCGCGCTGCTCGCGAGCATCCATCCGGAACGGGAACGATAATCGATGAATGATACGGCAATCGAGACGAGCGAGGGCACGGCGCACCGGAAGGGGAGTGCCGGCGAGGTCTTCGCGGCCTTCCTGAAGCTCGGTTTGACTTCGTTCGGCGGTCCGATTGCGCATCTCGGCTATTTTCGCGACGAGCTTGTCGTCCGGCGGCGCTGGATCGATGAGAAGGGTTATGCGGACCTCGTGGCGCTCTGCCAGTTTCTTCCCGGTCCCGCCTCCAGCCAGGCCGGCTTCGCGCTTGGGCTCCTGCGTGGCGGGCCTTTGGGGGCGGCCGCCGCCTGGGCCGCATTCACGCTGCCTTCGGCGATCCTGCTCGTGCTGTTTGCCTTCGGGGCAGCCTCCTTCGGTGGGCCGATCGCCTGGGGCGTCATCCACGGCCTGAAGGTCGTCGCCGTCGCCATCGTCGCGCAGGCGGTGTGGGGCATGGCGAAGAACCTCTGCCCGGACCGGGAACGCGCGAGCATCGCGCTTGCCGCGGTGCTGATCGTCGTTCTCGTTGCCGGCGCGATCGGGCAGCTGGCGGCGATCCTGGCCGGCGGGCTTGCCGGACTGTGGCTCTGCCGGGCGAAGGGCGAGGCGATTTCGGGACGTGTCAGCTTCCCCGTTTCGCACGCCACGGGCTGGGTGGCGCTCGTGCTGTTCTTCTGCCTGCTCGTCGGCCTGCCGGTCGCGGTCGCAGCCACCTCGTCGCAGGGGCTGGCGGTCTTCGATGCGTTCTACCGCGCGGGATCACTGGTGTTCGGGGGAGGGCACGTGGTGCTGCCGCTGCTGCAGGTGGAGGTCGTCCGGCCCGGCTGGGTGACGGCCGACCAGTTCCTCGCGGGATACGGCGCGGCACAGGCAGTTCCGGGGCCGCTCTTCACCTTCGCCGCCTATCTCGGCGCGGTGCTCGGCCCCGAGCCGAACGGCCTTGTCGGCGCCATCATCGCGCTCGTTGCCGTCTTCCTGCCGGGCTTCCTGCTGCTGATTGGCACCATTCCATTCTGGGATTCTTTTCGCGCAAGACCCACCGCACAGGCGCTGATGCGCGGCGCCAATGCCGCGGTTGTAGGCGTTCTCGGCGCGGCGCTCTACCAGCCGGTCTGGCAGAGCGCGATCATCGGCCCGCACGAGTTCGCGCTGGCGCTGACGTGCTTTGTCCTCCTCATGGCCTGGAAATGTCCGCCCTGGATCGTGGTCGTCGTCGCCGCGATCGGCGGGGTGCTGATCGGCATCGCCTGAGGGGTCCAGCCCACGTTGGGATCATGCGGCAGTTGCCGACCAGCAATCGCGGTGGCGTAATGGGTTCGGCGGATGCGTTCTCGGAGGAGATGCGTTTCTGTACCGCAACCGACGGGGGCAACATTACACTGCTGCCGTGCACCATGGCGTCTGATGAGACGAGCCATGCAACGCCAGGAGCAATCGTCCAGAGGAGACCGCCATGGCAGAGGCGAATGAGGGCGAAGACCAGGTCCTGCAGATCATGACGACGGAGCACTTCGTGCTTCAAACCGCGCGGTCGGGCACCATCCAGGAGGCGAACCAGCGTGCGAACCTGTTCCTGACCTCGGTTTCGAGCGCGACCATCGCGCTTGCCTTCGTCGCGCAGGTCACGCAAATGGGTATGCCGTTCGTGCTGTTCAGCCTGATCCTGCTTCCTTGCCTCTATTTCATCGGCATTGTCACTTTCGTGCGTGCCGTGCAGGTCGCTATCGAGGATATGGTGCACGCGCGCGGAATGGCGCGAATACGGCACTACTACGTCGAGAGCGCGCCGGTCGTGCGGCGCTATCTCATCCATGCCATTCACGACGATCGCTCGGCCGTGCTTGTCCACAAGGGCCTCAAATCGTCGCCATGGCAATTCTTCGTGACAACGGCGGGAATGGTCAGCACCATCAATGGCGCGATCGCCGGCGTTTTCGCGGGCGTTGTCGCGCGATCGGCGGTCAGCCTGCCGGTCCTGCTCAGCGTGGGTGTCGGGCTTCTGGTTTTCGCTGCGAGCATCCTGCTGCTGCGGCGCTATCATCTGAATGCCTGGGCGGCGGCCGAAGACAGTTTGACGGTCCTTTTCCCCGACGCCCAGGGCGAATGACGTTCAATAAGGAGCAATTCAAGTGCTGCAGCGTCCCTTGCGCGTCTGTCAGACGCGCGGTGCTGTAGCGGAGCGTGAAAATGACCACGAAGAACGGCGCGCCGGCGACCGCCGGTATACGGCTCGGCCTTGCGGAGAACTGGCCGCAGTTCGCGCTGCTTGTGCTGATCAACGCGTTCGTCGGCGGCATGGTCGGGATCGAGCGCACCGTCGTGCCGCTGATCGGCGCGGAAGAGTTCCACATCGCCTCGACGACGCTCGTCGTTTCCTTCATCGTCAGCTTCGGCGTGGTGAAGGCGCTTGCCAATCTCGTCTCCGGCCAGCTCGCCGACCACTGGGGGCGCAAGCGCGTGCTCGTGCTTGGCTGGCTTTTCGGCCTGCCGGTTCCGTTCATCATCATCGCGGCACCGGGCTGGGAGTGGATCATCGCCGCCAATGCGCTCCTCGGCATCAACCAGGGGCTCGCCTGGTCGATGACGGTGATCATGAAGGTCGATCTTGTCGGACCGAGGTCACGCGGACTTGCGGTGGGGCTGAACGAGTTCGCCGGCTATCTCGCCGTCGGGCTGACGGCATTCGCCACGGGCTATCTGGCGTCGGAATATGGGCTCAGGCCGGCGCCGATCTATCTCGGCGTCGGCTACGCCGTGCTCGGGACGCTGCTTTCGATCCTCGCCGTTCGCGACACGCGCGATCACGTGCGCCTCGAGGCTTCGTCGCGCCCGGAACAGCCGCCTCAGATCGGCTTCCGCGAAATCTTCACGCTGACGTCGTTCCGGGATCGCAACCTCTTCGCCGCCTCGCAGGCCGGCCTCGTCAACAACCTCAACGACGGCATGAGCTGGGGCATCTTCCCGCTGTTCTTCGCCTCCTTCGGCCTCGGCGTCGAGCGGATCGGCATTCTCAAGGCAGTCTACCCGGCGACCTGGGGCATCCTCCAGGTCGCGACCGGCCCGTTGAGCGACCGCTGGGGGCGCAAGGGGCTGATCGCCTGCGGCATGTGGGTGCAGGCCGCCGGCCTGTTCCTCACGGCCTGGACGCGCCAGTTCGAATGGTGGCTGGTCGCAAGCCTCCTCCTCGGCCTCGGCACGGCCATGGTTTATCCGAGCCTGATCGCCGCCGTATCGGATGCCGCGCATCCCGCCTGGCGCGCCCGCGCGCTCAGTGTCTACCGCTTCTGGCGCGACCTCGGCTACGCGATCGGGGCGCTCATAGCCGGGCTTATCGCGGACCGTTTCGGCCTTGGCGCGGCGATCACATCGGTCGCCGCCCTTACCTTTCTCTCCGGCGTCGTCGTTGCCGTCCTGATGCGGGAGGGCTCGTCGTAGCGGCGCGGGAGGCGGCCGGCTGGCCGGCGCTACGGCAAAATCCCTTGACGGCAACCTGCAGGCGGCCGAAATTCGGCCCCGGGGGTTTCGCGATGAACACGATCGTCGACTGGAACAGCATTCTGGAATTCTGGTTTCCCGAGGGAACGAACCTCGATGTGGATGCGGGCATCCACCGCGACTGGTGGCTGTGGCGGATGCGTGGCGGCGCGGACGCGGAAATCATCGCTCGCTTCACGGAGATCACAGAACGGGCAATCCGCGGCGAATTCGACCACTGGGCGAACGATCCGCATGGCCGGCTAGCGCTGATCGTCGTGCACGACCAGTTCCCGCGCTCGCTGTGGCGGGACTCGCCGCGCGCCTTTGCCCAGGACGAAAAGGCGCTGGCGCTGGCGCTCGAAGGCCACGGCAACGGCCACTACGAGGCCTTGGAAACACCGTGGTACAGGACGTTCTACAACCTGCCGTTCGGCCATTGCGAAGGTCCGGACCATCTGGACCGGCTCGACCGGGTAATCGCGCTGGCCGAGGACATTCTCGCCAAGGCCCCGGCGCATCTGCGGGCGGGCTACGCGTTTGCCGCGGAACAGCCCGTGGAGGTGCGCAAGGTGATCGCCGCCTTCGGCCGCCACCCGCACCGCAACGCCGTCCTTGGCAGAACCTCAACCCCCGACGAAGAGGCCTACCTGAAGGAAGGCCGGTTTCCGCACCTGCGCCCGTTCTGAGGCGGGATCAGAGCCAGCCGGCTTTCCTGAAGCGGACGAACAGGAGAACACACAAGACGGCGATCGTCGCGAGCACGGCAAAATAGCCGTAACGCGTATCCAGTTCCGGCATGTTCCTGAAGTTCATCCCGTAGATTCCTGCGATGGCCGTCGGGACGGCGAGGATCGCGGCCCAGGCGGCCAATTGGCGCGTGATCGTGCCCTGCCGCTGCTGCTCGAGGAGGTTACTCGCCTCGAACACCGAGGTGATGACTTCGCGCAGGCCGTTGACCATGACCTCGGTACGCCTGACGTGGTCGAGCACATCGCGGAAATACGGCTTGGCGTGGTCGTCGATGCACGGCAGATCCAGGTTCGTCAGCTTGCTGGCCACCTCCGACATCGGGCCGAGAATGCGCTGAAACAGAATGACCTGGCGACGCATGCGGAAAATGCGGCGGATTTCGTCGCGTTCGAGAAATGCCACCAGCATGTGCTTTTCCATGGCGAGGACTTTATCCTCGATTGTCTGCACGACCGGGAGATAGCCATCGACGATGAAGTCGATGATCGCGTGCAGCACGTAGTCCGTTCCCTTCTGCAGCAGTTTCGGCGAGGCCTCCAGTTGCGAGCGAAGCTCGGTATGCGCACGCGCAGAGCCCTGCCGGACGGAGATGATGTGGTTTCGCCCGACGAACACCGCCGTCTGGCCGTAGACGATCTTGTCGCCTTCGATGTGCGCGGTCTTGGCAATTATGAACAGTTGCTCGCCGTAGATCTCGACCTTGGGGATCTGGTGCGGGCTGAGCGCATCCTCGACTGCAAGGTGGTGGAGTGCGAAGGCATTCTCGAGCGTAGCCATCTCCTCGGCGGTCGGAGCGTATAATCCGATCCAGACGAACTCGTTTTCCTCGAAGGACGTCGGCGTGGCGGAGAGCGGCAGTTCCTCCGCGCGCTTTCCGTCCCTGTACACGAACGAGGCGACGACAGTCATTAAATTTCCTTCTTTGCCGTTCGGGTCAGCATGGTCACGGTATTACGGCGCCGCGTCTTCTCAGACGCGCAACGACCGACAATTCCAACGCGGTGTGCGGGTCAGGCTCACGTCGACGACCGTTTTCCCCACGAGTACCGGCAACCGCGGGCCTAACATGAACGGCGGTCGCATGCACCGGTTCCATGAATATGCCTTGCGGCGATCTCGACTTTTCGCAAACGGGCACGTGCGCCGCGAGCGAGTTCTTATTTTAGGAATGATACATATTGCGATAGAGTGCGTGTTTCGGACTTACGAAATCGCGTTAGCTTGAACTAGGAGCTTCTTCCGTTTGGAAGGCCAATGGAGCGTAGGCTTGCCGCCGTCATGATTGCGGACGTCGTCGGCTATGGACTGCTCAGTCAGGCCGACGAGGAAGGTACCCGCGTGCGCTTCCAGGCCGATCTGCACGACCTGTTCGAGCCGGCGATTGCCGCCCATCGCGGGCGGTTGATCAAGACGATGGGCGACGGGCTGCTCATCGAATTCCACAGTGTCGTCGAGGCGGTCCGCTGCGCGATGGAGGTGCAGCGGGCGAAGTCGGAGGGGAGCGACGTCGACGGCTGCCGGCTGCAATTCCGCATCGGCATCAATCTCGGCGACGTGATCGTCGAGGGGGACGACATCCATGGCGATGGTGTCATCATCGCCGAGCGGCTGCAGACCCTCGCCGAACCCGGTGGAATTCTGATCTCCGGCACGGCCTACGATCAGGTCGAAAAGCACGTCGACGCTTGTTTCGTCTTTCTCGGCGAGCAGCGGCTGAAGCATATCGAAAGGCCGGTGCGGGCCTACCGCCTCCTGCCGGCCGAAGCGCGCGACGGCAGCGTGACCGCCGCCGGACGTCGCGCAAGACTTCGGGAAGTGCTCTCCGCGTCTGCCGTGGCGCTCGGCATCGCTGCCGGCGTTGTCTGGTGGCAGCCCTGGTGGTGGCAGCCTTGGGGTGCGACGACCGAGCCGGCTTCGATCGCCCAAGCGGCGCTGACCCTGCCGGACAAGCCCTCGATCGCCGTGCTTCCGTTTGACAATGTGAGCGACGATCCCAAGCAGGAGTATTTCGCCGACGGCATGACCGACGCGCTTGTCACCGAGCTCGCGCAGATATCCGGTCTGTTCGTCATCGCACGCAATTCGACCTTCACCTACAAGGGCAAGGCCACGACGGCCGGGCAGGTGTCGAAGGAACTCGGTGTCAGATATATCCTGGAAGGCAGCGTGCAGCGGGCAGGGGAGCAACTGCGCATCAATGCCCAGCTCATCGACTCGCAAAGCGGCGGCCACGCCTGGGCCGGAAAATTCGACGGGACGCTCGCCGATGTCTTTGCATTGCAGGACGAGGTGACCGGCGGCATTGCCGATGCCCTGGCGCTTCGGTTGCAGCCTGACGAGGAAGTGGCCGTTGGTCGCCAGGAAACGACGGTCCCGGCGGCATTTGACGCGTTCCTGCGCGGCTGGGAGCACTACCGGCGCATGACGCCCGAGGATTCCGTCAAGGCCGTGCCCTATTTCGAAGAGGCGATTGCGCTCGATCCAACCTATGGACGGGCCAGTGCGGCAGCGGCGATGGTCTACGCGCGCCTTTACGCCTGGCGTTGGCATTACTACCTGGGCATCTCGCGATTTGAAGCGAGAGCCAAGGCATCGAAGTATCTCCGCACCGCCCAGGGGAACAAGACGGCGCTGGCGCACCAGGTGGCCGGGCTCCTGTCCGAAGCCGACTGGCAGCACGAGCAGGCGCTGGTCGAACTCAAGGAAGCCATAGCGCTCGCCCCCGGAGACTCCTGGAGCTACGCGATGATGGCGCTCACGCTTACGTCCGCGGGGAGGGCTGATGAGGCCATGCCCCATATCCGCACCGCGATCAGGCTCGATCCTCACTATCCGTCGTTCTTCATGTTCGTCCTCGGCCTGACCGAGTTCAGCCTGCAGAATTACGAAGCGGCAGCCGAGGCTGCGGAGAAGAGCACGAAGCTCAATTCCGAGGATGAGAGCTCCTGGCTTCTGCTTGCGGCCGCCTCCGGACAGCTTGGCCGCCGCGCGGAAGCCGAGGCTGCCGTCGCCCGCTTCGATGCGTTGAGCGTCAGACGCGGCGGCATCGTCGCCACCATCTCAACCTGCCCGCCGCTCGACCTTTCGAAGCACGAGGACAGGGAACGGCTCCTGCAGGGGCTGCGGCTCGCCGGCGTGCCGGAGAACATGCGGAGCAGCGAATTCAGCAGCAAGAACAAGCTGACAGCCGACGAGGTGCGTTCGCTGTTTCTTGGACATCGGCTGCGCGGACGCGTGCAGGACTATGGCGAGGCGCACGAGGCAGCCATTTCGACTGAGGGCAAGGGCCTGCTCTCGGGAGGGTGGGCCTCCATCGGTGGTGGGCGCATGGCCGACGTCGAGATGCGATTTGAGGGGGACGACGTTTGTTTTCTGTGGCGCAAGACCGCGAACCTCTGCGGCATGGTGCTGCGGAACCCCGGCGGGCTCAACGCCAAGGAGAACGAGTTCGTCTGGTACCACGGGGACATGGCCTTCACCTTCTCGCAGGTTCGCCCGAACCCTTGAGTTCGGTCCGCGAGCAGCCATGTCCGGGTGCAAGCGCGGCCTAATGCAAGTTCCTTAAACTGTCGTCGTTCTGCAGGGCGTTAGGCTGATCTTAGGCCCCAATCGTTAAGACCTCTTCGGCATAGATGTCCTGCGGCAATCCATAGCCGCATTGCGTGCGCGACCAGGTTCGCGACAGGCACGACGTTGTTGCAGGTATTTCCACCAGTATGGGAGTGCGGTGTTGGACAGAATAGAAGGAGGGTGCCGCTGCGGCTCAGTGCGGTGGCGCATCTCGTGCGAGCGTCTTCCCCGGACCTACGCGTGTCATTGCCTGGATTGCCAGACCTGGAGCGGCAGTGCCTTCAGCCAGCAGGCTATCGTGGCGCGACAGCGTTTCGAATGCATGGGTCAGGTCGGCCGGTTCGATCTGCCGAGTGCTGACGGAGAGAGGATCTCCAACCAGTTCGCCTGCCCGGTGTGCTTCACGCGGCTCTACAATACCAACAGCGGACGGCCGGGGCTGGTTATCGTCAGAGCCGGAACTTTTGACGCAAGTCATCAGCTCGAAGTCGTCGCTCACATATGGACGAAACGGAAGCAGCCGTGGCTGACGCTCGATGAGCGATGCCCTGCCTGGCCGGAGGGTGCGCCGCAGACGGACTTGTACCGATTGATCGACGTTCAGCCGGTTGTTGACCCGCCGCGAGCGTGACCCAAGACGCAATCTGTTGCGTGGAAGTCGGATCTTCGGCGACCCCGGGTTCCTTTCGCGCCGGATCAGCCGGCGACCTCAGCTGGCTGCGCCCTCGTGGCTTCCGGCCGCGGCGCTCTCCGGTTCGGACGCCGGGGCCGAAGTGTCATCCGCGTTGTCAGGCGTGCCGCGGCCGAGGAGATGCGCCGCCGAACGCCAGGCATGGTTCACAATCCGGTCGAGCCGTCTGGCGGCGTCGATCCTCGTCAGGGCCTCCGCGGCGGTCAACTTTCCCGGCGCGACGGAGGCGAGGGTCGCGGCGCGATAATCCCGCTGAAGCGCGTCAAGCTTGCTCGCTGCATCCTCCACCTCGGCCAGCGCCGCGGCGACTTCCGGCGAGACGTTCCAGCCGATGGGTGGGGCCTGCGCGCTGAGGGCGCTTTCGGAGGTTATCGAGCCGCCGACCAGCTGCGCCGCACGCATGGCCTTCGTACAAAGCTGGGCGGCGCGGAAGTCATGGAGGGCTCCGGCTGGCTGCGCTGTCAGGCTGCCGTCGGCCAGCACTTCCACGAGGCGCGAGGCGTGATCGAGCGCGTGCAGCGTGCTCGTCAGGCGGTGCCGCTCGGCCTCCGTTTCGGGCGGCTCCTGCAATTCGGACAGGAAGTCGCGCACCTCCTCGAGTGCGGCGGCGGCCGCTGCAGTGCCTTGTACCGTGGGGCGAGCCCCGCCCGAAAGCGCCGCGGAGACCGAGGCGGCTGTTGTCGTGAGGACGTCGGCCACGACGCGGCGGGCGGTCTCGACCGCGACCACCGGACTTGCAAGCGCGCTGGGATCGAGTGCGCGCTGGAGCGCCGTCTGCCTGGAGGGCAGGAGGCGCTCCACGACGCGGGTGAACGATTGCGTGGCCGGCAGGAGCACCGCCACCCCGACGACGTTATAGGCTGTGTGGTAGGCGGCAAGGAGCGTCATCCCGTCGACCGACGCGAGTGCGGCCTTCATCAGGGCCGCCGTGAGCGGAAAGGCGATGACGGCGATGATCGCCGCTATGACCTTGAACAGCACATAGGCAAGCGCGAGGCGCTTGGCCGTCGCGCTGGCACCGATGGCCGCCAATGCCGAGCTCGTCGCTGTCCCGATATTCTGCCCGATGATCAGCGCCGCGCCCTGTTCCAGGCCGACCGCCCCGGCGTAATAAGCGGAAATGGTGACGGCAATGGCGGCGGTCGACGACTGCATGACCGCGGTCATTGCCAGGCCGACGATGATCAGCGTCATGAGGCCAACCGACCCCGCGGCCCATCCGACCCCCGGCATGCCGAGGACGGCGGGGAGGTCAGACGGATGCAGGGTTTCGGCAAGGCCCCCCATGCCCTGCTGGAGGGTCGTCAGCCCGTAGAGCACCAGCGCAAAGCCTGCGAGCGCGCCTCCCGACGCGGCAATCCGCCCGCGGCCGAGCAACTTGGCCAGCGCGCCGGCGAAGATCATCGGCAGCGCGTAGGCGGAAAGCGAGACGCGCACACCGATCAGCGCCACGAGCCAGCCGGTTCCTGTCGTGCCGACATTGGCGCCGAACACGAGGCCGAGCCCCTGCGGAAAGGTCATGAGCCCGGCGCTGACGAGGCCGATCGTCGTCATCGTCACGGCACTCGAGGACTGCACCAGCAGCGTGACGACGGCGCCCCAGAGGGCACCCGAGAGCGGCGTCGCCGCCGCCTTGCCGAGAACGGTGCGCAGTGCGGATCCCGCCAGCGCCTTCAGGCCGTCGGTCATGACGGTCATCCCGAGCAGGAACAGCCCGATGCCGCCGAGAATGGCAATTGCTGTCGACATGCACGCCTCGTCCCGCCTGGCGTTCGGCCGTTGGCACGTCGGAGTCATAGCACCAGCCGACCCGATGCGGATAGCCTCCCTCTGCGCCGAGGTTGCGTCACGTCCGATTGCACCCCTGCGTCGGAACCTGCCCGTCGTCAGGGCCTCGGCAGCGGTGTCCGTAGCTCGCGCACCGCCTGCCTAAGCAGCACGGCCTCCGCCCACCTGTCCGCCGGGTCGTTGCCGTCTCTCGCCGGGTGATCGCTTACAGCGGCGCAAGCTTGGCTGAAGTTTAAGTCATTACTTGCAAAAGAAGCGACGGTGAACTGAGGAAGCCGCCAGCTATCAGGCCAACGAATCCAAGAGCCAGCGCTCCGACAAGCCCATGGTTCTCCCAGCCGATGTAGGCTCCCCCGGCGGTCGCTGTTGTAATGAGCGACACTGTCCACGCTATCTTGACCAGCGAGACCACGCGACGAACAGGTGTTGGTTTTTCGTCCGTCATGATAGAGTTCAACTTCCTCAGGCGCGCGGACAGGCGGCTTGCGGGGCAGGAAGATGCGAAAGCCGCCGTCTTGACGGGAGCCAAGGCAGAGCCAGCCGCAAGGCATCCTGCGATCAGAGGGCGTCGCGCTCGGTGCGTAGGTTGGAGACGACGCGCCGGTTCTGCACCTTGCAGGAGCGGTCCGTGCAGTCACGCACCTCGCGGTCGTTGCCGTAACCCTTGGCCCACATGCGGTTGGGATCCACGCCCTTCGAGACGAGATAGGCCATCGCCGCGTCGGCGCGTTTCTGCGACAGCGTTGTCATATTTGACGCGGACCCGGAATCGTCGGCAAATCCCTGCAGCTTGACCAGCCAACGAGGGTTCTCGTTGAGCCAGATGGCCTGCTTGTCGAGCGTTGCCATGGCGACGGAGTCGAGTGCGGCCGAGTCCAGCGTGAAGTATGTCCGTCGGCCGGCATTCAGGATGAAGTCCTCTTCGCTGCCGGCGGCGACATTCTCGAAACCGGGCGCCGGATCGTTGGTTTGTCCGGTCATCGCTACCGCGGCCGGCTCTTCCAGCGCGGCGATTTCAGTGGTGGCGCAGGCAGCGAGCGTCAGGAGCATGGCCGCGGCGGCAAGCGGCCTCGTATATCCGGTCAAAGCAGACATCAGGGTGGCATTCCTCATTCGACCAGGCCTCATTCGACCGGAGTTGCTTGGCTGAGTTCAGCAGCACTTTCGGCCTGGTCGGCAATGTGCGGCAGGACTTGCACCGCGGTGCCGATGGGGCAACGCTGATAAAGATCGATTGCATCTTCGTTGAACATGCGGATGCAACCGCTGGAGGCATCCCTGCCGATGCTGCCCGGCTCCAGCGTACCGTGCAGGCGATAGCCGGTATCGACACCATCGCGAAGCAGGTACATGGCGCGCGGGCCAAGCGGGTTCTTTGGCGAACCGCCCTCGACCGATTCAGGCAGTTCGGGGTGGCGCTCACGCATCTCCGGCGGCGGCGTCCAGCGTGGCCAGAGCGATTTCCGGTCGATCGTGGCGCGGCCATACCATTTGAAGCCCTCGCGGCCGACGCCGACGCCGTAGCGGATGGCAGTCTTGTTCTCCATGATCAGGTAGAGAAAATGGTGCCTGGTATCGACAACGACGGTGCCAATCGGCTCGCTGCTGAAATATTTGACGACCTGGCGGCGCCACTTCTTGTCGATCTTGGCAAAGTTGGTGCTTCGGAAGGTCACGCCGTTGTCGACGGCGTTGCCGGAAAAATAGGAAGACGCCGCTGCGAATGTGGGTCTCTGGACTGCCACGGTGCCGAGCGAGGCCAAACCACCAAGCACAATATCCCTGCGCGTCCACCCCATCGGCAATATCCCCCGAAAAGCCAAGTAGCGAAGCGGCAGTAAATCAGATTTTTCATTTGCCACAACATAAAACTTCTCGGCATTCGCAAGTAGAACGGTGTTTTGCTCTCTCTCTCGGGGATCCGCTGCGCTCTCCCGCTCGATACTCGGGCCGGTCTATAGACGGCAAGCACAAGCCGCCGCCGTCCCATTCGCCTGATAGACATTTCGCGGGGACGTCCTACAATTCGGGGCACTGCGTTCTGCGAAGGCGTTTGCAATGGCTGAAGAACGCGCCCAACGGCGTCTTGCCGCGATAATGGCCGCCGACGTGGTCGGTTACAGCCGCCTCGTCGAACTCGACGAGAGCGGTACGCTCGCGACGTTGAAGGAACGCCGCAAGCAGATCCTGGAGCCACTTGTCCGCGAGAACAACGGCCGCGTCGTCAAGACCATGGGCGACGGTGTGCTGGTCGAGTTCGCGAGCGCAGTGAACGCCGTAACCTGTGCAATCGAATTCCAGCGGCGGATGCAGGCGGCAAACGAGGGGCTGGCCGACGACCGGCAAATTCTTCTGAGAATCGGTATCAACCTTGGCGACGTCGTCGTCGAAGGCGGCGATCTCTACGGTGATGGCGTCATCGTCGCCGCGCGGCTCGAGGCGATGGCCGGTCCGGGTGAGATCTTCGTTTCGAGCAGCATCTACGACCAGGTCCGCCGGCGGCTCTACTGCGAATTCGACGAGCTTGGCCCGCACGCCATCAAGAATGTGGTCGAGCCGGTTTCTGTCTACCGGATCGAGCCTTCGGGCTGGGGGCAGCATGGCGCCGCCAAGGCACCGTTGCCGCTGCCGACCAAGCCGTCCATTGCCGTCCTGCCGTTCGCGAACATGAGCAACGACCCGGAACAGGAGGTTTTTGTCGACGGTTTGACCGAAGACCTGATCACCGACCTCTCCAGGGCCAGCGGGCTGTTCGTCATCGCCAGCAATTCCGTCTTCGCCTACAAGGGCAGGCCCACGGATGTGCGCCGTATCGCCCGCGAGCTTGGCGTTCGCTACGTCCTGGAAGGCAGCGCCCGCCGCGCCGCCGGACGCGTTCGCATCAATGCCCAGCTGATCGACGCCATGCAGGGAGACCACCTGTGGGCGGAACGATTCGACCGTAGCCTGGAGGACATTTTCGCCGTCCAGGACGAAGTGACGAGCAAGATCGTCGAGGCGCTGGTCGGGCGATTGACGACCGCGCCGGCGCGAAACAGGCCGACGGACATGGCGGCCTACGACCTCTGTGTCCGGGCGCGTTCGCTCGGTCTGCATACAGCCGGCAGCGCGAGGGAGGCGATCTTCCTGCTGCAGCGGGTAATCGCACGCGATCCGGACTATGCCGAGGCACATCGGCTGCTGGCGCTGAACCTGTGGCTGAGCTGGGAGTTCTGGGATCAGCCAATCGACCCCAACCGGCCGCGAGCGGTGGCGGAAGCACAAAAGGCGGTCGAGCTCGACCCCAATGACGCCGGCAACCGCTGGGTGCTCGGCATCATTCTCGGGCATGAGCGGCGCTGGGAGGAGTCGGACGCGGAGTTCGACCTCGCCCTGAGGCTCGATCCGAACCACGCCGACGCCTGGGCGATGCGGTCGGATCTGATTGTCTTGGCCGGCCGACCCGGCGATGCCATCGAGCACGTCCGAAAGGCGCTCCGGCTCAATCCTCACCCGCCGGGCTGGTATTACTGGATGCTGGGGCAGGCCCAGTATGCGAGCCGCGATTACGAGGCGGCGGTCCAGACACTGCGTCGGCCGGAAACCTACCGCGCGACCTCGCGCCGCCTGCTCGCGGCAAGCCTGGCGCGGCTCGGACGCCTGGATGATGCGCGGACTGAAGCGCAGCTGTTCATGATGAACAACCCGAACTTCACGATACGGCAGTGGGCCGAATCGCAACCGTTCCGCGACGAAGAGCTCAGGCGGTATTTTGTCGACGGTTATCGACTGGCGGGTCTGCCGGAGTGAGGGCGGAGGGGAGCCTTGCTCCGATTTAAGGAAACATGCAGCGGGTCAGTGGCGCTGCTCGAGGATCTTCTTCGCCGCATGCGCTGCGGCCTGCGCCTGGAGCTCTGAGGCAAACTGCCCCTCGGCGGGATAGGTCACGCCACGGAAGGTAAGCACGAAGGCCCAGCGGCCGTTCAATCGCTTCTCGACCTTGATGGTGGCATCGGGCTTGTTCTCGGAGTTCAAAGCAGCGTCCTCGAAAGTTTCGTCGGGCAAGGCCCGTTCGGGCGTAACTTGCGCATTCGTGGGTGAAAGGCAAGACGGGAAGGGGCCGCGTGGCGCCCGTTCACGAATGTAGAACCGTCTTGCGCTGCCGGCCTGAAAGACTCTGGCGCACTGGTAGCGCAGATTTTCTCGCCTCGATTCTCCATTTTTTAAGAAGAAGCCGGCAAGTTACTGGACGATTCCCCAAGTCGAAGCTGGGTTGCGGAATCATGTGGCAATTCAAAGCGTTACGGCGGCCCTCCTGCGTCATGAGACGCGCGGCGCTGTAAGGCGGTTCGGAGCACATGATGGGCTACGATTGGACCGGCGAGAGAACGCGCCGAATGAAAATGTTGCGCGCCTGCGCCTATGCAGCGCTCTGCGGCGCCATTGCCGCCTTTATCGTCACGGCGGTTGTCAAATGACGATCGGCGGCAGGGTGTGTTTCAATGAAGCATCCGTTTGATTTCTCTTCTTCTTGGCCACGGCGCGTCTGTCGGCAATGAACACCTGCGACGCAGCGGGCGCAGTCGCCGTGCTTCTGGAACCTTCATCTGTCGCCGGCATTTAACATACTTCCTACAGCGCCGCGCGTGTTGTCGGACACGCAAATGGCGCTGTAGCACTTTGAATTGCTGCATGTTTTTTGGATCACCTGCGATTTAGGAACCATGCAGTGGCTCGTCCAAGAATGCGAGCGTTGGCATGGATATGCAGAAAGCGGGAATGACCAGGCTGCTCCTGGCGGCCCCCGAATTGAGGGACAGCCCCTGGATGATGCAGGATCTCGTTTTTCTGCATCTATGCGAGGTATACGAGCACGCCTGCTTGCGGCGCGATGCCCTGCGATGCGCTCCCGACAAGGACGATGAAACCTTGCTCCGGTTCGAGGAGGAGTGCAGAGCCCTGGAAGCTGCTGCGATCGCCTACATCCGCGAACAGCGGAAATTTTCCGGCATTATCTGAATGATGACGTCGATCAGGGCATCAACGTTGCGACCATGAACGCCGCAACGAGAGCGCACGCGGCAATCACCGCGATCCACTCGATCATTTTGGCACGCTGGGCAGGCACCATCACCAGTCCTCCGCGTTATTTCAGGCTGGAGGGAAACGTTCAGCGAGCGGAAAGGTTCATATCCTGGCCACCCGAGGACCCGATCACTGTTGCCAGCTCGCGGGGATGCGAGTTTGGCCATGCTGCCGGCCCGGATGCAGCCGGCCACGTTTGAGGAAATCATGCAGTGGAGCCGCCGGAAAGCCGCTGTGACGTTTCCGGTGACATCGCTGTGGATTCAGGGGATTGCTGCATGTTTCCTTACATCGGGTCCATTTCAAGGAAACATACAGCAATTGAAAGCACTACAGCGTCCCTTGCGCGTCTGATAAGACGCGCGGCGCCGTAGGTGTGACGCTTATTCCACCGAGTGCGCGGGACCGAAGCGATCCATGATGAACGAGGTCTGGACGGCGGGGCCCTGGAGGCGGTCGGTCTTTTCGAGTTTTACCGTTGGCATTTCGGCTGGCGCCGTGCGCTGCTGCCAGGAGGTCGTAAGAAACAGGCCAGCGCCGGCAAGAAATCCGATGGCAACATACATCCAGTGATTACGCATGACTGAAACTCCTTCTGTCGGAAGGCAAATGCGTGAGGGCTTGTCTGGTTCCCCGGTATCGGCCCGGGAGCCATGGGCTCGTCAAAGTGTAAAAAATATATGCCGCACCGTCATTTCTTGCTGTTTACAGTATAAATATTTGTCGGCCTGCCGGTTTTTCTAGCCTCGCTCACGTCTTTTTTACCGGCTGGTCAGGCAATGGTTTTCCTAGGCGTGTGCACGACGGCAAACCACCGGCCATAAGGCGCGATGATGTCTCGTCCCCGTCGTGCTGCTTGCGGAAATGCCACCAATCCAATCATGCCCAAGCCCCTTGAGCATCGACCTGGCTTGATTGAAGCAGAGGGCTCTGTCTTATGCAAGGAAATTATAATATACGTTTGTATAGCAAGGGTTTGAGCCAAATTTTCAGATTCGCATGGAAGTGATCGAGTGGGCGTGGGGGGCGCAAAAACGGCAAGTCTCCGCGCGCCGTAATATCCCTTGAGCCGTGGCGCACGGTCGCCCCACGCCAGCTACAACATCTGCGGCGAGGCGGAGTCGTTCACGCGCGGACGCGCCGTGGCTGGATCCCTGTGACGAGCACAGGGATGAGGGCGTCCGGGTCGGCCGCACAAAGAACATCAACGGCCGAATGTCCCTCGGATGGCCCGCTGTCGCTCGGCCGATGCCCTAGACTCACCATTCTTGTGCTCGTCACAGGGTGACGGGATTGATAGCACGCGCCGCCCGACTGGCTCGATGGTCCGCGTCTGGTGGCTGCAGGCGATGGACATCCGCCGCCAACCGCGAGCGCCTGAACGGATGCGGTGGCGGCGGGGGGCAAAAAATGCTGTCGCTAAATCGGCGATCGGAAGCTTTTCACTTTGCCGGCTCTTGCGCCGCGCAGGTGAGTTGGATTATTCCGTAAATCAAGGATAGGAATTTTGTCCTGATGCGGCGGCTGCTTCGGCAGCCGTTTCGATTCCCGAACTTATCAAACATCGTCAAACAACGAATTACGGCAGCCGCCGCGCGTCCCACGACGCGGCGCGGCGCCGTAGGCGGCCGGTGATGCGCCTTCGTGGAACAGCGACCTTGAGGCGTCCGAAAGGATGCTCGGCGCTGAGGCCATGGCAGCGTCACCGGCCGCCCCGCAGCCGCCCGGCTCGATCGCAAGGCGCAAGACGCTCGAACGACACTGACCAGAGGCGCAACGCGACGGCCGGGCGGGTGCGGAACGAAATCGGAATGCGGTCGCTATCGCAAATCCTCCAGCGCAATGAACAGCGTGCCGAATTCTACGCGGCCCTTGTCTGCGAGCTCGTCCGGAAGCCGGAAATAGAGTGTTTCGGCGTGCGGGGATCCGCCGCCGACGAGAACTTCATCAGACCTGTCCGCGAAGACGCAGCAGGTGGCCGGATCGTCGGGCGCGGCGCGCACACTCAAGCGGTAGCTTTCGCCTGACAGGAAGAAGCGGATGCGGATATCGTGCTCGCCGACCTCGAGGGTGCAAAGATCGCCGGTGCCGCACCAGCCGGTCGCGTGTACGAAACTCTTGTCGTATTTCTGAATCCACGCCTTGACGAGGTAACGAGGATCGCCGGTCTGGTGCGAGGCGAGGGCAGAGGAGGCGGAGATAGCGGCGAGCAGCGCCATTGCGAGTGAGCCGGACATGTTCACCTTGCCTCTTGCAGCGTGTCTCGGGGCGATGCTCTGACGGGTGTCACCTGCCACCAGTCCGGCTCGGGCTTTTTCAGGTCTTCGACGAGGATGATGATTTTGCCGAATTCAACCGGATCCCCGCCGTCCGCCACATCCGCCGCGCTGTCGTAGAGGGTCTCGACATGAGGTCGTCCGGTCTTGACCATCGTCTCGGCGGTGCCGCCGGCGAACAGGCAGCAGCGCTCTCGTTCGGAAGGAGCGGTCTCGAAGCTTACGAAATATCGGGAATGCCCGATCTCGCGTAGCTTTACCGTGTGATCGCCGATCGTGAGCGAGCAGAAATAACTGGCGTCGCACCAGCCGGTCGTGTGTTCGAAGCGCTTGTCCACCTTCTGCAGCCAGGCCTTGACGAAATATTGTGGCTCGCCGCTCTGTCCGGCTGCGAAGGCTGAAACGGCCGGAGCGGCGGCGAGAAAGGTCGTGGCAATGAATTTCAGCATGGTGCCGGGGTGCTTTTCCTGGATCGCGACACGCTTGGCGTGGCGTGCGGGCGCTTGCGATGCAATCTGAGTCGCGATTTTGGCCCAATTATGGGTAGCGAAAATAGTCGATGCACACTCCTCTTCGAGCCGGCTCCTACGGCTGTTCGCACGCTGCAAAATCGATGGAAGAGAGGCGACGGAAGTGATCGAAGACGATGTTTCAAGCGCGCCGGGGTTTTGCCCGGACGATCCGGCAGATGGGCCGGCCGATGATGGGGACCAATCCGCCGGTCCGTTGGCGAAGGGCTCGCGCACACGGCTCGGCGGTGCTTTCCTCGAAGCGGTGCAGGCGGATTTTGAGGCGCATGGCGTCGATGTGATCGCGCGGCTGCGCGAGGAGAAGCCGGAATCCTATCTGAAGCTCCTGGCCTCGATCCTGCCCAAGGATCTGTCGGCGAATGCGAACGCGCTGGACGATCTGACGGATGAAGAGCTTGTCCGGCGCATCCGCATGCTCGACGCGACGATCCGGCCGCTGATCGAGGCGCCGGCGAGAGGCAGGGCGGCGCGGAAGTCCGCAGCGACCCGGCGATCGTCCGGACAGCGCCCCGGATCGAAGTCGAACCAGGGTTGATTCCTGCAGAAATTCAAAACGTTGCAGGGATTTTTGGAATTCTGGAAGATGTACTGCTGCGGTAGGATGAGGTGGAGGCCACCTCATCCCAATAGACTTACAGCGCCGTGCGTCCTTCAGGACGCACAAAGGACGCTGTAAGTCTTTGAATCTACGCATCGTGCTTTCCGAAAATCGATTCCGATTTTCGGGCCGATGCGCTAGCGCGCCCGCGAGACGCCGGCGGGAACCGAGGCCTCGCTGCCCGAGAAGATGATGACGGCGAACATCAGCACACCGACAAAGGCGATCAGCGAGGCAATGGCGACGATTGGTTCCATCGCTGCATTTCCGGAAAGCAGCAGGTAAAGCGACGGGATCAGCACCGCGACGCCAAATGTGTAGACGACGTACTGGATCATCGCCAGGCGCTTCTCGGCCTTCTTCGGATTGAGCGCGTGGTAGCCGCCGAAGAGCGCCATGGTGACCCAGCCGAGCAGGTTGGCGTGGGCATGGGCGCCGGTCGGCGCGTGATTACCTGAAATCGACATGTGAAGGCCGATCGAGATGCCGGCGATCAGAAAAATGATGGCGGTCTTGAAGTAAAGATCTGCGATACGTGGCATTGGTTCTCCCCCTCTGTAGCCGTGGGAAATCTAGCATGTTCTCAAGAAGCTGAGAACAAATGCATACAAGGATCTTCGGCGCGCCGGCGCTGTTACCAATGATACAGTCGAAATATTGGCGGGGACGGCGGCGCGGCGCAGAATTATCCTCTGAGACGTGGGGTTTAGCGGTCGGCCGACGCGGTCTCATCGGAACTTATTGCGGTTATGGGCATTCGGTAGGAATGACAAACCATCCGCGGCGGCGCGCACGCGCCAATGTCTCAGTGGCAGCTTGTAATTGCTGCGTAATTCCATTCGCGGATCGAATTATGCAGCGGAGGATCGCAATATGCTTGGAACCGTACTTCTCGTTATTTTGATCCTGCTCCTGATCGGCGCCTTTCCCTCCTGGCCTTATTCGAGCGGCTGGGGCTACGGCCCTTCCGGCATTCTCGGCGTCCTGGTGGTCGTGCTGGTCGTCCTGCTGTTAATGGGCAGGATCTGAGCGGTCTCGCGGCCGGGCTAATGGCGCCGGCTAACGGCGAGCACGGACAAGTGGGGCGAGGCCGTCTACCAGCTTGCGCCGTCGATCAATCGGTGCGGGATCTCCTCCCAGACCGCGCGGTCGAACATCCGCATATTCACACCCATGCGCGAGGCGTTGCGCCCGCGTGGTGACCAATGGGTCGTGCAGCCGCAGCGCCCGCAATGATGCATGGTGAGCGTTGCGTCGCCCTGGACATAGCCCACAAGCGTTTTCTGCTCGTCGCTGACCGTGACGTCGGCAACAGGATAGTAACCCCACAGCGCGCCAAGCCGGCTGCACATGGAACAGTTGCAATCACCGAGCGTCTCGGGGCGGATGGGCACGGTGATGCGCACCGACCTGCAATGGCAATGACCTTCGATCATGGTGTGCTCCTTCGGTGGGCGACCGGCTCAAGCATTGGCCAGCACCGAAGGAAGCGCAAGGGGGGTGTCGCAAGAGGGGAAGCTAACCCGGAATTGGAACCTGCGTGTGGGTTGCGACGTTTTGGGGGTAAGTACGAAGGCCCAGCGCGGCTATCGCGCCGCGTGACGCGCAGGCAACCGCGTCAGCCCCATCCAGTCGGGCCTTCCCGGACGGGGCGATCACCTTATTTCGAGATCGAGGAGGTTATCTCCGTCGATACGGCGGGGATGGCCTCTGTTCGATTTTGGGCCAAGGCGACATGAAGAACCGCAGACACGGCAATGGAGAAGGTGAGAGCAGCTATCGAAGCGCCAAGACCAGTTTTGACCATCTCCATCCCCTTTCAAGCGCGTTGTTGTCGTCCGTCCCTTCAGAGCGTGCGATGACGATATTCGTGTGGCGCCGAGTGAGATGTTCCCCTGGTAACGTGAGATATGGTTAACGGCCGGTTGATGGCGGCAGTCGGGCCGAAATGCCGTGCGTCCGATATGATGCGCGGGAGCGCGATGCGGCTTCCGGTATCCCGTGGATAGTCTTTGCAGTGACGGCATCGCCGGCCGCGGGGCGGCCAGGCGATTTTCGCGACAGTTCGAGCTCTACAGCGCCGCGCGTCTTACCGGACGCGCAAAGGACGCTGTAGCACTGTGAATTGCTGCAGGTTTACTTGGTGGTGATGCCGTGGTCGGGGGCGCCTTCGTTCGACCAGCACGAGCAGGGCTCGCCGGCCGGACCGGTGCCGTAGTAGCACTGCGTCTGGCGGGTGGTGCATTGGCGCGGCGAATTGTCGACCACAGCGGCGGCCACTTTCGAGCGGCGCACGGGTGCGGGCGCTGTGGCGGTCTCGGTGCACGAGGACGCCAGCGCCGAGAGGCAGAGCGTAATCAATAAGGTACGGCTGATTCTCATTTGGTGGAATTTCCACGACTGCTCGTCAAAGGCAAGAGCCAATGATGGAACATTGCGCGAACCGGTGGAGAAAAAATGCCAAATCGATCGACGGCGATACCGGGCGCCTTCGGAGAACCGTGCGATCTCCACGCGTTGCTCAAGGAACAGGCGGTGCTGATGGCCGAACTCGACCGGCGGCGGCGCACCAATATTCTCGCCCTCTACCGGCCCTATGCGAAGCAGCGCGAATTCCATGCGGCGGGTGCCGCGGTGCGTGAACGACTGTTCATGGCCGGCAACCAGCTCGGCAAGACGCTCGCCGGCGCAGCGGAGGCGGCGATGCACCTGACAGGGCGCTACCCGGACTGGTGGCGGGGGCGACGGTTCGACAGGGCGGTCGTGATGCTGGCGGGCTCGGAATCCTACGAGCTGACGCGCGACGGCGTGCAGCGGCTGCTGGTCGGCCCGCCGCTCAACGAGGAGGACTGGGGCACCGGCTTCATTCCGAAATCGGCGATCCAGGCGACCACGCGGCGTTCCGGCGCTTCCGGCGCGCTCGACAGCGTGACGGTGCGCCATGTCACGGGAGGCGCCTCGACGCTGCTCTTCAAGGCCTACGAGCAGGGGCGCGGCAAGTGGCAGGCGAACACCGTCGACTATGTCTGGTTCGATGAGGAGCCGCCGGAGGATGTCTATTTCGAGGGGATCACCCGCACCAATGCGACGCGGGGCGCGGTCGCCGTTACCTTCACGCCGCTCAAGGGATTGAGCAGCGTCGTGGCGCGGTACCTGATGGAAAAGTCGCCGGATCGCGAGGTCATCACCATGACGATCGAGGATGCCGAGCACTATACGGCGGCGGAGCGGCAGCGGATCATCGACAGCTACCCGGCACATGAGCGCGAGGCGCGCACCATGGGCGTGCCGGCGCTCGGCTCAGGCCGCATCTTCCCGGTGGCGGAGGAGACGATCCGCGTCGATCCCTTCGAGATCCCGAAGCACTGGGTGCAGATCGGCGGGCTCGACTTCGGCTGGGATCACCCCTTCGCCGCCATCGCCTGCGCCTGGGACCGGGACGCCGACGTTTTCTATGTGACGAAAACCTATCGCGAGCGCGAGGCGACGCCGATCATCCATGCGGCGGCGCTGAAACCCTGGGGCGCGTGGCTGCCCTTCGCCTGGCCGCATGACGGCCTGCAGCACGACAAGGGGAGCGGCGAGCAGCTTGCCGCGCAATATCGCGGGCAGGGGCTGGCGCTCACTGCCGAGCGGGCGACCTTCGACGACGGCACCAACGGCTTGGAAGCCGGGCTTTCCGACATGCTGCAGCGAATGCAGACCGGGCGCTGGAAGGTGTTTTCCACTTGTGCCCACTGGTTCGAGGAATTCCGCCTCTACCACCGCAAGGACGGCCGGGTCGTCAAGGAACGCGACGACCTTCTGTCCGCCTCGCGCTACGCACTGATGATGAAGCGGTTCGCGCGGGTGAAGGCCGATGCCGCGGCGTGGAAGTTCACGGACCGGAAGGTTGTTTGAGCGGGATGGGGTTTCCTGCGCTGCGCCGCCCGGCCAGGGCGGCGCGCCGCGCGCCGCCGACTGCCCTTTTGTCTGGCGGCGGGTCGTCCGGATTACCGAATAGGCCCTACCCGGAGGAGGTATTTCCGCCTTCGGCTTGGCGGACGAGGGCTTAGCCCGCGGGGAGTAGACATCCATGCTTCGTTCGCCAAGCGTTCCTCTGGCGTTCGTAATTACTTCAGCCGATGTTTGCATAAGCGGCCGGAAATGGGCGTACGGCGCCGGGCGTGTTAGCGGCCGCGCAGGCCGCTGCAGCGCTTGGAAAATCGAGGTCGATTCAGGAGACAGGCAGCAGGTAGCCTCGGCGGAGAACCGTTGCCTACATTTCCGGAATTGCCTTGAAACCAGGCAATTCCAGACGGAAAACCGCTCCCCACTTTCCTGGGTTCTAGTTGCTCGGAGCGATTGGCGGTCTGGGCGGAGGCGCCACTGCCTCGGGATTAAACGCCAGGATGCTTAAAACGAGAGCGACAAGGATGAGTATAAGCGCCAGAAAGGCGATGCCGGTCTTGTTCATTCCCCATCATGAGGAACCGAAATGTGAGAATTTCGAGGCATTCGCGAGCCGGCGAAGCAAAAGCCCCGCCTCTGCAGCGCCGAGCGTCCAATTGGACGCGCAATGGTCGCTGTAGAGCTTTGAGTTTCTGCATGATCTTGTCCCTAAATCGACCCCGATTCAGGGAACCACGCAGAAGCGCCTACGGCATGTCACCGCGTCTGGGTCTGTGCCGCCGGCAAGTAGACCTTGGCCACCGCGTGCTCCTCGCTGGTCAAAGATCCTGCCAGGAAGAGATAGGCGGATATGCCGAGCACGGACAGCAACAGGATGGCCACGGGCAAGCCGGTCGAAGCGTGATATTCCGGCCCTCGATAATCTTTTCCAATCATCGTAACGAACTCCACTCTATGCACATACGAGAACGTGCCATCGGCGGAACTGGTTCCTGCGCGATGGGTGGCCAGGGATAACAAAGATTGAGGCGTGGTAACGTGACGGCATTATACCATGCTCCTCAGTTCATGGCTGGAGATTACGGGTGATGGGCGGCATCTCCCGCCACCGGTTCACTCAATGTTCGTAGCTATTTTGGCAGCGGGGCAAGCGTGATCAATCGGCGTTTCCGTCGAGACCGGCCTGTCGGTCGGCCGGGAACGTTCGGCGCGATCGGGGTCAATTCGAGCGCGTTTTTCAAAGCCTCACAAGCTATACAAATGCAGGCCTGCAGCGCAGAGCGTCCCAGCAGAGGCCACAGTTACGGCGCCCGAATGGGGTCGAGAGCGCGATCAAAAGACCGCCAGATACCGAAGCAGTGAGAGGATGCCGATGATGATCACGATGGCCTGGACTATCTGTTTCGCGCGCGCGTCCAGTGGAAGCCGATTGACGAGATAAAGCACCAGGATGACGACCAGGAACGTGATCAAGATGCTGATGAGGATCGACATGGCCTCGTACTCCCGATGAAAGCTTCCGATGAGGCTTAACTATGGGAGGTTTTGCGGAAGGGAAGGTCTGCTACCGAAGATGGCAAACTTTGACT